>JANLPT010000280.1:0-3470 GCA_031367405.1 Bryobacteraceae bacterium
CACCTGGGCCAATACGTGATCGTCTCACCCGAACAGGGGCTGACAGTGGTGCGGCTGGGCAAAACCCAGGAAGACCGCCTGCACCAGGTGGCCGAGCGGCTGGGCGATGTGGTGGCGCTGTTTCCGAAGGGGTGAGGGGGCGGGCGCGGCGCGGTTTTTGGATTGAAAAAGAAGGGTGAGAAGCGAGGGCCAGCGGCCCCCACACCCCCGGGACTGTCGAGGTTGGTTGGCGCGCGAGAGGTTTGCGCCAGACGGCCAAGGCATGTGGCGCAATCGGGCCCATCCCCCCTTCGTCACGCCGCATCCCCTTTCGTCACCCCGGACTTGATCCGGGGTCCAGCTTCTTCTTTCCACACCCCTGCCGGTCCAATCGCATCGGTCAGGGTCGTTATCGAGTCACTGGCTCCAAAAAGGTAGCTGGACCCCGGGTCAAGCCCGTGGTGACGAGGAAGCGAACGGCGGCGTTAGCGATTGGCCGGGTGAGATGCCGCCGTTCCGGACACGACCACATTCCTGCCGTTGGGTCCCTTGCCAAACGCCACTGATAGCTGCCCTTCGTTGCAGGCATGAACCAACGGCCGCTCGCCGCCCATCGCCAACGAGAGCTACCTTTCCGGACACGATCACATTGCGGACCTCCAGCGGCCAACTTGAACCGCAAGCGTCGCCAGCCCCAGCCGCAACCTTCAACCCGGTGCACTTCGAATGTGAATCCACACCCAGGGCAAGCCCGGCGACAAAGATGACGAATAACGATTTCGGTTCATCAACGGCTGGGTATTCGTCTGAATGCTGACTCACCGTACCACACCATTGCAGCCAGCCCCGGATCACAATACCACATCGCCATGGGCGTTCAGGGAAGCTGTCACTGCGGCAATGTGCGGATCGAGGTGCCCGGCATGCCGACGTGGGTGGCGCAGTGCAATTGCTCGCTTTGCCATCGGCTGGCGTGGCGGGTCGCGTATTTTCCGCCCGAACACGTGCGCATTACCGGCGAGACGACCGCTTTTGTCTGGGGTGATCGGATGATCGGCATCCACAACTGCCCGGTCTGCGGCTGCGGCACGCATCGGCAGACGCTGAGCGAGCCATTCGATCACCGATGGCCGAGCGAAAGCCCATCGAGTACAACGTCCAACAGCAGATGCGCGCGATCGGGGTCGCCGTCTGCGGGTGCTGCCAAACCGTTGACGAGTTGCATCAGCGCGTGCGCATCCACATCGCCGCGCACGGCGCCTTCGGCTTGCGCTTTTGTCAGCACCTTGGCCAATGCCGCGACAGCATGGGCCCTGGCATCGATAACCAGTTGCGGCTGGGCATCGAACAGCGGCAGTAGGTCGCCGAGCATCAAGCGCTTGCCGTAAAGCTCGGTGGTGTAAGTCCGCAGCCAGATCTTGAGCGAGGCGGCAGGGTCTTTTTGCGCGCTAAGCTGGTTCGCAAGCACAACGAGTTCGTTCAGTGAATCGCGAAAGATCGCCTCGGCAAGACCAGCGCGACTGCCGAAAGATCGGTAAAGCGACCCGACGCCCATTTGCGCGAGGCGCGCAATGTCCTCCATTCGCGCCGCCGCGCCCTTATCGGCGAAACAGCTTTTGGCTGCGGCAAAAATGCGGGCCTGGTTGCGCTGCGCATCGATGCGGCGGGTCCGCTCCGGACCGTCATGCGTGCTTGCCACCATGCATTCGATATACAGTCACGCGGGCGTGTTCACCATACGCGCGTCGAAGCCCGTTTCGGCGTTGACTGCGCGCCCGTAAGCCCACCAGTTTTCTGACGCAATCTCAACGATATTCATCATGATATCCTCGATGCGTGTGCCTGTTGCCCTAACCACCTTTGCCGCCACGTTCTCGAACAGCCTGGCCTTCAACTCGGCCGATCGATGATTGAAGCTCATCGAGATGAAGATCATTTTTTCGCTTCGTGGGACGCCCCAGAAATTGGCATCATACAGCATATTTTCCGGCTCGTGCTCGAACGTCACCTGGTTGTAGTCATCGGCCGGCAATTCCAAGGTGCCGAGCAATGCTTCGGAGATCGCTCCCGACAAGGCGGCCCTGAACGCTTTGGTCGTGCCCTTTTTAAGATGGACGTGGATGATCGGCATAGCGGTCTCCTAAGCGGAATGGCATTCCGGTTTATGCGGAAGCAGATTCCGCTTGTCAACTTCTGCTGTTGGGCTGGCCGCGATTTGGCGTGGGACCAAAGGGGCCAAAGTCGACCTTCCACGCCCTTCCTGCCATTCAGGCCACAAGGCTGACGCGTCGAATCCAAACAGCTATTCAGGTCCGAATGGTTCACGCGACCAAATTCCGCGAAACTAGCCCCAAACTTCACACCCATTCTAATCGCACGACGGACAAGGAACATCCGGCGTGGACAGTCGCGGGGGCTTGGGGGCCGCTAGCCCCGCATTCAACTCTTTGTTCTTCAATCAAACATCTCACCGAAACCAACCGCACCCCACCAAACCGCTGTCCTACAAGCCGCAAACTCGCCATAACCCGCCGTGTTCCTTGAAATCGTCGGCAAGTCCTTGTTTTTCCTCGTCCGGGCGGACGGGGCGCGGGTCGTGCGAACTTCTCTCCCATGTTCCACACGTGTGAACTTAGCGAAGTTGTGAATTTAACCGTTTAATATCAGTATTTTAAACACTAGGCACCATCATGCCGCGTCGGCCTTCGGCGCCAGTGCCGTCGCCAGATCGACGTGTCCGGCCAGCAGATCTTCGGGGGCTTGGTCGTGATCGTCGACCATGCCTTCGGGATCGGGGTGAATCAGCACTTCGACGCCGGGGAATTCGTTCATCAGGCGGGCTTCCACTTCGTCCATCACGCGGTGGGCTTCGGTCACGGTCATGCGGCCATCGACCCAGACGTGGAACTGGACGAAATCGCGGTGGCCGCTGGTGCGGGTGCGCAGATCGTGGACGCCGCGCAATTCGGGGTGTTTGCGCAGCACTTCGATGAAGCGTTCGCGCTTTTCGTTCGGCCATTCCTGGTCCATCAACTGCTCGATCGCGGCTTGCGAGGCGCGCCAGGCGCCCCAGCCGAGCCACAGCGCGATGCCGAGTGCGAAAGCCGGATCGGCCCAGGTCAGACCAAAGCGCTGGTCGAGCAGCAGCGCGGCGATCACCGCGAGGTTGAGCGCGAGATCGGCCTGGTAGTGGACGTGGTCGGTGGCGATCGCCACCGATCGGGTCTGGCGGATGACATGGCGCTGGTAGGCGATCAGCACCAATGTCAGCAGCGTGGCCACGATCGAGACCGCGATGCCATCCATCGCCGATTGGGTGCGGGTGCCGCTGAGCAACTGATCGATCGCGTGCCAGCCGAGACCGATGGCCGAGACCGAGATCAGTACCACCTGGAACATCGCCGCGAGCGCTTCGGCCTTGCCGTGACCGAAGCGGTGGTTGTCATCGGCGGGTTGCGCGGCGATCCACACCCCGGTCAGCGTGGCCAAAC
>JANLPT010000295.1:0-2668 GCA_031367405.1 Bryobacteraceae bacterium
GTTGCAGAAAGCGCAGGAGTCAGATCACAGGAAGAGCACCAGATTGGCGATGTCGTCCTTAGAGCCGAAGCGGCCTAAGCGCACCGTCCGGACGGAGGCCGCGCGAGCCTCGGGCGTGGGTGCCAAACGACGCATGCCCTCGGTGTCATCGATCGGGCCCGGGTTCACCAGGTTGCAGCGAATGCCGCTGGGTCCCCACTCCAGCGCCAGCACCTGCAGCAGCCGCTCGATGCCCGCCTTGGCCGCGCACACATGCGCTTGCATCGGATAGGCGACGCTGGCGTGGTTGGCTGAAATCGCGATCACCGATGCCCCCGGTTTGCGCAAATGCTCATGCGCGGCGCGGCACGCGTTGAAGGTGCCGAGCACATCGATATCCATCACGGCTTTGAAGCCATTGGCGCTCATGCCGGTGACCGGAGCGGGGAAGTTGCCGGCCGCGCCGCACAGCAGAATGTCGATCTCGCCCCATTGCGTGCGGCATTGGGCGAGCGCCGCGGCGACGGCCTCATAGTCGCGGACGTCGGCCGCGACGCCTTCGGCCGTGCCGCCCAGCGCGCGGATCTCTTCCACGGCCCCCGCAAGCTTCTCCGCATTGCGGCCGTTGATCATCACCCGCGCCCCTTGAACCGCCAGCATCTTCGCGACCCCCAGCCCGATGCCGCTCGATCCGCCCGTGACAAAGGCCACGCGTCCGGCCAGGATTTGATCTTTGAAGACGCTCATCTTAAAAGCCTAGCTTGGTCAGGTTGCGATAGCTCGTGCGAAGGCTTTCGATGGGGTCACCGGCGGTTTGATCCTGCTCAACGAAGTAGTGCTCCACCTTCATCTCGGTGGCGGCCTTCAGGATGGCCGGGAAGTCGAGCGCGCCGAGGCCCACTTCACGGAAAGCGCCGGGCGACACGGCTTCGCTGTATTGCTTGGGGACGCCGGGAGCCTTGTCCTTCAAGTGCATCAGCTTCACGCGGCCCTTCAAATCGCGAATCATCTTAGCCGGGTCAAGGCCCGCAACGGCGACCCAAAAGACGTCCAGCTCCAGCGCCATCGTGCGAGGCTCGGTTTCCGATAGCAGAATATCCCACGGCCGCTTGCCTTCCACCTCGCCAAATTCGAAGGCGTGCTGGTGATAGCAAAGCTGCAGGCCGGCCTTGGCGCAGAGGTCGCCGGCTAAGTTGATCTGCTTGGCCATGCGCTTGTAGACGTCGGGCCCTCCGCGGTCGCCATTCGGCACGTACGGGATGACGATGTATTTGATCCCCGCCGCCTGCGCCTCATCGATCGCCTTCTGGAAGCCGGACGGCTGCGCGGTGATCAGCGCCAGGTCAAAATGACCGGCCACCGGTTTCAAGCCGAACTCCTTGCACAGCGGCAGTACGATGCCGTTGATTGCCCGCAGCGTCTCCACTTCCTTGAAGCCAATCTGGGCCAAAGCCTGGATGGATTCGCGGGCCTTGGTAGGAACCAGGCTGCGAATCGTATAGAGCTGGACGCCCAGCGCTTTGCCTTTGGCACCAAAGGCGAATCCGGCGGCGGCTAGCGCGGCCATCATATCTCTGCGAGTACTCATCAGGGCATTCTACTTCACTTGATAGCTGACGAAGGCAAATCGCCGCGAATCGGATGCCCAGGAGTTTACGTTCATCGTGCCTTGGCCGCCGAAAAGCTTGTGAATGATCGTGGGTTTGCCCTTTCCGTTGGCGAGCATCATGCGCAGCACAACGTTCTGGTTGGCTGGATGCCCCTTGGTTCCTTTCTCAAATGAGATAAAGACGATTTGCTTGCCGTTGGGCGAAGGGTGCGGGAACCAGTCCTCGTAGGCATCGTTGGTGAGGCGTTCAGTAAGTTTGTCATCCGGGCCGGCGCCGGAAGCCGGGATGCGATAGAGGTCCCAGCCGTCGGCGCGCTCGCTGTTGAAGTAGATCCACTTGCCATCGGGCGAATAGTCGGGGCCGTCGTCGTAGCCAGGGTCAGCGGTGAGTTGCTGCTCGGTGCCGCCCGTTAGAGCAACGCGGTAGAGGTTGTAATCGGCTTCGCGTTTGGACGTGAAGGCGAGCCATTGGCCATCGGGCGACCAGCCATGGAAGTAACTGGGCGCTTTTGTCGATAGCCGCCGGCGCTCGCCACCTTGCGCATTGGTGACGTACACCTCTGAGCCACCTTGGGGCCCACGCGCGGAAATCGCGTAATGCTGGCCGTCTGGTGAAATGCCGTGGTCATTGTTGACGGCGGCCAAGTCGCCCAGGTCCACGGGCTCGGGCGCGCCACCGGCGAGCGGCAGCCGGTAGAGCTTGCCGCCGCCGTTGATCAGCAAGTAGCGGCCATCGGGCGACCAGTTGGGGGCTTCATAGTGCTGATCTGCAGCATAGAGCACGCGCACGCTGCGCGACTTGGTGTCATAAATCGAGATGATACTGCGCACAGGGGGCCGAACCGCCGTTGCAGGAGTGAGCGTTTGATTCCATTCTGGCGCCACGAGCAGCAGAAGGACGAGTAGCTTCATGCCGCTATTGTAGGCCAGCAGCGACCGCTAGCCGCGACCGAAGGAAGCGGGCCACGTTTCAACGCTCCCCCCTCACCAAAATCTCGCAAACCATCTCCGTGGGGAGGTGCCTCATTGACGCCGGTTTTGGGAGCCGCCAATACCGCCATTACCATTATTAGCGCCGCC
>JANLPT010000299.1:0-9632 GCA_031367405.1 Bryobacteraceae bacterium
GCGATCTGGTTCCTGTACTTCCTCGGCTACAACATGAGCATCGCCGTATGGGTCGGCCTCATCGCGCTATTGGGAGTGGATGCCGAGACGGCCGTGTTCATGTTGCTCTATCTCGATATCGCCTACAACCAACGCAAAGCAGAGGGCCGGATGCGCAATCTCTCCGACCTGAAGGCAGCCATCGAAGACGGTGCGGTAAAGCGTCTTCGGCCAAAAGTTATGACCGTTGCGGTCATGTTCATGGGGCTGGTGCCGATCATGTGGTCAACGGGCGCGGGTGCGGACGTCATGCGCCGAATCGCCGCCCCCATGATCGGCGGCATCTTCACTTCATTCATTCTCGAACTCGCCGTGTACCCGGCGATCTACGAAATCTGGAAGGGTTTCGAGGTACGAAAACTCAACCAAGGAGAGCTATCTCGATGAAACGAACTCCGACCGTGCAGGGAATGACGTGAGCCTTCTCAAAACAATTGTCTGGTTGATGTTAGTCTCGGCGGCCGGCGCTGAGGCCAGCGACCGCTTTGAATTTACCGTATTCCGCGACCATCTCCCCCGTAAGGAAGCTGGCCGGCTGGTGATTTCCCCGGCGGGTGTCAGTTATCGCTCCGATCATTCGAAAACGGCAATCGACATTCCGCTGCTGAATGTTTTCCAGGCCGATGTTTCAGATGCAAAAGTCATTCGGATTGAGACCTATGACATCGTGAAGCGGGAGCTTCTTGGTCGCCAGGCGCACGTATTCAGGCTTCGTGGCAGCGTCCATGACGAACGCCTCGCTCGCTTCCTGTCGACGGCCTTGCAGCGCCCGGTGATCGGCGCATTCTTGCCGGCCCCTCCACCGGAAGCGTCAATCCGCGCTTATCACCGCCATCGCTTGGGCGGTTGCCACGGAACGATCCAGATCGATGCGGAGGCCATCCGTTTTGTGAGCGATCGGCCCGAGGACTCCCGAACGTGGCTCTATCGTGACCTCGAAACGCTGGGGACCATGAATCCTTTTCATTTCCGGGTCAGCACCTTGGCCGAGACCTTCAACTTCGACTTGAAGGAGCGCCTTCCGGAAGCTGCGTACGACCTTGCCGTGCGGCGCGTCTATTCGCTCCCATCTGCGACTGTAGCTGCACCGGGCCTTAGCTCTGGGAAGTAGTGGGTTGCGATTGGGCGGGCACTCGTGTTTTGACCGCGTGACAACTATCTTCTATCGGCGGCAGACCAGAATCGCCATCAAGCCGCGATCGGAGGGAGCGGGCTATGTTTATCTTTAATAGCTACTCAATGTGGTTCTGGCCCGCTCCCTGCGGGTCGCGGCTCGATGACGGGGCGTTTCGTCGTGGCGGGAAGGCCTTAAGTTAGCGCTTATGAAGCCGTGCGACGCAAAAGTTCTGGTACTGCCCTTACGAAATTGTGATATTTTAATTTTATCTGAGAAAGGGGCATTTCATGCGTCACATTCTATCCCTCCTGATTTTAACTGCCACCCTGCTCGCGCAAGGCGAACGCAGCGAACTGAATGGCATCGTCACTGACTCGACGGGTGCCGGCATCCCCGGGGTTACCGTCACCGTGACGGAAACTCAAACCAAGGTCGAAACCCGGGCCACCACTACAGACTCCGGCGTCTTTCGGGTCCCCTACCTCCAGCCGGGACTTTACAAAGTGACGATCTCGAAAACCGGCTTCCGTTCGTCGGCCGTCGAGGGCGTCACGCTCCGTGTCGCGCAGACGCTCACCGTGGACTTCAAGCTCGAGATCGGCCAAGTCACCGATAGCGTTTCCGTGTCGGGAGAACCGCCGCTGATTGAAACGGGCACCGCCGAGATTGGGCGCTATGTGTCGGAGAAAGAATTCGACACCTGGCCAGTGGCGGTGGCCGATGGCCGCCGGCAGATCCAGTCTTTTATCTTCCGCAGTCTTCCGGGCACGGTGGGCGGCGAGTTCCGCGGCTCGATCAACGGCGGACAACCCTACTCACACGAGATTCTGATCGACGGCATGGCGCTGGGCCGGTTCGACCTGCAAGGCGGCTCCAATAATGAGATGTCGCCCTCCGCCGAGGCCGTGAGTGAGTTCAAGCTGCAAACCGGTACGATGGGCGCGCAGTATGGCGGCGGCCAGACCGCGGTAGCCAACTTTGCCCTGAAAACCGGCACCAACAGTCTGCACGGCACGGCCTATTACTATGGGCAGAACGACGTGCTGCGTGCCAATAGTTTCAACTTCAACGCCATCGCGCGCCCACGCAACCCCTTCAAACTTTCCAATTATGGCGGGTCAATCGGCGGGCCGGTGGTAATTCCGAAAGTCTACAACGGCAAGAATAAGACCTTCTTCCACTTCACTTATGAAACTACGCGCGTGCGCGACTTCTCGGCGGGCGGCTTTATCACGCTGCCCACTACCGACTTTAAGCAAGGTAACTTCGCCCGGCTGCTGAGCCCGGCGGGGACGAGCGATCCACGCTCCGGCACCGCCATCGGCACCGACGCGCAGGGCCGGACGGTGCAGTTCGGTCAAATCTTCGACCCCGCCTCAACGCGCACGTTGAATGGACAAACGATTCGCGATCCGTTCCCTGGCAACATCGTGCCGCAGGGCCGCTGGAGCCCGGTTTCGGCGAATATTCTTAAGCTGGCACCGATCACCGACCCGATCAATAACAACCTGCTCAATAACATGGTGTCGCTCGGCGCTTGTTGCCCCATATTCGACGAGAAGATGTACACCGCCAAGGGCGACCACGTCTTCAACTCGAAGCACAGTATGTCGATCTCGTTCAACCACAATGATCGCGTCCGCAATAACTCACCGGGTGGCCGCTGGGCCGGACCTCCCGACACGCCGACCAACGTCTTCCAGTTGCAGAAGACCCCGGGTTTCATTGGCCGGTTCAGCGAGAACTGGACCATCTCGCCGACCATCTTGAACCACTTCGCCTTCGGCTACAACCGCTTCGGCAACATCAACGAATCCGTTTTTGTGGACCAGGATTGGGCTTCGAAGATCGGGCTAAAGAACACCGCGCCCACTACCTTCCCGGCGCTCACCTTCGGCGGGCAGCCGATTCTGGGCGGCGGCATCGGCGCGGGCGGACGCTTGGGTTCCGAATCGCGCGGCTTGAGCTACAACGGTTCCTTTATCACCCAGAACGACCTGACGATCATCCGCGGCAAGCATAGCTTCAAGATGGGCTTCGAGTATCGCGCCTACTTCCAGAACGTGCGGGGCAAGAGCGGTACGGGTTCGTTCGCCTTCTCGCCCACGCAGACGCAGCAGCCGGGCTTCGCCACTCAAACGGGCCACGGGTTTGCCAGCTTCCTGCTGGGCGCGGTGGAGTCCACTTCGCGCGGCATTCAGTTGGCTAACCCTGGCTATCGCCTCAACTATCCGGCCTTCTACTTCTCCGACGATTGGAAGGTTTCGCGGAAGTTGACGCTGAACCTTGGTGTTCGTTGGGAAATCGTTGGCGCGTTCCAGGAATGGGCGGGCCGCATGACGAACGTCGACCCCAGCAAACCGAACGAAGCGGCCGGCGGCCGGCTGGGCGCACTCGTATTCGCCGAAGATCTGGGCCGCAAGAGCTTCCAGAACACGAACTTTTTTCAGATCGCTCCCCGCCTCGGCTTTGCGTATGCCTTCTCTCCCAAGTTCGTGATGCGCGGTGGCTACGGCATGAACAACATCGCGCCGGTGAATAACTTCTCGTCGCCGTCCACCTTCGGTTACAACGGTGTCATCGCCGTCAACGCAAACAATACGCAGTTGCAGTTTGCGCAAGATCCGGTGATGTACCTTCACGATCCCTACCCGAACTTTAACGGCGTGCTGCCCAACAAGACTCAGGCACCCGGCATCGGCAACGGCTTTACTTACATTGCCCCCGACGCCAACCGTCTCGGCATGGTGCAGAACTTTAACCTGGGCTTCCAGGTCCAACTGCCGCGCGAGTCGGTGGTGGAAGTAAGCTACATCGGCAATCGCGGCCAACGTCTCACCTCGGGCGGTTTGGACGCGCTGAACCAATTGCCGGTGGACGCGTTGCGCTTCGGCGACAGTCTCATCCAACCCTTGCGCAACAATCCGCAGTTGGGTGCGCTGCCGTATCCCAACTTTACGGGATCCTTCGCGCAGTCCTTGCGGCGCTTCCCGCAATATACGGGCGTGGGCCAGTTTCTGCCGAACTTCGGCCGGTCAAGCTACGACTCGCTGCAAGTGATGGTGAACCGGCGCATGAGTAAGGATCTCTCGGTCTTACTCGCTTACACCTTCTCGAAGGGTATTTCCGATACGTCGAGCCCGCTCGACGGCATCGGCGCGCAGGACGTCTACAATCGCCGGCTGGAGAAGTCGGTGGTGGATTATAACTTCCCGCAGGTCTTTAAAGCCACCTGGATCTACGCGCTACCCTTTGGCCAAGGCAAGCTGGTTCCGATGCGGGGCTTCTTCGATAAGGTGCTTGGGGGCTGGACGATGACCGGGATTCACCAGATCCGTTCGGGGGATCCGATTTCCGTGGGCATCTCGGGCTACAACAACCAGCTCTTCAGCGGCAACATCCGGCCGGACTGGTACAACAACGTTCCCACCGTCATTGATGCCGGTGGGCTGAGCACTAGCCGCGGTACGCCTTACCTCAATCCGGCGGCGTTTGGCCGGTTGCCTGCCACCTCCAACGCCATTATCACGCGCATTGGCACCGCTCCCCGCGTGCTGCCGAATGTGCGCAATCTGGCGGTTTGGAACGACGACGTGGGCCTCGCCAAAAGCTTCAAGTTTAGTGAAAGCGCGAAATTCGAGATTCGAGGCGATGCGTTTAACGTGTTGAATCGCGCGGGTCGCGGTGGCTTGAACACCGACGTCAACAGCCCGCTATTTGGCCGCTTGACGGGTCAACAGCAGGGTCCGCGTTCGATTCAAGTTTCCGCACGCATCGAGTTTTAAGCGACTCGTGCGGCTCTTCTTCCAAATGGCTCCGGTCCTGGTGACCGGAGCCATTTCTCTTTGGGGTGCCGGTTGCGCTTCGGACCATGCCGAAGCTCAGCGGCTGGTGGCGTTGCAACAGTTCTCCGGTGCCCTGCGGGTGATCGATCATTGCCTGCAACTTGAGCCGCGCCATACGTCCGGGTTGGTGCTGAAGGGCAACTTACTCTATTTGCTCGCGCGCGATTCCGAAGCCACCGCTCTGCTGGAGGAGTTACTGAAGCGCGAGCCGGGCCAAGCGGATGCCCACTATGCGCTGGGCCGCATCTATTACTTCAACGGACGGCATCCGCAGGCGGTGGAGCACCTGGAAACCCTGGTCCGCGCCGATCCAGCTCATTATCGGGCCTGGGATAACTTAGGCCTGGCGCTCGAAGGCGTGGGCCGAATTGACGACGCAGTCAAAGCGCATTTGAAGGCGATCGCGCTGGTGACGACGGCGCACCGCGATTACGATTGGGCTTATGCGAATCTGGCGGAGTTACTGATGAAGCAGAATCAGAATCGGCGCGCGTTCGATTTAGCCGTGGAAGCCGTGGAACGGAATCCGTCCAGCGGACGGAACGCCTACTTGGCGGGTAAGGCCCTGACCCGGCTCGACCAATGGCCGAAAGCCGAGCGCTGGCTGAAGCGCTCCGCCGAACTGGACCCAAAATACCCGGAGCCGCACTACTTACTCGGCCAGTTACTCGTTCGCACGGGCCAGCGGGAACTGGCCAACCAGGAGTTTGCCCGTTTCAAAGAGCTGCGAGCCGCCGAGCCCGAGAAGCGGCGTTAGTCAGAGTTAACCCTAACGAACCCTGACCGTCAGGGAGGGGATGCGGTTAGCAAGAATGCGCCGCTTCTCCATTAGAATAGGAATTCGCTATGAACATCTCCACTTACTGCCTGATCGGAACCGCTTGGGCATCGGTTGCTTGCGCACAAGCGCCCACTCGTAACCCGTTCCCTCAACCGCTGGAGGCGACGGAGGGTGTGATCAAGGTGCAGTTCGTCGAATTCGCCGCGCTGCCCGATCTCCCCGGACAAGCGCAACCCGCCCGGATGATGCTGCTGGTGAACGAACCGGGGACGCGGCGGCTTTTTGTCAACGACATGCGCGGGCCGCTCTACACCGTCAGCTACGACGGCAAGTCGGTCACCCCTTATCTCGACGTGAACGCCGCCGAATGGGGAATCGGTGTGCAGTCGCAAGGGGCCGAACGCGGCTTTCAGAGCTTCGCCATTCATCCCCAGTTCAATCAGCGGGGCAGCCGCGGGTACGGCAAATTCTATACCTACACGGACACCCCGAACATGACGCCCCCGGCCGACTTTACGATGGGGAGCGGCAAGGAGCACACGCACGATACCGTGCTGCTGGAGTGGACCGCCACCACGCCCTCAGCGGCTAAGTATGACGGCAGTGCGCCTCGCGAGTTAATGCGCTTTGCGCAACCGTTCAGCAATCACAACGGCGGCCACCTCACCTTCAACCCGTTGGCTAACCCGAAAGACGCCGATTTTGGTTTCCTCTATTTCGGAGCCGCCGACGGAGGCAGCGGCGGCGACCCTTTTAAGGTGGGGCAGAATTTGAAGTCAGCCTTTGGAAAAATCTTGCGCATCGATCCTTTAGGCACCAACAGTGCGAATGGCAAGTACGGCATTCCGCCCAGTAATCCGTTCGCCAAGAATGGCGCGAACGCGCTCGGCGAAATCTACGCCTATGGCATACGCAATGCCCAGCGCCTGTTTTGGGACTCCAAGAATGGCCATATGTTCATGTCGGAAATCGGGCAAAATGCCATCGAAGAGATCAGCCCGGTAACGGCGGGCGCGAATCTGGGCTGGAGCGTTTGGGAGGGCAGCCTGCGCTTCGCTAGCCGCGATGGCGTCATTGTTGGCGAGTCGCGCACGGATCGTGAGATCACCTACCCCATCGCCGAATACGATCATTCCGACCCGCTGCTGCTCTCCAATGTCGCCGCGATCGGAGGCTTTGTTTACCGGCATAAAGAGATTCCGCAACTCACGGGCAAGCTGATCTTCGGCGACAATCCAAGCGGCGAGATCTTCTATGTCAGCGCCGACAATTTACCCAAAGGCGGTCCGGACGCGATCCGTCGCGTGCTGTTCGATGACCAGGGTAAGCAAAAGACACTGCTGCAGCTCATCAAAGAGAAGAACGTCGCGCAAGGGAAGCCGGCGGCCAATCGCGCGGACCTCCGCTTTGGCGAAGGGCCAGATGGCAAGATTTTCATTCTGAATAAACGCGATGGGACGATCCGCCTGTTGGTCCCCGGCGGGCGCAAATAAGTTCGCCTGTAAGCCGCAGCCTTGTGGATAAAGTGCGATTGGCGTATGCTTAACCCACTGACTGTTTGGTAAAAGAGGGTCTTAATATGCGCCAAGTATTGGCTGGTTTGCTATTGTTTGTGGCCACTTCGATGGCACAAGAGTTCCGCGCCACGATTAGTGGCCGCGTGGTTGACGCCCAGGACGCAGCCATCGGCGGCACCAAAATCGTAGCCACTCAAATTGGTACGGAAGCGAAGTTTGAAACCGTCTCCGCCGCCGATGGGCTTTACACCATACCGTTCCTGCCGCCCGGCAGCTATCGTCTCACGGCGGAAATCGCGGGTTTCAAACGCTATTTGCGTGACAATCTGGCTGCCGGATCCAACGAACGCTTAGGCATCGATATCCGTATGGAGGTTGGCGTGGCCACCGACACCGTCAGCGTCACGAGCGAAGCGCCCGTCCTGCAGACCACCAGCGCCTCCACCGGACAAGTGATCACTTCGGCCCAGATCGAGAACATGCCGGTCTCGGGCCGCACCCCGCTGGCCCTGGCCCAACTGGCGTTCGGCGTCGTGCCCAATACCGATCCGCGTTTCACGCGCCCGTTCGATAACGCCGGCCCCTCGGGCTTCTCGATGGGCGGTGCGCCCTCCCAAGTGAACGAACTGCTGATCGACGGCGCGGCCAACAATACCGGCAACCTGCGTGTCGCCTATAACCCGCCCATGGATGCGGTGACCGAAGTGAAAGCCGAGAGCTTTCAGGCCGATGCGGCTTACGGCCATACCGGCGGCGGCACCGTCAATATCATTACGCGGAGCGGGACCAACTCCTTCCACGGCACGCTTTACGAATTCAACCAGAACTCCGCCTTCAACGCCACGCCGTTCTTCACCAATAAGGCCCGTGCCAAAAAGCCGGTGAGCCGCTTCAATCAATACGGTGGATCTTTCTCCGGCCCCGTCACGATTCCGAAACTTTTCAGTGGCCGCAATAAGGTCTTTTTTATGTTCGCCTACGAAGGCGTGAAGGACGCTTTGCCCGCGCCGTCCACTAACACGATGCCCACGGACGCCGAACGCAGCGGCAACTTCTCCGCATTACTGGGCGTCGGTGCCATCTATCAGCTATTCGATCCGCTTACCGGCGTCGCTCAAGGCGGCCGTGTTGCGCGCCAACCTTTCGCCAATAACATCATCCCCGGAAATCGCATTTCCTCCATCGCCAAGAATTACTTGCAATACTACGTGCCGCCCAATCAACCCGGCCAAGCCAATGGCCAAGCTAACTTTCTCTCGAACACGGACGGCGAGCGCAACACTTTCTACAATACGATTGGCCGGCTGGACATCAACCTCTCCGATCGCCATAAGTTCTTCTTCTCGGCCCGCAACAACCTCCGCGTTGGCAGTGGCGGCAATGGCTTTGGCAAAAGCGTTTACGACAATCCCACCTCCGGCAATTATCTGCAGCGCCTGAATTGGGGGATGACCTTCGACGACGTGTACACCATCAGCCCCACGTTCCTGATGAATAGCCGCGGCAACTGGACGCGCTTTGTCGAGCCACTTACTAACTTCTCGCTGGGCACCGATTCCACTACGCTGGGCTTCCCCAGCTATTTGACGGCCAACGCTCCACGCAAGGTGGTGCCCCGCATCGCCTTCAACGGTGGCAGCTTCAACGCGCTCGGCGACACTGGCGGTACGGAACTGCCCTTCGACGTCTTCCAGATCTTCGAAAGCTTCACCAAGTTACAGGGCAAACACACCCTCAAGTTCGGGGCCGATATTCGGCAGTACCGCGAATCGCAGCTTAGCTCCGGCTATACCAACGGTCTGTTTACCTTCGGCAATAACTGGACCAATGGACCGCTGGATAACTCGCCCGCCGCCCCCATTGGGCAGGACTTGGCCGCCTTCCTTCTCGGCATGCCTACCGCAGGCCAATACGACCTGAACGCGTGGCGTCAAAATAAGAACAATTACTACTCCATTTTTCTGCAGGATGACATCCGTGTGCGTTCCAACCTCACCCTGAACCTTGGCATTCGCCTCGAAGGCGAGACGCCCACCACCGAGCGTTACAACCGCAGCATTAATGGTTTCGACAACGTCACCGCCAACCCGATCGCGGCTCGCGCCCAAGCCGCCTATGCCGCCAACCCCATCGCGGAGATCCCCGCCGCGCAGTTCAAGGTGAATGGTGGACCCACCTTCGCCGGCACTGGTGCCAACGGCAACGGCATTTATTCCACGCCCAAGGCCAATTTCTCCCCGCGCATCGGCTTTGCCTGGACCCCCGGCTTTATCACCAAAACCGTCATTCGCGGCGGTGCCGGAATCTACTATTTCCCCTACGGAATCGCCGGT
>JANLPT010000327.1:0-11864 GCA_031367405.1 Bryobacteraceae bacterium
GCCGGCGATCGACCTAGGCGATGGCCTCAACAAGTTTCTCAGCGCGCCTTTGGGCGTCGGTGGCGGTATGCGCCTCGCCGTCGTTGGCGACAACGTGGACGACCCTAAAAAGGCCAAAGTCGCCGGTCTCAATGCGCAAAATGCCGTCACGGTGACCCGAGATTTTCCCGATGGCTGGTTGCCCCTGGCCGCGCCCGCTCCCCAACTTATGGGCCCGAATGGACAAGTACAAACCCTGCCGGCCGGCGTCGTGCGGCTGCCGGTGACGGCCGCCTACGATGCGCCGCAACGCACTTACTATGTGCTTGCGCGCCGCGCCGGCAATAGCCGCCACGGCTTGGTGGCCATCCGCACCGACCGGAACGAAGTGCGCGTGATTGAATTTCCCGATGGCTGGTTTGCGGCAGCTTGCACGCCCACCATTCGTTTCATCGGAGTGGAGTTAGTGCGCCGCATCGGACTGCTGGCTTCGAGTGCCGCCGACCGTGCCTTCAATGCCGCTTGCCCGGCCAGCGGCTTTCTGTTGTTCGACCTGGATGACCAAAAGGTGAGTCCAGTCACCTTGCCAGGGGCGGGCCAGTTCAGCGCCACCGGGGGCAGTGACGAGATGAACGACTACATCTTCGGCTCCAACACGGATCCGGCCCGCCAAGGCACTTCGGACACGCTCTATGTGCTCGACGGCGTCACCGCCACGGCGTTTCGCGTCGATTTGCCGGCGGGCCTCAGTGGCTTTGCCCAGTTGCGCACGGTGCCGTCGATGAATCTGCTGATCGGCCTCGGTCGCGCCCGTCAACAAGTGGGCGATGCCGGCTTGGTCGTTTTCGATCTCGACCGGGGCCAAGGCACCGTCTTCCCGACGCCGGACGGCTTCACTGCCGTGCAGATTGTCGACGTCTTTCCGGCGACTCGTAAAGTGGTGGCCCGTGGGACGCGTCAAGGCAACGCGAACACCCAGTTACTTGTGTATGACTTAGTGAATGGCGATCTGCAAATCATCGAGAATCCGGCTGGCGTGGCGTTTGTGGGACTTCCGGCGACCGCTGCGGCGGGTCCGGGTGGTGGTTTGCCCGGTGGCCCCGGGGGAGGCCCGCCCGGTGGCGCGGCGCAGACTCCCAGCGTCAGTTTGCGGGCGAACGTTCGGGCCAACGCCGTACTTGGCATCACCTACGACGCCGACCGCAAGCAGAACGGCGTCATCGTTCTACGATTGCATTAGCGTCGAACGACTTCATGGCCGGCAAACTCGCCGTCATGCGCCTCGCCCGTCAGCTTCGCTTTCAAATAGCCAAAGAGACGGACCATCGATCTGGAGGTGACGTCCCAGTATTCGCCCTCTTCGATCCGCACTTTCATCAGCGCCAAATGGGGCTCGGCTTTCCCGCCGGGGAACCAAGCCTTCAATTCTTCTTTCCACAATTCGTCGATTTTACGGCGATCGGTGGTGATGGTCGCCGTCCCGGAGACGGAAACCCAGGTCGAAGAGTTGCTGTAGGAGACGTTGACGCGAGGATCGCGCACCGCCTCGGTCGCTTTGCGGGAGTCATCTTTCAGAAAGAACCATAGGTTGCCGTCCTCTATCTGCTGCGTACCCATGGGTCGGCTGTGCAAATTGCCGTCTTCCTCCACCTTCGTCAACATGGCTATGTTGATGTCCTTCACTAACTCGCTCAGTTTTTGTAAGGCTTCCGATTGGCTTAAGTGCAAATGCCCTAGAGTTTGCACGTCATGGGCCAAAATTGTAAGTGCTTGATCTGGCTAAGTGTAGGTCGCGGGATGTGCAAAAACTGCACCAATTTGTCGCACCAATGGGGTCGCAGCACCACCGACCCCAGCCACCTATTTGTGAGGGGATCGTGGGGGTAGCGAAATTCACCTCTTTTGCGGGTCCTACAAAATGAGCATGCAATCGCCGTAGCTGAAAAAGCGGTAGCGGCTCTCCACCGCGTGACGATAGGCAGCCAGCATCAGTTCCTGCCCCCCGAACGCGCTCACCATCAGCAGCAAACTCGATTTCGGCAAGTGGAAATTCGTCAGCATCGCCCCCACCGTCCGGAACCGATAGCCCGGATAGATAAAGATGTTCGTCTCACCGCTCGCCGCCTCAAGTTGTCCGCCGCGCGAAGCCGATTCCAGCGCCCGGACCGCCGTCGTACCCAAACCAACCACGCGCTGAGCGTGACGCGCCAAATCCACTGTCGCCTGCGGCACATGGAAAAACTCGGTGTGCAGCTCATTTTCTTCCACAATTTCAGAATGCAGACTCTCAAACGTGCCCAGCCCGACATGCAGCGTGACTGTGCCAAAGGCGGCACCCGTCGCCTGGCAGGCAGACAACACTTCCGGTGTAAAGTGCAAACTCGCGGTGGGCGCGGCCACCGAGCCGGGCTGGCGCGCGAACAGGGTCTGGTAACGGTCGCGATCATCGGCACGGTCCGGCCGGTGAATGTACGGCGGCAGCGGCGTGTGTCCCACGCGATCAAGAATCTCGTAGAGATCGCCCCCGGCACTCAGCTCAACCGTACGATGGCCGTGCAGGCCATGTTCGAGAATGGTGGCCGAGAGTTCAGGGCCAAAATCAACCACCGTGCCGGTGAGCAACTTGCGGCCGGGGCGCACCAAAGCGTCCCACCGGCGGCTATCGCCCGCTAGCGGCTTCGTCAAAAAAACCTCCACCCGCCCCGTGTGGCCGCGCCGCTGCCCAATCAGCCGGCTGCTCAAGACCCGCGTGTCGTTGGCGACCAGGCAATCGGTTGATCGCAGGTAGCGGGGAAGCTCGCGGAAGTGGCTGTCGTGCCAGGTGCCGGCGGCCCGGTCGATCACCAGCATGCGTGCCGCCGCACGATCGACCAGCGCCTCCTGTGCGATCAGCTCGCCGGGAAGTTGGTAGTCAAACTGAGCTAAATCCATGAAGGAGCGCCTTCAGGATAGCGCGTTGGCCGGTTTATCCAGCGAACAGTCTGGTAAATTCTCATGCGAAATCCTCAACTATTTCGACACTATCTACGTAATTTTTAGGAAAATAATAGCAGGTAAGCTATTGATTACAAATGCTTATGAATGAAAACATGGTCAGAAAGGCGGGGAGAATGTTTAGCCGCGGGCCGTCGCCATGATCAGCGCGGTTAAATTCCAGGTCACCACCACCGCGAAGAACAGGTTCATCCGGTCGAGCACTTGCAGTCGCCCGGCGCGCCAGCAGACGATGGCCAGTACCACCGCCACCACCTTAACGACGGCCAGCCCCAGCAAAGGATTCGGCGCGTACAGCATCATGGCGCGTACAATCGGATTCGCCTCGCCCACCCCGTTCACCAGGAAGGCGACGGTGGTTAGAAAATCCAGGAGCTGGAGGAACGAAAAGTTCCACAGCGGCTGCGTCAGTGACTGCGCTGAGTTGGGCATGACGGCGTGTTCGTAGGCAACCTTCATAGTGATGTTTCACTATCTTGCCCTTCCCGCGAAGCTCCGTAAATAGACCCTCGCGCCCCCAACCATGCCTTGTAGTACCGGCATCCCTTTAGTACGGTCAGTTGGATTCGCGGTAGGACTACTAGCTCAGTGGCGCTAACATACGGACCTGCGCAACGAATTCACCGCCCTCGTCGGGCAAGACGGACCCTGGACCATTGCCTACTGCGCCGAAGTGCCCGAACAAGGGGGACTCGCGAAGAGTGCCTAGCATCTTTGTAATCTGCCGTGCCGCCGCTCGGGACTTGGACCGCCATATTTCCGGGCTTCCGGGACCCTCCGTCGCGCTTCGGCTTCGCCGCGCAGATTCTGACGGCCTATTGATGTATCAGGTTCGCCTGGATGCCGGTAAGATCGCTCCCGGCGAAATTCGCACGCAAACCACCCGCATTGCACGCGGGAATTACGTGCATTCAGCATTTAGCAAGTACGGCAGCCTCCCCATTCCGGCCATGCGCGGTGACTTACTCGGAATATACATTCCGTCCCTAAATCAAATCAAAGCTCTCGCCCCGTGCCGCCACCGTCACCGGCAAATGATACTCCTCCTCAATCAACTTCGCCAAAGTCGTCGCCGGTACTAACTCGCCATGCACTAGAAACACCCGCTTCAACTTACCCACCATCGGCTTCATCCAAGCCAGTAACTCCCGCTGATCGGCATGGCCAGATAACTCCGTCAACGACACAACCTCGGCCCTTAACCGGTAAGGCTCGCCAAAGATATTAACCTCCGGCAACTTATCGACGATCTTGCGGCCCAGCGTGTGTTCCGCCTGATAGCCGGTGATCAGCACTGTGTTCCGCGGGTCGCCAATGTTATTCCGCAGATGATGCAGAATGCGGCCGGCTTCGCACATGCCTGACGCCGAGATAATGATCACCGGACCGCGCAGATCATTGAGCGCCTTCGAGTCCGCCACATCGCGGACATATTTTAAGCGGCCAAATCCGAACGGATCCTCGCCGCTCTTCAGATACTCCATGATGTGTTCATCGAAACACTCCGGATGCCGCCGGAATACTTCGGTCACGTTCACCGCCAGGGGCGAATCGACAAAGATTGGGATGTTCGGTAGCCGCCCCTGCTTCATTAAGCTGTGCAGCATGAGCACAACTTGCTGTGTACGGCCCACGGCGAACGCGGGCACGATCACCTTGCCGCCGCGTTCCGCCGTGCGTTTGATGACGCTTTCCAGCTTATCTTCCACGACGCCGCTCTGGGCATGCAGACGATTGCCGTAAGTGGATTCCATAATCAGATAGTCCACCGGCGGCATGGTCTCGGGGTCGCGAATAATCGGTAGGCCCACTCGCCCCACATCGCCCGAAAAGGCCAAACGGCGGCCATCGCCCTCAATCACCATGGCCGTCGAGCCTAGCATATGGCCTGCATCGAAACGCTGGCACAACAGTCCGTCGGCCACTTCCGCCACGGCGTTCGAAGACGCCAGTACCTTGAACTGTTCCAGCGCCTGTTCAGCATCCTTCATGTTGTAGAGCGGCTGGACAATCTCCAGATCCTCGCCCGCCACCTCCAACCGGCGTCGCTTTGCGTTCCGCCGCGCAATAAACTCGGCGTCCCGTTCCTGAATTTTGGCCGAGTCGCGCAGCATGGCTTCGCACAGATCAGTGGTGGCGGAATTAGCCCAAATGGGACCCCGGAAGCCATTCTTCACTAACGTGGGAATGTTGCCCGCATGGTCAGTATGCGCGTGCGACAGCAACACCGATTTCACTGAGGCGGCCGGGAAGGGGAAGGTCGAGTTCTTCGCGAAAGCCTCCTTCCGGCGGCCCTGGAAGAGTCCGCAATCGAGCAGAAAACGCTCGCCGCGATGCGTCAGTTCGTGCATGGAACCGGTGACGGTTTGGGCCGCCCCCCAAAAGGTAAGCTTCATCGTGTCCTAAGCCTACCGCAAGAACCCGCTCCTCACCGCCACTTCGGCGCTGATTTCGTCATTCAACCGATCGTCGAGCGCCAGCAGCCACCGCTCGTCGGTCGTGAGCGATGCCTGCACTGCAGGCCGCAACAACCGCTTCTGATACTGCTGCTGCGGCTTATCGCGGCGGCAGTAGAATCCATGCATCGCGCAACGCGGCTGCGCCGTCCGGTTGGCCGTGCCCCCATGCCACAGATGCGCATTCATGATCACCACCGTGCCCGCCGTCCCCGTCACCAGCACCTCGTCCGGATGCGACGCCGAAGGGTCAGGCGGCAACCGGCCGCTCTTATGCGTCCCCGGCACACAGCGCGTCGCGCCATTGGTTAGCGTAAAGTCGTCCATCATCCAAATCGTGTTGCACACCCAATTGCCGCTCGCGTCCGGCAGCGCGCCCATGTCGCAATGCAGCGGTTGGCTCCCATCGCTGAGCGCGTCGGCACTGCGCACATTCACACTCGAGAGCTTGTACTCTGGCCCCAGCACGGCCTCAATACCGGAGCGCACGGCCGGGTCAGCAATACAACGCAGGAAAACTTCGCCCTTATCCAGGCAATTCGCCAGCCGCCGCGTATGGGGCTCCTGTTTGAATTCCGAGCCCGCTTCGTCGCCCTCCTCCGCAAACAAATCCCGCACCCGAAGCTGTAACTCCTCGAGCAGCGCCGGGCTCATCAAGTTGGGCAGCATCAGATATCCTTCGCGGTCGAGTTGCAGTCGTTGGGCCGGGGTCATCGACCTTAGTGTATTCCTTAAAAGGATGTGGCATCACTTAGCACAATTCAATCTAGCTCGCATCAAAGCGCCGCTCGACGACCCGCGCATGGCCGAGTACGCGCAGGCCATCCCGGTGGTGAACCAACTCGCCGCTCAAAGCCCGGGCTTCGTCTGGCGCTCGCTCGAAACCACCGTCGATTCGCCGGTGCTGCCGGTGCTTTCGCAGTGGGAGAGTCCGGCCGCGTTGCGGGCCTTTGTCTACCAAAGCGCGCACGTCGAGATCATGAAGCGTCGCGAGGAATGGTTGCTGCCATTCGGTGCGCCCAGCTTGGCCCTGTGGTGGGTTCCCGCCGGGCATCGTCCCACGCTCGCTGAAGCGCATGAGCGTCTCGCTCATCTTACCCAACATGGGCCAACCCATGCCGCTTTCGCCATGAATCCGCCGTTTCTTGCGCCTGCAACGCCAGACGGCGAACCTGGGCCGGTGCCCGATTGGACGTACGATGGGCGCGTCTTTAAAGCCGTCGAAAATAGTCAAAACGGCGGCAATCGACCGGGTGTCCTGTTCCATTACCGGCAAAATGGCAATCGTGTCTGGGCCACTTATCAGGGTGCAGACGTGCGTTTTGGGTCGTTGGTGGCACGCGTTGAATCTGATGGCCAACTGGAGATGCATTATCAACACTGGTCGCCCGCCGGGGTCCGCACCGGGCATTGTCGCTCGACGCCCGCGTGGCTCCAAAATGGGCGCTTGCGTCTGCATGAAGAGTGGCAATGGACCAATGGCGACCGGTCAGCGGGCCGAGGTGTCATTGAGGAAGTGGGTTGACGCCGGCCACCGATCCGCGATTCAATTAAAGCCATGCACCGCCGCAATCTATTTACCGCGGCGGCCACGTTTGCCGCTGCCTTTCAAAACACTGCCGTCACCCAGGCTCAAGCCGCCGCCCAAGGCACTTGGGGCCAACCCGCCGATACCGTCGCTCGCGATGAGGATTTCTGGCTGAATATTCGCCATGCTTTCACGGTCGATCGCAACATGATCAACCTGAACAACGGGGGCGTGAGTCCGTCGCCCCGGGTGGTGATGGAGACGGAGAAACGCTATCTCGAGATCTCCAATATGGGCCCGGCTTACTATATGTGGCGCATTCTGGGGCCCGAGTTAGAGGTAGTGCGCCGCCGGCTCGCGCAGACTTTCGGCTGCGACACCGAAGAGATCGCCATCACCCGCAATGCAAGCGAAGCGCTCGAAATCGTGCAGTTAGGCATGAACCTGAAGGCGGGCGACGAAGTGCTCACCACCAATCAGGATTATCCGCGCATGCTCACCACCTGGGGTCAGCGCGCCCGCCGCGAGGGGTTAGTGCTGAAGCAGATTCCGTTTCCCGTGCCGGTGGCGAAGCTCGATGACCTTTATGACCGGATCGAGCGGGCGATTACGCCCCAGACCAAAGTCATTCACATTTGCCATATTACTAACCGCACCGGGCAGATCTTTCCGGTCAAGCGCATTTGCCAGATGGCGCGCGCCCGCGGCATTGAAACGGTGATTGACGGTGCGCACGCTTTCGGGCAATTTCCCTTTACTCGCGACGAGCTGGATTGCGATTACTATGGCACCAGCCTGCATAAGTGGATTCTGGCGCCGGTCGGCACCGGCATGCTGTATGTAAGGAAGAATAAGATCGACAAGATCTGGCCATTGATGGCCGCGCCAGAAACCATGGCGTCGAATATTCGTAAGTTCGAGGAAATCGGCACCCACCCGGCCTCGCAACGCAATTCGATTACGGAAGCGATTACTTTTCACGAGTCAATCGGCGCGGAGCGCAAGGCCGCTCGCTTCCGGTATCTGCGCAAGCGCTGGTCAAACCGGCTGCGAGACTTACCAGGCGTGAAGCTACTCACCAGCGATGACCCGGAACAGAGCTGCGCCATCGGCTTTATTTCGGTTGACGGGATGGACCCCGTGGCGCTTTCCAGCCACTTACTGGAAAAGCATCGTATCTTTACAACTCCCGTCACGACGGAGGGCGAATATTCGGGGCTCCGCATTACGCCCAACGTCTATTCGACGCTGGAGGAGATTGACACTTTTTCAAATGTGATGGAAAAGATCGCCAAGGCCAAAAAGCTAGTCTAGGCTGCCCGCTCACAACGAACCCCGCACGTGAGTGAGGGGATCTCGACGCATCCCAACTGAGTTAGAACTGGAAGTAGACGAACGGGATAGCCTGGTCAAAGACGCCGAATGCTTCGAGCACTAAGCCAAGTAAGGCGAAGGCCGGTACGTAGCACCAGGCTGGGCCGCGCACCAACCGTTCGGTAACTGACCACCGCTCTTCCATCAGGGCGACCAGCAGGCTTGCGCCCGCTAGTCCCCATTGCCAGGCGTTCAGCAAGCTGGCCCCGGGCCCGCCAGTGAAGATCTCGGTCAACACAAAACGGCTGGCTTCGAAGGTGCTGGCGCGAAAGAAGACCCAGCCGATTTGCACCAGGACGAACGTGAGGATCACCCGCGGGATCATCAACCACCCATAGGTTTTATTTAACCCGGTGGCGCGTTCGAACGCGAGCAGCAAGCCGTGATAGCCGCCCCAGATGACGAAATTCCAACTAGCTCCATGCCACAGCCCGCCCAGCAGCATCGTGATGAGTAAGTTCCGGTAGGTGCGCCACGCGCCATCGCGGCTACCGCCCAGCGGAATGTATAAATAGTCGCGCAACCAAGTGGACAGCGAAATGTGCCAGCGCCGCCAGAACTCGGTGATCGAACTGGCTAGATAAGGCCGCCGGAAATTTTCAGGAAAATGAAAACCCAGTAACTTCGCCATGCCGATAGCCATGTCGGTGTACCCGGAAAAATCGAAGAAAATCTGCAAGCCAAAGGCGAGAGTTGCGCTGATGGCCGTCCATTGGCCGGGTAGGGGAGTGGCGAAGTAACTGTCCGCAATGAGGGCAAACCGATCGGCGAAAGCCATCTTCTTGGTTAAGCCGAGCATGAGGAGCCAGGCTCCCAATAATAGTTCTTCACCGGTGGGTGGCTGCCAGTTGAGTAAGTCGCGGAAGAAGTTGCGGGCCCGGACAATTGGGCCGGCGACCAGCTGCGGGAAGAAAGCGATGTACAGCGCGTAGTCCGGCAAGCTGCGAATCGCGGGTTGTTCGCGGCGATACACGTCGATCACGTACGAAATGCTTTGAAAAGTGTGAAAGCTGATACCCAGCGGCAGCACAATATCGAACACCGTCACGGGCCCGCCAGCCAGCCCCGCCCAAATTCCGGCCAGAAAATTTGTGTATTTGAAGAAGGCGAGAAACCCGAGATTCGCGGCCAGACTCAGAATCAACGCGACCTTGGGCCGTGAACTGCGCTCAATCCACAACGCGCAGCCATAGTCGACCAGCGTCAGCGTCCCCAGCAGGAACAGGAACTTCGCATTCCAACTGGCATAGAAGTAATAACTCGCGCCGAGCAACAGCCACTTACGCGCATTCCACCACGGCAGCGCGTAAAACAGCAACAGGACTGCCGCGAGGAAAAGAAAGAATGGGGCCGTATTGAAAAGCATTTAGAAGCCCGCATCCGAGCTCTGCCATCGCTGCGAATCAAGCCGCATCAGTGTGGCGGCCCGATCAGCTCGCGGACTTCGTCCACCAGCATTTTAGAAAAAGCATGCGCTCCAGCACGGTTCAAATGTAAGGGATCCTTGAAATAGTCAGGGCGTTCGAGTTCCATATACCGCAGCGGATTACCAATCAAAACGCGCGGCCGGCGGGCCAATTGCCGCAAGGAGCTTTCTGGATTCAGCGGTACGTCGGCCAGCGGACTCAAGGGCCCGCGCGGTAAGCGCACAAAGACCACGCGCGTGGGCGAATCGCGATACCGGTCAACCATCCGTCCAATCCATTCGCGTTGAAAATCCGCTCTCCAGCCATTGGGGGGCAACGGTTTCCGGAGCAGGGTTTGGTTGAAGATGGGTCGATGCGCGGGGTTCATCGTGGGGGGGAACGTGATGTGGCGCGTTTTCCAATCAATGGATAGTCCGGCCAGCGATACTTCCTCGTCATCGTAATCGTAAGCCCAGCCGGCCCAACCGTGGCGGCTCAGTCTTGCCAGCCTGATGCGCGCACGTGGATTGAGAAGAAAGTCATGGATATCGCTCTGTAAGGCGATTCCCTTGAACAAACCACCGCGAAGGGCAGCCCATTGCTGGGGCGGCGTTAAGTGGCTGGCGGCAAAGTCCCAGACGTCGCTCAGGCGCAGCCGGCCGAGCACGTAATGCAGACTGCGCGGGTCGTCCTGACGCGGCACTAAACTATCTTCGTCTTCCAGGTCATCGAAACCAATCACGACCGCCTGATAGCGGCGGGACGTGGGATCGAGATCGCGCAGTAAGTAATACCAATCGCGCGCACTTGACCCGGCCGTGCCCCCGTGCCGGAAAACGTAACCGGACTCGCTCGTGTACTGATTCGCCACCCGCGGTAAGTAGGCAAAGCGCGAATCGCCAAAAGTAATCACTAAGTGGCCCGGTTCGCGTTGGCGGTCAATTTCGGCCTGCAGCCGGTACTCGAATAAGCCGGTGGAAGACTCGGGGTGGATCCAGCGGAGATACAGCTTAGTGCGAAATAGTGCTGCATCGAGCAGAAAAATACTGACGAGTGCGGCAAAGATAGTCACGACGGCGGCGCGGCGTGTGGTCGGCATAGTGGCTAGACTTCGAGCCCCTTATAGCGCTTACCGACCCGAACCGTATAGTGACCGGGATCGAGTTTCTGGGAGGGTCCCGTGACGACAATGTCCTTCTGCGCGGGATGAGTTTGGAGCCCGACGGAATGGCCCTTGATCAACTTATCCGCTTCCGTTACCGAGGCGCAGAACTTCGCGCTGACGAGCACGCGATTGAGCCGCGGGTCAACGGAAGTGAACTTATCCAGGGTCTCAAAGACCGGCCAACCGCCCCAGGCGCCTTCGACCGCGCTGGCTTCTAACACGCCATGGAAGTCCTTGACAATTCGCGCCGCCAACTCTTTCTTATACCGCTGCGGATCGCCTTCCGAACGCATCGCGGCGATCTCCTCCAGCGATAAGTCAGTGAGTAACTCGTAGTAGCGCCACAACAGCGTGTCGGCCATGTTCATCAACTTACGGAACATATCGGCGGCGGGCTCCGTTACGCCCACGTAGTTATTCTTCGACTTAGACATCTTTTCGACGCCGTCGAGGCCCTCCAAAATGGGCACCGTCGCAATGATTTGGGGGAGTAAGCCGTAGTCACGCATGATGTCGCGGCCCACTAACAGGTTAAACTTCTGATCGGTGCCGCCCATCTCCACATCGCAATTCAGCGCGACCGAATCGTAAGCCTGCGAAAGCGGGTAAAGCAGCTCGTGGACCGAGATCGGCGTCTGCGCTTGATACCGTTTCTGAAAGTCGTCCCGCTCCAGCAGACGAGCGACCGTGTATTTGGAACACAGGCGGACGAGGTCTTCGAACTTGAGCGGCGCCAACCAATCGGCGTTATAACGGACTTCGGTAAGGTCGGGGTCGAGGATCTTGAAGACCTGCGTCTTGTAGGTTTCGGCGTTGGCAGCGAGTTGGTCGCGGGTGAGCGGGGGGCGGGTGGCATTGCGGCCGGTGGGGTCGCCAATCAGGCCGGTCATGTCGCCAATCAGGAAGATGACCTGATGGCCGAGCTCTTGAAAGTGCTTCATCTTGCGCAGCAGGACGGTGTG
>JANLPT010000330.1:0-7295 GCA_031367405.1 Bryobacteraceae bacterium
CGGCTACAAGTCGCTGCAGGTCGAACTTTCGCGATACTGAGGGGTGTTTGCAAGCCTGTGCAGACCCGTTCCCCCAGCTAACCACCTTTTACAGGTACCTGAGTAGTTGGTTGGTGCCCAAGAGCCTTTGGGGGAGCGGGACGATACAGGCTATCCGAAACGCAAGTTTCGGATCAGACAATCAGACGTGGTGCTGGACAAAGCAGACGTCGAAGGCGAACGGCCGTTCCCGACCACCTTGCGGACTTAGAAGGGCGATGCAAACGAGGTTGCCGTGATAGAACCATGCTGCCTGCCAATGAGAGGTCAAGGGCGAGACCGCTACAAGGACGTGCCTGAAAATGAGCAGCCAGACGCAGTTGTGGAAATAGATCGTAAATCAAAAACGGCGTGGGCCAGATCAGCCTATTCGAATCTTTTCGATGTCATGATCTTTTTCTGTCCATGGTGCGGAGCGCGCATCGGACGACATCCGCACGAAGAAGGGTTTGAATGGCCTGATTGAAAAGGTCCATCTTCCACCAATTCCGGCCGTCGCGCCCATTGGCGGTCAAACCATCGCATCGCGCGCGATCACCCCAACCGCCCCAGCAGTGCCCCCGCCATCCGCGCACCGAACCCGGCGTCCTGCTCGGGATAAAGGTACGGCTCGATCATCTCCGCCTCGATCAGCGCCAGCGTGCCATCATCACGCCGCACCATGTCGATCCGCGCGTAGAGCGGTGGCTGGTCGAAGGGCAGCATCGCCATGATCGCCTGCGCCGTGGCGCGATCGGTGGGGGCGGGCGCCATCGCCACTTCGCTGCCGCCATAAAGCGACTGGATGCGATAATCGCCGGGCTTCGCGCGCTTGACCAGCGCGTGGCTGAACACGCCGTCGACGAACACGAACGAATGCTCGCCCTCGCTCAGGATCGCGGGCAGGAACGGCTGGATCATCGCCGGCTGCTCCATTGCCCAGGTGGCGGGCGGCGGATCGTCGCGGGTAAAGCTGTCCTGCCCGATCGCGCCCGCACCCACCCGGCGCTTGGCCACCACCCGGTCGCACCCCAACCGATCGAACGCGGCCGCCACATCATCCGGCCCCGCGCGATCCAGCCACAGCGTCGGGATCGACGCCGCGCCGCGTTGCTCCAGCTCGCGCAAATAAAGCTTGTCCGCATTCCAGCGCACCACGCCCGCGCTGTTGCAGACCGTCACGCCCGCCGCCTCCAGCGCATCGAGCCGCGCCAGAAATTCATCCTTCGCCTCGGTATAATCCCAGGGCGTTCCAAGGTAGGCCAGATCGAAGCTCGCCAGCACCTCCAGCGGTGCCCGCCAGTCGATCGCCACCAGTTCCGCACGCCCGGCGAGCCCACCCGCGATCGCATCGAGCAGCAAGTCGTGCTCGAACGCATCGGGCCGCCGCACGGGCGAGCCGGGCAGCGTTTCGGGGCAGGCGAGGAAGGCGATCCGCAGGCTCATGCGGCAGGCGGTAGCGCAGTGGCGCGAGCCGGGCAATTTTGCCTGGTCTTTCGCAAAAAGCTGCTGATACCGCAGCCCGGCGTTACATCCCGTCGAGCCCCTTGCTCACCAGCACATTCACCGAAACGCGGCGGTTCTGCGCCTTGCCCTCGGGGGTGTCGTTGCTGGCCAGCGGGTCGGCCTTGGCCATGCCGGTGGGGGTGAGCATGCGGTAAGGCTTCCAGTGGCACGCCTGCTGGAGATAATTGATGACCGACCCCGCGCGCTTTTCGCTGAGCACCTGGTTGTAGTCATCGCTGCCGACCGAATCGGTATAACCCACGACCAGCATCAGCGCATTGTTGGTTGCTTCGGCGGTGGATGCCGTGGCACAAAGATCATCCTTCGCCTTCAACGACAGCACCGCCTTGCCGGTACCGAAGAACACGTTGGTCGTGCTCTTGACGTTGTACTTGTCGATATCGCCCATCCGCCCGCGCAGTGCCTCGGTGGCCGCACTTTGTTCATCGAAGCGCTGGTTCGTGCCGTTGCGGATCATGTTCGCGGTCTTGAGATCGCCATTGCGAAAGGTGATCTGGCTGGCCACCAGGCCACCGTCCGATTGCAATGTCCTGATGGTGACGGGCAGCCCGTTGAGCAGCGCGTCCGCGTTGAACTTGCCGCCACCGCCACCGAAAAAGCCACCGCCCCCCTTGATCCGCGTGGCATCGGTCAGCGTGACGATCACCGGAGCGCCGTCCACCCCCGTCACCTTGATGCGGTTGCCGGTGCGCGCGGAAATGACGCCCCTGATCTCGGGCCCCGCACCCGTCGTCACCAGCGCCGGCCGCTCGCCATTCACCACGATATTGCGGTCGCGCGCATCGGACTGCTGCTGCTTTTGCTCTTGGGCCTGATCCTGCGCCAGCACGCCGCCCGCCGGCACCGCCAGCACGGCCAGCAAGGCAACAACGCCCCGCCCCTTGGAAAAAACACCCATCGCGCGACTCCCTTTTTCAACCCCGGGGTTGCCTGTTCAGAGCAACCTTGCTGGCACATTAACAATCGATACCAGCGCGCCCGTCAAGCCGATGGTGCGGGCGCACGGCGCGGCGAAGCGATGGTGCGATCGGCGTATGGGTGTGCGGAGTTGCGCTGGTGGCGTTGGGGCGGAGGGATGGGCTTCGCCCGTTCAAGAGGGGGAAGTGGCCTCCGGCGGGCAAGGGCCATCGCCCTTGCATCCCGGGACTTTTTGGGTGTGCGACCGGCCGCGTGTGCCAGACCGCCAACGCCAAAAGCCGTCTCCCCGCTGGGGAGAAGGTTGGGTGAGGGGCGAGGGGAGGCTCGGATAGGGGAGATTTGCAGCGCGGCGGCTGGGTTAGGCATTGTGTCCCCGGAACTGCCGTCCCCGGAACTGCCGGAACTGGTGTCCCCGGAACTGCCCGGAATTGATGTCGCCAAATGCGGTCTCGCTTGCGGCCACCTCTACGTTGACTGCGACGGCTGAACGGATCATTCAACGGCTGATTGCCGTGCCGGAGACATTTGATGCCAGGAGTACTCTTTCACCAGTACGACAGTTCGCCATTCTCAGAGAAAGTGCGAGTCTGCCTCGGCATCAAGAAGCTGGCGTGGAGCTGCGTCGACCAACCCGTAATAATGCCCAAGCCCGAGCTTGTGGCCCTGACGGGCGGCTATCGCCGAATTCCGGTCATGCAGATCGGCGCAGATATCTATTGCGACAGCCAACTGATCGTCCGAGAGCTTGAACGGCGCTTTCCTGAGCCCACCTTGTTTCCGCAAGGCGATTCTGGCCTCGCATACGCGAATGCAATGTGGTCAGACCGCGCAGTTTTCCAGGCCGCGGTCGCCATCATTTTCAGCGGGCTTGGCGACAAGGTACCGGCCGCCTTCATAAAAGACCGCACGGCTCTTTCCGGGCGCGCGTTTGACCCTGCGGCCATGCAAGCAGCTGTTCCCTATATGGAGGCGCAGATGCGGGCACACATCGCTTTGCTTTCTGATCAGCTGGCCGATGGTCGCCGTTTTTTGACCGGCGATTTCCCTGGCCTGGTGGACGCCAATGCTTACTATAACCTGTGGTTCATGCGGTCCGCTTTTCCGCCCGCGGCGAGCCTCTACGAAAGTGCGCCCCACGTTCCCGAATGGATGGCCCGAGTAAACGCGATCGGCCACGGTGAGCGCACCGAACTAAGCCGCGATGTCGCGCTCCAAATTGCGCGAGACTCAGAGCCGGCTGAAGGCGAAATTGCCACGCCCGACGCTCCGCTGGCCGGAGCCCTGGTAACCGTTGCCGCCGACGATTATGGGCGGGACCCGGTTAGCGGCGTGCTCGTGGGCTCGTCGGAACACCACGTGTCGATTCGCCGTAACGATCCCCTCGCAGGCCAAGTCGTCGTCCATTTCCCCCGGATAGGATTTGCGATCCGGAGTTGACCTGCTCTCCACCTTGCCATGCCAAAAATTTGGGGCCTATATACCTAGCTAGCCAAAGCCTCGCACGATTGTGTGACCACGAGATTTGATCCGTGTAACCTTCCCGTGAATTTTCGATTCGATGGGGAGGACGGGAGCGGATGAAAACGAATTTCCAGCGGGCCAAACTGATGCTCGATGCAATGATGCCGGGGTTGCCGGGTGATGGCCCAGCGGCCGTCAAACAGAAAATCCATGCACTCGCCGGAATGTATCCTGGCATTTGGAATTCCGCAGCGGCGCCGATCGACTATTCCGAGGCCGCGACCCAAGCGGCGTACGTTTTCACATACCTTGGCGCGAACGCTGATCTAATTTTCCGGACGTTGTGTAACTCCAATGCTCATGCGACGGCCCTGCTTAGCCAGCCTAAGCCAAAAATCGCATGTATGGGGGGAGGCCCAGGGAGCGACCTTTTGGGATTGGTGAAGTTCGCAGAGCGATTGGCATCTCCTCCGGAGAAATTGAAAGTTGAACTATTAGATCATCACATGGCTTGGTGGGGCATGTGGGATCATACTTTGGCAACATTTCCTACGGGGATGAGATGCAGTGCGCAGATTAGGAAGATGGATTACTGCAAAAACGGGGCGTGGGTTAAAAATGAAGAATTTTTGAACTCAGACATGTTCTTGTTTAGCTACTCTCTTTCGGAGGCATGGAGATATAATTCGGACGGTTCTGTAACAGCATTTCTTAACAAAATCATTGGAAGTGCTAAAGATGGCGCTATGTTTATCTATTCAGACAATTCTGGGGGTTCTTTTGATCCCCATTTTGAACGGGAATTTGTCGCTCGGCCCGAACTCACTTTGGTTCATCGCGCCTCATACGATCACATGCTTGTTGGAAACGATGAAGAATCAAGTGACCTTGAACCTTACCTTACTGATTTTGGGCGCAAGCCTAAGTTGATGGGCAATGCCACCTGTGCTGCGTTGGTGAAAACATGATGCACGATCTTTTTGCTTCTGATGTCCGGTTTTCGCCGATTGCGATGCAGGACGCCGATGTTTCATTTTTGCAGCGGCTGCCTATGCCGGACAAAGATCACTCAATTTTCGAGCGCCTTCACCGAGAAACGGTTTGGTTACACGAAGAAATTTTCGTTTGGGGCAAGAAGCATTTTCAGCCCCGATTAACCGCTTGGTATGGCGACCCCGGAAAGAGTTACACATACTCCGGAACAAAGATGTTCCCGTTACCTTGGACCAATTTGCTTCTAAGTCTGCGGCACGAGTTAGAAGCGTTGACCGATGCGAGATTTAACAGCGTCCTGTTGAACTTATACCGTGACCAAAATGACCGAATGGGATTTCACAGTGACAACGAGCCGTCGTTGGGGCTTGAGCCAACGATTGCATCTTTGAGCTATGGCGCGACCCGCACGCTGATCTTCAAACATAAGAAGCTGAAAGATATTCAGCGGAAGTTGGTGCCGCTGACGGCGGGTAGCTTGCTGTTGATGCGCGGTCCCACACAGAGGAATTGGGTCCACGGGGTGGATCGTGAAAGCCAGCCATGCGGCCCCCGCATCAATCTCACCTTCCGCAATATTCTCAAATGACGGTTGCGCGATCTAGCATTTGGCCTCGATCGCCTTGGGCTCATACATCGCCGCAAGCTGACGCGCGTCGCCAACACCGCCGGGAAGGACATTGGCCTTTTTGAGAATGTAGACAGGGTATTTGGTCGGCAGATAGACCGTCCGGAACCAATGCTGGAACTCTGCCCAAGCCTCGTTGGGATATGCTTTTGCAGGTTGGGGGTTGCTGGCGCTCTGCGGGCAGTTCGGGGACCAGTTCGGGGGACCAGTTCGGGGCAGTTCGGGGGACGCAATACTTAATTGTGCCTCAGTTAGGGAATGCAGTTCGGGGGACGCAATACTTAATTGTGCCTCAGTTAGGCTTATTCCCCTCCACCGACGTTCCGGCGGTCCCCCTCCCCGGGCAAGCTCGGGGAGGAATGTTAGCCGGCGCGCGGACGCTGGCTCCACTCACGGCAGCGACATAGATTGCGGCGATGAGCCGGGACACGGAATGCCGCGCGCTTGGGGATGCGGCGCGGGTTCGCGGGATTTCCTACATCGCCACGCCCTGCTACGCCAGCGTCGTTCTTTGAAAAAGCGTCGGTAACACGCTGATTCGTCACGCAATTCGCGGGCGAAAGTTCCACTGCGGAGTTCACTCGCCATGCGTCACACGCGAGAAGTTGGTGAAGTTGGCCGGAAAAGGTCTTGAATAACAGTCTCTTGCACCAAGCGAAAATCACTGCGTCGAGGCGCATCACACGCGAATTTGCAACAAGCACCGCGAGCGCGAGGGCGATGGCCATCGCTTTAACTCTTTCTATTTCTTACCTAAAAACTTGAAAGGCCCACCCAACCTTCAACTTCACTCCCACTCGATCGGTCCCGGCGGCTTGCTGGTATAGTCATAAACCACCCGGTTGATGCCCGCGACTTCGTTGACGATGCGCGTGGCGACGCGGCTGAGGAAGCCGGCGTCGAAGGGGTAGATGTCGGCGGTCATGCCGTCGGTCGATGTCACGGCGCGCAGCGCGCAGACGTTGTCGTAGGTGCGGAAATCGCCCATCACGCCCACGGTGCGGACGGGGAGCAGGACGGCGAAGGCTTGCCAGATCGCATCGTAAAGCCCGGCGTTGCGGATTTCCTCGAGGTAGATGGCGTCGGCCTTGCGCAGCACGTCGCAGCGTTCGCGGGTGACTTCGCCGGGGATGCGGATGGCCAGGCCGGGGCCGGGGAAGGGGTGGCGGCCGACGAAGATCTCGGGCAGGCCGAGTTCGCGGCCGAGCGCGCGGACTTCGTCCTTGAACAGTTCGCGAAGCGGCTCGACCAGCTTCATGTTCATGCGTTCGGGCAGGCCGCCAACGTTGTGGTGGCTCTTGATCGTGACCGAGGGCCCGCCGGTGAACGAGATGCTCTCGATCACGTCGGGGTAGAGCGTGCCTTGCGCCAGGAATTCGGCGCCGCCGATCCGCCGTGCTTCGGCTTCGAACACGTCGATGAAGGTCTTGCCGATGAACTTGCGCTTGGCCTCGGGGTCGGTGATGCCAGCCAGGCCATTGAGAAACAACGGCGCGACGTCGACGTGGACGAGCGGAATGTTGTAGGCGTTGCGGAACAGGCTGACGACCTGCTCGCTTTCGCCCAGCCGCATCAGGCCGTGATCGACATAGACGCAGGTCAGTTGCTCGCCGATTGCTTCGTGGATCAGGACCGCGGCAACGGCAGAGTCGACCCCGCCCGAAAGGCCGCAGATCACGCGGGCGGAGCCAACCGTTTCGCGGATCTCGGCGATCTTGGTCTTGCGGTATTCGGCCATCGTCCAGTCGCC
>JANLPT010000348.1:0-42001 GCA_031367405.1 Bryobacteraceae bacterium
GGTAAGGTCCGGACGGTTTCGAGAATGGCCTGTTCGATCGACATGATAAATCTTCCTTATTATTACTCGCGCGTGAAGGCCAAGCACGCGGCGCTTGGCAAGTGGGTGATGGCAGGCATATTGAGGGCCGTGATCGAATGGGAAGATCACGGCTTCTACGCCCAGTGGCGGGAACTCAAGGGTGCCAATCGCAAGGGAAGCGGGTGATGTGAGGCTGGTCACAATCCGCGAAGCGATTAACCAGTTCATGCCTTGACTTCCGAGTATGGCGGTATCCGAAGCCGAATCGATGACTCAAGTGCGGTCGTGCTGGAAGGGGCACCCAGATCTGCCCAAGGGCGGCCGCCGGGTAGAGGAGGGCGTGAATATCTGAAGTAACTCCTGTTGGTATTGGCGGCGCAAGATATCTTTCTCGAGAGACAAGTTTCCGCATCTTGCGCTGGCGCTATTGAGCCGGGCCCAGACGGGCCAGAGGCCCATAGCGGCGAGAAGAGTCTGCCGATTATCGCGAAGATAGGGCCTTTTGCAACCCGGTTTGCGGTACGGCGCAAGGTTGGATATGGTTAAAGAAGGGGCGATTTATCCCTAACTTGAGAGAGTCAACATTTTTTGGGACACTTTACTCACCGCACCAGTTCTCGCTACGGTTTTCGCTACGGCCTCCGCTACAGCGTGGGATACGGTGGAGTTCGATTCATTCTCACCCTGGGCTTCGGGGGCCTCCTGGTTTTGATGGGCATGGGGTACCTGCAGACCGAACGGCTGATGACTCAGATTCAAGATCGTAGCCGGTCAATCGAACGGCGATTTCTTGAGCGAAGTAAGACGCTCAACGAAATTCGATCCGCGCTCTACTTATCGGGCACGGTGTTTCGCGACTATGTCCTGGACCAGGACACCGGCCGTTCGGAAACGCAACTCCGGCGGCTCGACCAGATTCGCCGCGAGATGGACCGGCATCTCGATGAATACGACAGCGGAATTGCGGGTGGCCATAACGAAGCCTTCGACCGGCTGAAAGCGGAAATCGAAGGCTATTGGAAGTTACTCAGCCCGGCGCTATCGTGGACCGCCGAGCACCGCAAGCACGACGGTTATCAGTTTCTGCGCGATCAGGTCTTCACGCGACGAACCTCGGTGCTGGACCTTGCCAATCAGGTATCTTCGCTGAACGAACGCCAGTTAGTGGTGGGCCAGGGCGAGGTGACGAATTTGTTCTCTGGATTTCGCCGCCGCGTGCGGCTGACACTGCTGGGTGCCGTCGGGCTGGGCCTGTGCCTGGCCCTGCTGGCGGGTTGGCGCATCCTGCAATTGGAGCGCGAAGCGGCGGAGCGACACGCGCAAACCGAGCACGCACGCTCTGAACTGCGTGACCTATCGGCCCGGCTGGTGGAGGTGCAAGAGGCCGAGCGCCGCTCAATTTCGAGAGAGTTACACGATGAAGTGGGCCAGTCCTTGTCGGCCGTACTGATCGAAGTCGCCAACCTAGGTGCGGTATTGCCACCGGAAACGCGGTTACTGGTGCAACCCCATGTCGATTCGATCAAAGCGCTCACGGAAGCGTCGATGGGCACCATTCGTAACCTGTCCCTCTTGCTTCGACCCTCGATGCTCGATGATCTAGGTTTGTTACCAGCCCTCGAATGGCAGGCGCGGGAAGTATCGCGCCGCACGGAACTTGAGGTGCGCATCGTGGATCGAGGTATCTTGACGTCCCTGCCCGAACCGTATAAGACCTGTATCTTCCGGGTGGTTCAAGAGGCGCTCCACAACGCCGAACGTCATGCGAACGCCAAGTCAATAACGGTGACACTGGGGCAGCAGGAGGATCGCTTGCACCTCACGATTCAGGATGATGGCCGGGGCTTCGATCCTGATCGCCACAAAGGGCTTGGCCTGCTTGGCATGGAAGAGCGGACCACCACGCTAGGCGGTTCTTTTAAAGTAGCGTCACATCCAGGGCAAGGTACGGTCTTATCGATTTCATTGCCCCGCGCTCCAGAAGGGGCCTCCTAAGTGGCGGATATCCGGATCATTCTCGCCGATGACCATATTGTGATCCGCAGCGGCCTGCGGCTCGTGCTGGAGCGCGAGCCTGGTTTTATTGTGGTGGGAGAGGCGGCCGATGGAAAAGAAGCGATTCAACTGGCGCAGGATTTATGCCCCGGCGTGGCGGTGCTCGACGTCGCCATGCCGAATTTGAATGGCATCGAAGCGGCCCGGCAGATCACCGCCGCATCGCCGGACACCGCCGTCGTAATGCTGAGCATGCATTCCGACGAAAGTTACGTTTTGCGAGCGTTGAACGCCGGCGCGCGGGGGTATCTACTCAAAGATTCACCCGAAGCGGACCTCATCGCCGCCATCAAAGCCGTCTTCGATGGCAAGGCATATTTTAGTCCCGCCATTAGCCGCGTCCTGGTGGATGATTACGTTCGTCAATTGCGAAAACGGGGATTGGAAGATAGCTATGAGTTACTCACGGCGCGTGAACGGGAGATCCTGCAGCTATTGGCCGAAGGTAAATCGAACAAGGAGCTGGCGGGCCGTCTCAATTTAAGTATTTACACCATCGAAACGCACCGGAGTAACTTGATGGAAAAACTGAATCTGCACGGGATCCCCGAGCTGATTCTTTATGCGGTCCGCAAAGGGATTATTTCTTAACGATTTTCACCCAGCTGATAATTCAGTTCGGCCCGGCGCGAGAGATACTCAAAGCGCGCGCTAGCGGTGGCGATTTCGGCTTTCGTGAGACTCAGCTCACCCTGGCTCAGTTCCACGATGGAACTGAGGCCGAGATCGTAACGAGTGCGAGCGAGGTCTAGCGCGAGACGGGCTTGCTCAAGAAGTTTGGCCGACAAGCCCATTCGTTGAAAGGCGCTGAGGGCGCTTAAATAGGCCAGACGCACCTCGCGCCTTACTTGTAACTCAGCATCCTTTACCCGATCCGCCGCGGCCAGGGTGAGCAGATCGGCTTGGGTCTTCCGAGCCTTGAAAAGGAAGCCGTTAAAGACCGGGATCGAAACATTGACCCCGGCGGCCGCCCAGTTTCCCCGGATCGCGTCAACGTGGGCGGGTAAGAAGCCCAGCGAGCCTATCGCGGTTACGGTCGGCATCCACAACCGGCCTTCTGATTTAGCGAATTGCTGGGCAGCGGTTTCATCCAAGCGCAGGGAGGCGAGTTCGGGGCGCTTCGCGACGGCGCGCCGCAGTAAGTCTGCCAGATCCTCGGCGACGGCATCGGCGTTGGCGTCATCCACTGGCTCAAAGCGTTCGGTAAGTGAACTTCCGAGTGCGGCCCCAAGATTCGCCTGGGCCGACTCGGCTTCATTCTTTTGCTGCTCGAGCAGCAGCGCCGCTTCCGCTAAATTGACGTTGGCAAAGCTGACATCGAGTGTCGACCGGAGGTTACTCTTGGCGAGCGCACTTACTTGGTCAGAGACCGTCTGCCTGGCGGATACCGTTTGCTCGGCGACACGTAAGATGGCCAGCGCCCGGAGGAGCGAATAGAAAGCCCGGTCCACTTGCAGGACGATCTCTGCCCGGGTATACTCGGTCACCTGCCGCTGTGAGTCAGCGCGGGATTGGGCGCTGCGAACCAGTTCCCGGTTCCGCCCGAAATCGGTGATGACGTGGCCGCCTGTCACGCCGGTGGCGAGGCGGTCGTAAATAATAGGGTTATTTAAGCCGCCAGCGGCGACGCGGCTACGGTCTAGCGCAGCGGCCCCCGTTAGATTCCCCGCCGCAAAGGGGAGACTATCGGCACGCACCTGGATCGGCACCTGGGCAGCCGCGGCCGCGCGATAGCGCTGGGCAGAGATCCGTGGATGATTTTGGAGCGCGGCTTCTTCGGCCTGTGGCAGGGTCAACCGGGTCTCGGCCACTAAAGCGGAGATAACCAGCGGGACTATCCACCAGCCTCTCATGCCACATTCTCCGCCGGCTGGTATGGTTGCAGGACGTGGTCATCACGCCGGTGAACTAGATAGTAAGCCGCCGGTACTAACACCACGGTCAAGACGACGGAGAGAGTAAGTCCGCCAATAATGGCCCTGGCTAGTGGTGCGTAACTTTCGCTGCCCGCGCCTAACTTGAGCGCCATGGGCATTAGGCCAATGATGGTGGCGAGCGAAGTCATCAGTACGGGCCGCAGCCGCACACGGCAAGCTGTCGAGACCGCCTCGCGAACGGGGCTCCCGTGCTCACGCAGATGCCGCGTAAACTCAACGATCAAGATACTGTTCGAAACCGCAATACCCACGAGCATGACAATGCCCATGAGGGACATTACATTCATCGAAGTGTTGGTGTAATAGAGCGTCAGCAGCACCCCGGTCAGCCCGGGTGGCACCGCAACCAGGATGATGAGCGGATCGACAAACGACCGGAATTGCGCCACTAGAATGAGATACAGCAGCACCACCGCCAAACTAAGACCGATCCCAAAACTCTGGAAAGACGAGCGCATGCCTTGCACCATACCCCGCAGCGTCACGTTTACGCCCTTGGGCAGCTTCGTTTCGGCAAGTAGCGAGTCAATCGCTGAGGCGATACGACCAAGGTCTTCGCCCAAAGGACGGACGTAGACGTCGATCGTACGCCGCAATTGGTAGTGATCTACTTCGGTAGGAGCATTAAAGCGTTGGATCTTCGCCACAGCATCGAGCCGCGCCGGGTTTTTACGGTCAGGCGCGCGCAGGGGGATGGCCATCAGGTCCTGCATCGTTTGGATTTGCCCCTCTGGATATTGCACCGTTAACAAGTAGTCGTTACCGGTTTTCGGATCGAGCCAGTAACCAGGGGCAATCATGGTGTTTGACGTGAGTGAGGTGATCACGTTGCTCATGATCTCTTTTTGGCTTAAACCTAATTCGCTCGCTCGCGTCCGGTCAATGTCCATTTGGAGCGAGGGGTAATCGAGATCCTGCGGAATGAAGATATCAGCGACGTTAGGAATGGACCGGATGCGGTCTGCCAATTCGTTGGCGATTTTGAGGTCGTTGGCCAAATTTGAGCCACTTACTTGGACATCGATTGGCGCCGGCAGCCCTAAATTGAGAACCGCATCCACCATGCCCCCCGACTGAAAGTAAGTGGTGAGCTCAGGCATCTGTTTGGACAACCGTTGTTTCACGCGCCGCATGTATTCGTAACTACCGGTGCGATGCCCCTCTTGAAGGCTCACCTGGATAAAAGCGGTGTGCCCGGCGCTGTTCGTCGTATACATCGCAGAAAAGTCGGACTGCAAACCGATATTGGAGATAATCATCCCCAAGTCAGCCGGTGCAACCTCTTCGCGGATGATTTGTTCCACCTTGGCGATCTCGGTTTCCGCAACCGAGATCCGGGTGCCGGATGGAGCTTTGACATTGATGAGAAACTGCCGCGCTTCGGTACGAGGGAAGAATGCCACATCGAGCTTCGGGTAAAGCAGCAGGGAAGCCAGAAATACGATCATGAACACCGTCAATGTGGCGACGGGGCCGTGAAGAACACCGCGGACCAGGGCATCGTAGCCGTTGAGCAACTTTTCAAACTGCCGATTGAAAGCGCGATTAAAGCGGCGGCCCCAACCGTGGTGCGAGACGCCTTGACTCAGGTCAGCGCCCTTGATGAATCGCGCACAGAATAGAGGCACGACGGTCAGCGCCACGGCGTAGGAAGCAAACAAGGACAGCGCCACGGCTAGACCAAGGGCCGTAAATAAGAACTTACTCACGCCGTAAAGGAAAGTGACTGGAAAGAAAACGATGACCGTGGTGAGCGTGGCGGCGAGCACGGGCAGGGCGACTTCCTGTCCGCCTTTTTCGGCGGCTACCTCGGGAGACTCGCCCATTTCCAGGTGCCGGTAAATATTCTCCAGTACGACCACTGAGTTATCGATTAAACGAGAGAACGCAAGAGCCAGTCCGCCGAGGACCATGCTGTTGATTGAGCTGCCGCCCAGGTAGAGCGCGAACATCGTCGCCAGTGCCGAAAGGGGAATCGAGAACAGGACGGCGACGGTGGCCCGCAGACTGCCGAGGAAGACGAGAATTAGAAGCGACGTCAGGAACAGCCCGATCGCGCCTTCATGCAGGAGGGTTTCGATTGCGGTCTTGACGAATTCAGACTGGTCGAATACCACTTTGCTTTGGAGTGTTTCCGGTACGTCGACTAACTTACCGACGATTTGGCGAACACCGTCCACGACAGCGATCGTATTTGTATCTCCGCCTTGTTTCAGCACGGGAAGATACACCGATCTCTGCCCATCGACTCGCACGACATTTCGCTGATAGCGAGCCCCGTCCTTGGTCGTTCCAATGTCGCGCACCCTGACCGGCGATTGGCCGATCATCTTGAGAGGCACGTCATCGATCTCGGTAACGCTGGGCAGCAGGCTGTTCGTGTAAATATTGTAATCCAGCTGCCCGATCTGGACGTTGGCGGCCGGCAGAATCAAATTCGCGTCGTTGATCCCGCGCACGACATCCATCGTGCTCAATTGCCGCGATTCCAGCTTAAACGGGTCGGCGTATAACATGATCTGGCGGGTGACGCCCCCAAACGGCTGCGGAACGCTGGCCCCGGGGACGCCGGCCACTTGATTCCGAATATTGTATTGGGCCAGATCGCGCAAGGCGGTCTCCGTCAGCCCCTCACCTTTTAAAGTAATCAGACATACGGGCAAGCTTGAGGCGTCGAACTTAAGCACGAGAGGCGGCAATGTTCCGGGCGGCAGGCGGCGCAGATTAGCCATGGAAAGATTTGAGATCGCGGTTACCGCCGAGTCCGCGTCGGCCCCAGGTTGAAAGTAAACCTTGATGACACTCACGCCCGCAATGCTGCGGGACTCGATGTGGTCAATGTTACTGGCCAAAGTAAAAAAACGTTCGTAGCGGCTAGTAATGCCGGATTCGATTTGTTCCGGCGGCATGCCCGAGTAGAAAGTGGCCACCACCACCACCGGAATATTCATAGCGGGGAACATGTCGACAGGCATACGCAGGACACTTACGACGCCCAGGATGGCGATCACCAAGCAAAGAACCACGATGAGATAGGGAGTTTTGATGGCGAATCGTGACATTACTTAGTCCCCGGCACCACGCCCATTTGAACCACTTGCGGGTCGACTCGCTGCCCGTCTTTGAGCCCACCGCGACTACCGATGACGACCATCTCGCCTTCCGTTAGCCCCGACCTAATCTCGACTAAGTCTGCGGTTTCCAAACCCAAATCTACGCGGCGTATCTCAATTTCTTTTTTTGCATTGACGACGAAAACCACGATATGATCATTCTCAGTGCTCTTGGCAGCGATGGGCACAGCAATCGCCGCCGCTCGCCGGTCAAGCCCGAGGTCCACTTGGGCGTACATGCCCGGCACTAGCGTGAGGTTCGGATTCGCCACGTCCACTTCGGTATCCATGGTGCGCGTCGCGGTCATCACCTTGTCCGCCGCGCGGGCAATGCGTCCTGGAAAGTTGCGTCCCAGCACGGGAACCAGGACGTCGACCATTTGACCGGTTTTGATGAGCGGCACCGCGGACTCGGGAACCGGAAGAACTAATCGGAGGCGGCTGTTACTCGACAATCGGACTAACGGCATAGCCTGCGATTGCGAGGCAGTGCCAGCTTGGATCATAGAGCCGGTGCTGGCAAAGCGCTTAGTAACTGTTCCGGCAAAAGGCGCGGTGACGCGAGTGTAGGCGTACATGGTTTTCAAGCGGTCGCGATCCGCCTCCACCACGTGAACCTGCTGTTCCGACGCCACTAAGTTCGACCGCGCGGAAGCCATTTGCGCGTCGGCCATCAAATCCTTACCGCGCGCATCGTCAATTTCCTGCTGCGCCACTAATCCGGGCCTAAGTTTCACCACGCTCGCCAGCCGCTCAAAGGAAAGATGGGTGAGGTTATAGGCGGATTGGGCACGACGCAGATCGTCCTTGGCGCGCTCCAGTTCGGCGCTGCGACGCTGGATCTCGGCTTCCGACCTGACAAGGTCCGCGCGCATTTCTGGCACCTCTAACTCCGCCAGCAACTGCCCTTGGCTCACACGGCTTCCCGCATCGACGTAAATCTGCTTCACATAGCCTGATACTTTCGCCATCACGTCGACTTCCTCGAAGGGAACAAATTCGGCGGTGAGTGTCAGGTGCCGGGCTAGATCCGCGCGGGTAGCCCGGGCCACGGCGATCGTGGCGAATCTGGCTGGCTCATTCGTTGAGGTACGCTCCGGCGGACCGGAGCATCCGTTACTGAGTAGGACCACGATCCCCAGAGTGGCGAGTGAGTAAGTTGTATTTTGCATGGGGTTAGCCTCGCTGATCAATCTCTTGGCGAAGCCGCTCAAGCGAAAATTCGGGCGACCGGCACAATTCCACAACGCGTTGCTCCTGCACCGCTTGCCGCGCCGCCACGGCGGGAATGTCCGCCGCGATGGCCATTGGAATCGAGACGATCCCTTGCTCATCGCCATACAGGAGGTCACCCGGGTACACCTTAAGCCCATTGATCTCGACGGCTTCGCCAAAATCGACCAGATGAAAATACCGGTGCGATGGGCAATAGCCAGCCGCAAAGAGCGGAAAACCAAGCTGGCCGACGGCAGGTACGTCGCGCACAGAGCCATTGGTGATGAGACCGACGCAACCCAAAGCTTTCAAAATTGCGCTGTGGACTTCACCCGCCACCGATCCACTCCCTGGCACTTCGCTAAGGTCCTGCAGCACCGCGATTCGGGGTTCAGGAAAGCTGTTAATTAGGCTCCACCAATCGGTGCGGTCATGGTAAGCCTGCCCCGCCACCGGAGGGCCATCGGTGCTGACCCGGCAAGGCACCGCATAGCCCAGCATGCGGGGGTTGGCTTTCGTCAGACAGCGAATTCCGGGCAATGCGTAACCCTCGTCACGTAAGCGCACGTCAAAAGTCTCTATCGCGTTCGCAATCTGGCAGGTGTCCAGTTCAAGAAGCGCATCGCGAACTTTTGAGGAGAGCCTAGGGTGAAGGTGATCGTGAACCGGCAAAACTACCTTTCCATGGCGCTAGATTACGAGCCTCTTCAGGGTAAAGCTTTGCTTCGCTATTAGGCATACCAAACGGAGGGTATTTACGCGCGGAATGGTTGGTAGCGACCGTCAGCCTCCGGCTTTGCGTACCTTGCGCGGTTTGACTTCGTTGATTTCAAAACAAAAAAAACAGCCACCCACCGTAGCCATTCGACTTATTTAACTGGCTCAGCCCGGTCGAGAAAATCAAGAAGGATCGGGTTGAGCCACGCCGGGCGGTCCTGGAAGGTGGTGTGCCCGGTGCCGGGCAGGATCAGGAGTTGGGCTCTCGGAATGGCGCTAACCATCCGGTTGGTCTCTTCGAGGCTGACCAAATCGCGGTCGCCGGCGACGATCAGGACGGGCAGTTTGATCTTCGCCAAGTCAGTGGCACGGAAACCCCAGCTGGGTGCGGACCACATGGCGCGGCCCTTCACGGCGACGATTTGCCAGTGATCGGGGCCGTCCGGGGAGACACGTTTGTAGGCCGCGTACCCCTCCGGAAACCAGCCGGCGGCGAGTTTGCCGAAGTCCTTCGCTGGGCCAAGATCTTTCGCGACGGCCGGGGTCGCGCCGAAACCGACGCCGGAGGCGATCACCCGGCGGATCAACTCGGGATGGGTGAAAGCCAAGCGGAGAGCGATTTGGCCGCCGTCGCTCCAACCGATCAGGTCGGCGTTCCGAATGCCGAGTTGGATCAGGAGAGCGGCGGTATCCTCGGCCATCGCTTCGTAGGTTAAGGGGCGGCCGGGCACGTCATGGGTGTGTCCGTGGGCCATCTGCTCGATAGCGATGACGCGGTGGTTCTGGGCCAGCGTCCGGATCTGCTTGGCAAAAGAGGTCTCAATGGTATTCATGCCGCCATGGAGGAGGACGACGGCGCGGCCCTGCCCGTGGACCTCGTAGTACATGTTGAGGCCGTGGACTCGCGCGTATTCACCGAAGGCAGGCTGCAGAAGTAGAAAGCCAAGTAGTGCCGATGCTCGCATGGCGAGGAGTGTAACGTAGCTGGCGATTTAAGGCAACGCGAAGGCGACATAGGCACCTTGGATTTTAGCTGCGTGCCGGGGCCGCCGGCGCAGAAGACGAGGTACTGTTTGCCGTTGACTTGGTAGACGGTGGCAATGCTTTCCAACGCCGAAGCGACTTCGGCTTCCGCGAGGATACTGCCGGTGTCGATCTATGCCCGCCCCAGTTGCAAGGCCTTGATTGTTGGCGCGCAAGATGTCGTCGCGAAACCTGGCACCTTCTTCGTAGGAGGGAGGTCATCGACTAGGCCGCCGCATTGATTGCTGCCGGTGGCGCTGGCATCGTGCGCGAGTTGACACCACCGTCGCCTCTCGACATGAATAACCTCGAATATAATGGCGTCAGCACGCTATGATTTATCGATATTGGGCTTTTCTACTTCTCGCGACCGTTGCTTGGGCGCAACGGACCTATCCGCTGCCGGGCCCGGCGTCGGAGCAACTGATGCTATCTGCGGGCGCGGTGGTCGAAGTCGGCGCGGGAATTGCGCGGCCTTCAGCCCTGCCACCGAATGCGAGGATCGCCGTGGAATTCGGCGGTTTCCGCAAAGTGCTGCACGCCCTCGATCCCGATTTCTACCTGATTTACCGCGCTCCCCGCGCCGGAAAATATACGCTGAAGGCAACCGTTATTGAAGACGAAGAAGCTATTTTCAATCAGCCCCGCTGGCGGGAAACGGGCTCCGTGCAGAAGGTATATCGCTTTCCGCGCCACACGCCTTGGCCGGCCGGTAACACCGCTCAAGTGTCGCTTTCGATTAAGCCAGTTACTTTGGGCGCGTCCACGCGCGGCATGTATATCGAAGTCGAGCCCAATAATTCGATCGCCGAGGCGCAACCGATCACCTTCGGGGCTTCCGGCCAGGACGAGACTCTGCATATTACGGGCGGTGCCGATGACCTCGAGTATTTTGACAATGGTCAATTCGGAAAGGCTGGCGACGATTGGTTTCGCCTGGAATACAAGGGCCAGCAGCCCCGCCTATTTACCGGCAATCTCACGCTTCCCGATCCTCTAGTCGTGGCGCAGTTACAGATTTTCACGGCCGACGGCAAGGAGTATCGCGAGGGTGCCAACCCCAACGAGCGCGTCCACCAACAACTCGAAGGCCATCGCACCGCCATGTCACGCACCTTACAACCCGGGGGCACTTACTATTTACGCGTCGAGTCAAATTCGCCGGGTTACGAGGTGGAGTTACGCTTGCGGCGTCTAGGGCCTTATACCGATCCGCGTTATGCCGTGAAGCAAGCCATGTACGATCATTCGAGCCAAGTGCATGCCTGGTTACTCAATCGTCCGCGCGGCGCGGCCGTTGATCGCCGGATTCGCGATACCGGATCGTTGTTGGGCACCCATTGTATGAGTTGCCATACGCAGTCCGGCGTGTGGGGACCGATGGGGGCCATGATTCATGGCTATCGACCGGAGAATGTGACGAATATGCGTCAGCTGATGAACCTGATGTATGAGAGTCTGCGTCCCACGAATGTCCTGCAGGATGCGGCGAATAACACGAGTCTTTCGCCGCTTGACTTAGGCGACGGCCCCGCCGGTACGCGCGCCGCCGGCTTTAACGTCGTGATGACGGAGAAATTTATGGCTCCGCGCCGGTTGCATTCCGCGCAGCAGATCCGTACGGCAAACTTCGTACTGCAATCGTCTGACCCCAGCGGGATCAATGCGGCCGGGCCGGGCTCCAATGTCGGGGCGGCGGTGGTGTATCGTTTCGCGGGAGAGATCCTGCGGCGGGCTTGGAACGATTCACACGACGAAAAGTATTTGAAGGCGCTCGAAGAAAAAGCCGAGAGCATCCTCAAGATCAACGTTCGTTACGCGGACGACCCCGCCAATCGCATTCTCTTTTTCCGCGACGTATTTCCGGCTGACTATTTGAAGCTGCGCGACGAAACCGAGGAGGTGAAGAAGTTCTGGGCACGAGTGACGGCCCAACTTACCGAGGACGAGGCCCGGCTGCGAGCCATGCAGAAACCGGAAGGCTGGTGGGGCTTCGATCCTGGCCGACGCAATGGTTCAACCTGGGTCGCCACCACGCAGGACCCTAAGGATATTGACCCAGCACCCACGGCGCTGGCGCTGACTGCTTTGGCCTCGCTGGGCTATTGGGATAAGGACCCGGCGGTGAAGCGCGGTGTAGCCGGCTTACTCAAGATGCAAGATACTTTCGGCCGTTGGAATCGCAATGCACTTACTGGCTTTGTGACGACCGCCTATGCCGAACATGCGCTGGCGCGGCTTTATCCGGAGACGCCTCGCGACGCCGTGGCGACGGACTTCGCGGCCGTCACTGGCGAATCCTTGGCCGACACGGTCGCACGCTTCCGGGCACTGGCCCAGCTGGGTTTGCGGCCCAATGATACGGCATTTTTTGAGCAGGCACTCCCCGGCGTCAAGCACCCGAGCCCGTTCGTTCGTTATTGGGCGCAGGTTGCCCTCGGCGGTTTGCACGATGAGCGCGGAGTTACTTCGCAACTTACCGGCCTGGGCGATCCGGTAAAGATGGTTCGCGAAGCCGCGCGCTGGGGGATGCGTCAAACGTTGCTCGACGACAAAGGTTGGGATTATCTTTATGCCAAGTATCTCAGTGGGGATGATCGAACGCGCGAAGGCATTGCCGGGGCCTTGATCATGCGGGCCGATGCCGTGATGACGCGATCCAATGCGGGCTTTGCGCGGTTGGGATCACTGTTGAACCGCATGATGAATGACGATCCGCATCCGGCGGTGCGGGCATGGTCGACACGGGCGGCATGGAATTGGTGGATCTGGAATCCGCCGATTCGTGACGCGCTAAATGCAGCGGTACTTACTACGCTCGAACGCGTCGAGGATAACTGGTTAACGGAAGAAGCCAAGCGCTATCAACTCGAAGCCCTCTTTATCGCTAACGGCCAGAAAGCCAACCCGAGTGCCGAGCATCAATATCCTCAACTAACTAAGTTGTTCGAAACGATTTCGAAGCGGCTTGACCAAAAACCACCCGCGCGATTCGTCGACCGTTTGGTGGCCGTCGGAGGCACTTACTATAGCCAGGCGGGCGGCGACGGTGGACCGGGGCAGATGGGTTACATTACCGAACACTCCGCCGCGATGATGGGTAAAGCGGTGATGGCTTACTGGAGCCGCGCCGAGGCATCCAAGGACGATGCGACTTTGCGTTTCGCCATCGAGTCAGCGGCCAATGTGATGGACGATGCGCTGCAGAGGCGTTTGCTGAATTACTCGAGCTTTGGCCCGGAAGCTTACCGGACTCTCGCGGCCACGTCGATTTCCGATCCCCGGATTATCAGCTTGCCGGGGACGCAGGAATTTATTGAACCGCTGATGGAACAGTTCTATCGCGGTGCCGCTGACACGCAGCGCCGCGGCGAACTCGCCGGTCCGCTGCTCAAACTTTTCGGGCGAGCCCGCTGGAACTTACCGAAGACCGAGGAGCAGCAACGTGTTTTCTATAAGCTCCTGCTGCCTGGTTTCACCGCCGAGCGCGGCAGGCTGGATGAGAATACCCGTGTACCGTTGCAAATGGATCCTGACTCACTCGACTGGTATGTGGCGCGGGCGCTCGCCGGCGTGGTCCACGGCAACCAGGACTTACAAACCGACATGTTACTGAAGCAAATGCCGGCCAGCTTCGTGACGCCCATGGACGAGGCCTTTTGGTTACCCAGCCTATCCTGGCTGCTACGCCACGGATTGAGTATTCCCGAGGTTCATGCCCCGCTGCAAGGCGTAGACGTGGCCGCAGAACAAAAGAATCGTATGGCGGAATTACTGGTGAAAACACTCGAAACGCCGGCGGCGGACGGACGTTTGCGGAGCACAGCCATGTCGTTGGCGACGGACGTGATCGTCCGCCAACACCCAAAGATTGAGGCCGTACTGAGGAAGAAACAACCCCAGTTTTACGAAGAGGATCCGCCGGAAGCCAAGGGCTTGAGTGCGGCCGCCAAAGAGAATTGGGATTACTTCCAGAATTGGCTCGCACCGGAGATGAGCCGGGTCGACCGCAATGACCAACTCTCCTGCCTCGGCTGCCATGCGGTGCCCGGACGAGTACCATCTATGGAGTTAGCCGGGCCAAACGGTAACGGCTACATGACTAAGAAAGCTTTGTGGAACAACTATAAAATTCTGTGGGAACGCGTGAATGAAACGGGCGTCGAGACGAGTAAGTTGCTGCGCAAGCCACTCAACGTGCAGAGTGGTAAGGAAGACGGCCATCAAGGCGGACGGCGCTTTAATCCGAACGACCGTGGTTACGAAATCTTGCGCCGTTGGGTGCTTGATTCGGCCAAACTGAAAGCCAGCCAACCGGCGGCACCGGCCGGCCGGTAGCGTGGCGTAAGCGGGCTACTAACACAGTAACCCGCTCACTTGGTGTGTAACTTAGTTACCGGAAACGGTGAGGACTAAGTTGGCTACGTTCGACGAACCATTCGCGGTCGTCACGATCACCGGGAAGGTCGCCACGGGCATGATGCCGAGGCCGACATTGCGCGGAATCTGGACGACGACGGCCGTGGGCGTGACGGTGCGGATGAGTGCTTCCTGGCCGCCCACCTTCACGGCGGTGCCGACCAACGACGGCACCGCAATACCGGCCGCGTTGGACGAACTTGCAGTGGAGGCCGCCAGATTCGAGCCGACGATGCGGATGAGCCCATCGGAACGAACGGTGCCGCCGCCGGCGACGGCTTCGACACGGTCGATGACCGGCAGTGCGGTGGTCGCCGGTACGAGCTGCGAGCGGATGGCACCGCCCGGGTTGTCGGTCGTGTGCAGATTGAGGTAGTGGCCCGCCGGATTTTGCAGCGCGGCAGCCAGTACCGCGCCGTTGGTGATCAACGCCGTGCGGTAGACATTGCCCAAACCTGTCGCCGAGACCGGCGAATCATTGGCCGAGATCCCGGAATTGATGACGACGGGAGCGTTCTGGCCCAGCACGCCCGAGTGGACATGCAAACCAGTGACCGTCACGCCGGCGGGGAAGCGATGATAGACGTCGAAGGTGGCGAGCGCGGCCAGCGGCACTCCGTCCGTGCCGCGCAGCGGCCGGAGGATGAAGTTGGCGGTGCCGGTGGCATTTAAGCCGTCAACCGGCGGAACTTCATTGTTGGAGGACACGTTGACACCAAACTGCGACGCGTCTACCGCGACGGCCTGCCCGCGGATCACGCCGCCAGGATTTACCCGAGTATGCAGGTTAATGTAGAAGCCCCCCGGGTTGGTTTCGAGCCCTGCCAAAGCGGCGATGGTGGCCGCATTCGGCGCTGACATGCGGTTGATCAATCGCAAGCTACCCGACCCGCTTCCTGCGGCCGGCACCGCTCCCGATAGCGACGAATTGATCGTCACCGGACCGTTTACGCCCGCTCCCCCCGTGTGGACGTGCAGACCGGTGAATTGCGTATCAGCCGGGAAACCGGTGTATTGTACGTCGAAGGTGGCTTCCGCCGACGTGACGACACCGGCGATGTCGCGGCCCACCAGCGTGGTGACTGCGGCGAAACCGCTGGCGGTGGAGCCTTCAATGGCCGGTACTTCATTCGCGGGCGAGAGCTGGGTGAGCACGGTGGTCGCGGTGGTGGCCAGCGCCTGCCCGCGAATCACGCCGCCCGGGTTGACCGTCGTGTGGAGATTCACGTAGAAGTTGCTGGGGTCGGCAATCATGTCGTTGATGGCCGAGATCGCTGCTGCCGAATCGAGCTTCGCCGACTGCCGCGTGATTCCCGCTTTGCCGGTGGAGTCTTCGGCCTCGCCTGAGCCTACGCCGGAACTGAGCACCACCGGCCCATTCTGGCCCCGAATGCCGCGATGGACATGCAGGCCGGTAATCGTAATCGGCCCGGGAAACGAGTAGTCGACGATGAAGTCGACGACGGCTTCAGTCACCACGCCGCTCGAGTTGCGAACGGCGTGGATCCACACCGTGGCCGACCCGGTGGCGGCCAAGTCAAGGGGCGGCACTTCGTTGGCGGTCGATAAATTCGCCCGGAAGGGAATGGATTGCAGCGTTTGAGCCATGGCTCCACTGCTGAAAATGACGCAAGCGGTCGCGAGGACCGCAGAACGGAACAAGGTTCTATATTTCAAGGCGCTCTCCTGAATGCACATGTTCCCTCAAGGGAACGTGCCTTACCTTTATCAGATGCTTGCACTGAGATCAAGGGCCTAAGGAAGATGAGTGGAATTCGCCACGGCCCGCACCCGTTGCAATAGACCAGCCAATTGGTCGAGCCGGAGGGCATTGGCACCATCGGACTTGGCCCGTTCCGGAGCTTCGTGTACTTCCACGAAGAGTCCATCAATGCCGACAGCGGCGGCGGCGCAGGCTAGCGGCTGAATGAATTGGGGCTGGCCGCCACTGGTCGCGCCGGTGGCTCCCGGAAGTTGCACGCTGTGCGTGGCATCGAAGATGACGGGATAGCCCAGGTCGCGCATGATGACCAGCGCGCGCATATCCACCACCAGATTGTTATAGCCGAAGCTGGAGCCGCGCTCCGTTAAACTGACACGCTGATTGCCGGTGGACGTCACTTTCTCCACGGCATAACGCATGTCGCCAGGTGCCACGAATTGGCCCTTTTTAATATTCACCATACGGCCGGTGCGGCCGGCCGAGATGAGTAAGTCGGTTTGGCGGCAAAGGAAGGCGGGGATCTGCAGGATATCGGCGCACTCTGCCACGGGTTCGGCTTGCCAGGGCTCATGGATATCGGTGAGCACCGTATAGCCTTGAGCCCGCAGACCGCGCAGGATCCGGCAGCCTTCTTCAAAGCCCGGGCCGCGGTACGAGCCGGCGCTGGAACGGTTAGCCTTGTCGAAAGAGGCTTTGAAGATGAAGGGCCCGGCGATCTTGCCGATTTCCCAAGCCAGGTACTGGCAATGCTCCTCGCTCTCGATGACGCAAGGGCCGGCGATCAGCGTAAGTGGCGCGCCGCCGCCGAGCTTCAGTTCGGGCGATAACTCAAGAGAGGCCGTCATCGGGAAAAAAGCGGCTGCTCTAACCGGCCGAGCCTTTGTTGGCGGTGCGCGTAAGATGCCGCCAGAAAGGCCGTAAACAGGGGATGCGGCTCCAATGGCTTCGACTTAAACTCGGGATGGAACTGACAGCCCAGGAACCAAGGATGGTCAGGTAACTCGCATATCTCGACATAGACGCCATCCGGTGTTTGGCCCGAAATCTTAAGCCCGTGCGCCGTCAACACTTTCTCGTATTCCCGATTGAACTCAAAGCGATGGCGATGCCGTTCGCTGATCTCCGCCTGGCCATAGGCTTGGCGCGCCAGGCTGCCGTCCGCTAAGCGACACGGATAAGCGCCAAGCCGCATGGTGCCGCCTAACTCATCGACGCCGAGTAACTCCCGCAATTTATAAATGACGCGATGCGGGGCTGCGGGATTGAACTCAGTCGAGTCAGCCCCTTCGAGACCGGCCACGTGGCGCGCGAACTCGATCACCATCGTCTGCATGCCGAGGCAAATACCGAAGTACGGTACCCTTTCCTCGCGGGCATAGCGAATCGCATTCAGCATGCCTTCAATGCCGCGCGAACCAAAGCCGCCCGGCACCAGGATGCCGTCGAACTGGCACAATACATCGCGGCAGGCGGGCCACTCGAGCGTCTGCGCTTCAATCCAATGAAACTCAATCCGCAGGTTATGGGCCAGCGCGCCATGGATCAGCGACTCTTTCAGACTCTTGTAAGAATCCTCATACTCGACATACTTACCGATCAGCCCGATCTCCACCACGTCGCGCGGGTTCTTCATGCGCTCAACCATCGCGCCCCACGCTGTCATGTTACGCGGCGCGGCATCCATTTCGAAGATGCGGAGTAACTTGTCGTCTACTTTCTGTTCGGCCAGCACTAAGGGCACGGCATAGACGCTGTCGACGTCCATCACCGTCACTACGGCGTCCAGATCGACATCGCAAAATAGACCGATTTTGGCCTTCATCTCTTCCGCCAACGGTCGTTCCGAACGGCACAGCAGAATGTCCGGCTGAATGCCGAGGGAGCGTAACTCCTTCACCGAATGCTGGGTGGGCTTGGTTTTTAGCTCTTGCGCGGCAGCAATCCACGGCACCAGGGTCAAGTGGACGAAGCAAGCACTGCTGCGGCCCACTTCGTGCCGCATCTGCCGGATAGCCTCCAGAAACGGCAGGCTCTCGATGTCGCCCACCGTGCCGCCAATTTCACAGATGACGATATCGGCACCGGCGCTCACCTTGCGCATGGCGTTCTTGATTTCGTCGGTGACGTGCGGAATCACCTGCACGGTTTTGCCAAGATAGTCGCCGCGGCGCTCCTTCATGATGATTTGTTCGTAGATGCGTCCGCTGGTGAGGTTATTCGCTTTCGAAAGCGGCGAGTGAGTGAAGCGCTCATAATGCCCAAGATCCAAGTCGGTCTCGGCACCATCGTCGGTGACAAAGACTTCGCCATGCTGAAAGGGGCTCATAGTGCCGGGATCGATATTCAGATAAGGGTCGAACTTCTGCATGCAGACGCGTAAGCCACGGCTTTCCAGCAAGCAGCCGATCGACGCCGCCGCGATCCCTTTACCGAGTGAAGAAACGACGCCGCCAGTGACGAAAATGTATTTAGCCATGTTTAGATAATTGAGGAGCCAGATTGAGGAGACTGCCGTGAAAGAGAGACTTCGAAATACTCACGCAAACGGGCCAGATCTTCGGGCGTATCGACGCCCAAAGAATTGTATTCCGTTTCGGCCACGCGAATCTTGTAACCGTTTTCGAGGGCCCGTAACTGTTCCAGACATTCCGCCGTCTCGAGCGGCCCGACGGGAAGGTCGGAATAGCGCAACAGAAAATCGCGCTGATAGACATAAAGGCCAATGTGCTGATAGTAAGTCGCGTGGTCTTTCGCGCCGCGATGGAAAGGACCGCGGTGGAAAGGAATCATGCAGCGGGAAAAATAGATGGCATTCGACAAGCGGTCGGTGACCACTTTTACCACGTTGGGATTCTCGTAGTCAGCGGGATTGTCGATCCGCCTCTTCAGCGTAGCCATGGGAATGTCGGGATTATCGAGTAAGGCGAGTACGGCCGCGTCGATGGCGGCAGGATCGATGAGCGGCTCGTCGCCTTGAATATTGACGACCACCGATGCCGGGTCAGCCGAGGCGACCTCGGCCACGCGGTCGGTGCCGGAAAAATGATCACTCCGCGTCATGCGGACGATGGCCCCAAAAGCGCGCGCCGCCTGGGCTATGCGATCGTCGTCGGTGGCAACCACGACATTGGTGAGATAGCGCGCCTGCAGGGCCCGCTCCCACACATGTTGGATCATCGGTTTGCCAACAATAGAGACGAGGGCTTTACCGGGAAACCGGCTGGAAGAGAACCTGGCAGGAATGACGCCGAGTATGCGCTGCGGCACATTCGATGCTAACACAATGCCCCCACTTCGGGCGGATTTCCTCTTGCAAAAAGTTCACTGTTCCCGAGGATCGCCTATTCGCAATTGGTGATATCGTGAAGGTGACGCGGGGAATGCTCGGATGAGCTCCAGCAATGCTCGGGTAAGGAGGGGTGTCGTGCTAACTCGCAACGGACTCATACTAGCGGTATTTTTGGCGGCAATGCTTCCAGCGGCTGACCGGTCGAAGAATAATGCCCAGCCCGCCGTCGAGCAAAAGAAGAAGCCGGACTCGCCCGAGCAGGCTAAACCACCGGAAACCCCCGTCAGCACGTTGCCGCCCGCGCGGGTCAACACCGAACCCCGCACCCCGACCGCTACCCCCAAGCTACCGGAAACCGAGGCTCGAACGCCCAATATCCGCGTCGACACGAATCTGGTGCTTATCAACGTCACCGTGCGCGACCCGCTCAACCGCTTCGTCACCGGCCTCGAAAAAGAGCAGTTCAGGCTCTTAGAAGACAAAGTGGAACAGAGGATCTCGCAGTTCGCCAGCGAGGATGCGCCCCTCTCCATCGGCTTGGTTTTCGATGCCAGCGGCAGCATGGGATCCAAACTGCAGAAAGCCCGGCAAGCGGCGGCGCAGTTTTTTAAGACGGCGAACCCCGAGGACGAGTTTTTTCTGGTGCAGTTTAATGACCGGCCCGAGCTTGTCGTGCCCTTCACCCATTCGACGGAAGAGATTCAGAATCGCCTCACCTTCACTCAAGCGAAGGGCAAGACGGCGCTGCTCGACGGAATTTACACGGCCATGACGCACATGAAGAAGGCCCAGAATCCGCGTAAAGCTATCATAATTATCTCCGATGGTGGCGATAACTCGTCGCGGTACACCGAGAGCGAGATTCGGAACCTGATTCGGGAAGCTGACGTCCAAATCTACGCGATCGGTATTTTTGAACCGGTGTCGGCTCGCGGCCGTTCCGCCGAGGAAATGGCGGGCCCGGGATTGTTGACGGAAGTAGCGGAACAGACCGGTGGCCGCCACTTTCCGGTGGAGAATTTGAACGAGTTGCCCGACGTCGCTGCCAAGATTGGCATCGAGCTGCGTAACCAGTATGTGCTGGGCTTTTCGCCCTTGAACCAGGAGCGCGACGGCAAATACCGGCGCGTGCAAGTGAAATTGATTCAACCGAAAGGATTGCCGCCATTGAAGCCCGCTTGGCGGCAAGGCTACTATGCACCTGCCCAGTAGACGATTTTTTTTAGGTGCCGCCGTGGCTCTCGCCCAGGAGCCCGAAGCCACCTTCCGCTCGGACACCCGCTTGGTGCCGCTGTATGCCACGGTGGTCAACTCGAAGGGCCAGTTGGTGACTGATCTGCCTCGCACCGCTTTCAAGGTGCTCGAAAACAACGTGGAGCAGCCGATTAAGGGGTTCGTCCGCGAGGATGTGCCGGTTTCGCTGGGTCTGATTGTCGATAACTCGGGTTCCATGCGGGACCGTCGCGCCAAGGTGGAGGCCGCCGCCATCGCCATGGTGAAAGCGTCCAATCCCCGGGACCAGGTGTTTATCGTCAATTTCAACGACGAGGCCTTTGAGGACGTGCCTTTCACCTCGGATGTTAAGAAAATGGAAGAAGGTCTGGCGCGCATCGATTCGCGCGGTGGCACCGCCTTCTATGACGCGATCAGCCTTTCGCTCGACAACGTTGCCAAGGGCAAGCACGATAAGCGCGTCCTGATGCTGCTCACCGACGGCAACGACAACGCCAGTTCCACCACCCTGGAGAAGCTGCTCGCCAAGACCGGGCGATCGAATGTGGTGATCCACGTGATTGGCTTACTGTCGAAGGAAGAGCCACGCGAAGCCCGCAAAGCGCAGCGATCGCTCAAGGCCATTGCCGAATCCACTGGCGGTCTTTGCTTCTTCCCGAATGAGCTTGAAGAAGTGGAAAAATTAGCGCTGCAAGTGGCTCACGATATTCGCAACCAATACGTGATTACTTACTCGCCCTTGAACGCTTCGCTCGACGGCAGTTACCGCACGATTAAAGTAACGGCCAAAGCGAGCAATAACCCCGTGGTGCGCACTCGTTCGGGTTACTACGCGACACCGAATCAGCGCGAGCCGAAAAAGATCTCGCAAATCTTCTAGGATGCTGAGTTTTCTTTGGAATTCGGTGCGCGGGTATCCATTGCGCCCATGGGCCAGCCCTTATTTGCGTTGGCGGATGGAGACTTACTGGGGCCTTCATGCCGGCGAAATCACGGCGCGGCAGTTCTTTGCATTTTCGTGGCAGCACCGGCAGGAGTTATTGCGCTTTCTGGCCTGGGCCGGACGGATGCATCGACGGTGTTAGCAAGAAACGGTTAACTGGCTCGCTCCATCGGACGTACCAGGCTCGAAATTGCGGGATTCATGCGTTGCGCGACATCTAACTCGTAGAGCACCTGCAGATTCATCCAGTAGCGCGCCGAGGTGCCCCAAAAAGCGGCCAGCCGCAAAGCCGTATCCGCCGTGACTCCGCGTTCACCCTTGATGATCCGGCTGATGCGATTTGCCGGTACCCGCAGAGACCGCGCCAGGGCATTGATGCTGATCGACGCATCCGCCAGATCCTCTTCGAGAATCGTTCCCGGATGAATCGGCTCTTTAGTGGTAATCAATGATTTCGACATCGAAAGCCTTCCCTTCACTCGGGCGGAAACAGACTCGCCACTGGTCGTTGATGCTATATTGCATCGGCGTTCCCCAGGAAACTCTGATCTATTACCAGAAGCTAACACCGATTTCCGAAGAACACAAATCCTGGCTGCCCTAACTAACTGATCAGTCGAAGCGCTTCGCGGGCGACGCGGGCGGGGGTAACGAGCCGGAGGCAGGCCAGGTTTGCGGCGGGGTCGGTGAGGGGGCATTCGCGTTCGAAGCAAGGGCTGCAAGAGACGGGCTCGCGGACGACTGTGGCGAGGGGTCCGGTGGGTCCGGTGGCGATGTGGCTGGTGGAGCCGAAGATGGCGACGGTGGGGACACCCAAGGCGGTGGCGATATGCATGGGGCCCGAGTCATTCGTGAGGACGAGGTCACAGGCGGCGAGTAACTCGACGAATTCACCGAGGGTGGTTTGGCCGGCGAAGGATTGGGCTTGGTGGTTGAGGTGGCGATTGACCTCGTCGCAAATGCCGGCTTCATCCTGGGAGCCGAATAGAACGATGCGGGCTTGACGTTCGTGCGCCACCTGCCGGGCAGCTTGCGCAAAGTTTTCAGGAGCCCAGCGTTTGGCTGCTCCGAAGGCGGCACCGGGGCAGACGCCGACGATGGTACCTTCTCCCAGCCGTTCGCGGCCTTTGAGGCGAGCCGCTTGAGCGCCATCGAGGCGGATGACGATTTCGGCGGGAAGGGCGTCGATGAGTCCGGCGCGTCGCAAGAGTTCCAGGTAGTGAAAGCTTTGGTGAGGAGGCGTGTCGCCGGGCTCGATGCGGGGGATGCGATCGGTAAGGAGCCAGCCGCGAGCGTCACGATCGAAGCCGATGCGGCGCGGAATGCCGGCGAGCCAGGCGGGCATCGCGGAATCAAAGGAGTTGGGCAGGATGATGGCGAGGTCGAAGCGGTGGGCGGCCAGCGAGCGGCCAACGCGCCATTTTTGGGCGAGGTCGCGCGGACCGCGTTGAGCTTGCCAGGGGATGAGTTCGTCGCAGAAGGGTTCGCGGCCATACAGGTCAGCCACCCAGGGCATAGCGAGCAGGGTAATGCGCGCTTCGGGGAAGCGCTCACGTAAGGCGCGCAGCGCGGGCAACGACATGACGGCGTCGCCGATCCAATTGGTGGCGCGGACTAAAATGCGCTGGTAGCTATCGGGCAAATGACCTCACTACTACTGTAGTGCGGTTACCGCGAGTTAGCGTTAACCCGGCGGCCCGGGTCTCGAGCTAGCAAATCGCCGGACATCGCTCCCTAGCTAGGCCAAGTCGCCGCGCTTGGTGATGACTTCGGCTTGCAGGTACGGCCGCAGCACCTCGGGCACCACCACCGTGCCGTCAGCCTGCTGATAGTTCTCGATGATCGCCACCCATGTGCGGCCCACCGCCAGGCCGCTGCCATTCAAAGTGTGGAGGTACTCGTTTTTCTTACCGGCCTTCATGCGGATGCCGGCGCGGCGGGCCTGGAAAGCTTCGAAGCTGGAGCATGACGAGATCTCTTTGTAGCCATTCTGACCAGGCAGCCAGACTTCAATGTCGTATGTTTTGGCGGCAGAAAAGCCCATGTCGCCCGTGCAGAGGACGACCGTGCGAAACGGCAGCCCGAGTTTGCGCAGAATGTTCTCGGCGTCGTTGGTGAGAGCGTCGAGTTCGGATTGGCTTTGTTCGGGGCGAGCAAACTTGACGAGTTCCACCTTTTGAAACTGGTGCTGGCGGATGATGCCGCGGACATCGCGGCCATGGCTGCCGGCTTCGGAACGGAAGCAGGGCGTGTAGGCGCAGAGCTTTACCGGGAGCCGGTCGCCGTCGAGCGTCTCGTCGCGGAATAGGTTGGTGACGGGGACTTCGGCAGTGGGGGCCAGCCAGAGGTCGTGGCCTTCGCACTTGTAGAGGTCCTCGGCAAACTTGGGGAGTTGGCCGGTGCCAAAGAGGCTGGCCGAGTTGATCATGAACGGGGGCAGCACTTCGGTGTAGCCATGCTCGCGTGTATGAACGTCGAGCATGAAACTCACCAGGGCGCGTTCGAGGCGCGCGCCGATGCCCCAGTAGACGGCAAAGCGCGCGCCGGTTACTTTGGCGGCGCGTTCGAGGTCGAGGATGCCGAGGGATTGGCCGAGGTCCCAGTGAGGTTGGGGGGCAAAGCTAAAGGCGGGCACCGTGCCTTCGCGCCGCACTTCGACATTGTCGTGCTCATCCTTGCCCACGGGCACGCTATCGTGCGGCAGATTCGGAATGCCTTGCAGGATGGCGCGGAACTCGTTGTCGAGCACTTTCACCTGCTCTTCCAGCGTGGCGATGCTTTCCTTGGCGGCGCGGACGCTTTCCTGCTGAGCGGTGGTGTCTCCGCCAGCCTGCTTGAGCTTGCCGATTTCCTGGCTGTCGGCATTGAGCTTGGCGCGCAGGGTTTCTGATTCAGTCACGACGGCGCGGCGGCGCGTGTCGAGGTGGAGAAAAAGCGAACGGTCCATGGAGAAGCCGCGTGTGGCGAGCCGGTCGAGGATGGCATCGAAGTGGGAGCGGAAATATCCGAGGTCGTGCATGGAGTTCTAGGATAGCGGGAGAAGCGCGATTCGTTTTAGGTAGAGCGTAAGCCCTTTATTATCACTGGTGGGGTCAGAGCACCACCGACCCCAGCCACCTGATAATGAGGGGTGCGTGGGGGGAGAGAAATTATGCATTTGGGGGTGGTGTTATCCGGTGTTACCGGTGCTCGATGGCCACCCAGGGCTGGCCGACTGCTTTGCCCTTGTAATCGGCGCGCGGGCGGATGAGGCGGTTGTTGTGATACTGCTCGAGGATGTGGGCAGTCCAGCCGGACATGCGGCTGACGGCGAAGATGGGCGTGAAAAGGTCCACGGGAATGCCCAACGAGTAGTAGGTGGACGCCGAGAAGAAGTCGACGTTGGCGTTCAGGTTTTTCGAGGTCTTAATCAAGTCGGCGATGGCGGTGGAGGTCTCGTAGAGATCGACATGGCCGGTGCGTTCGCCGATTTCTTTCGACAAACGGGCCAAATGAATGGCGCGCGGGTCAATTGTTTTGTAGACGCGATGGCCGAAGCCAGCGATCTTCTGCTTGTTGGCGAGGCGTTCGCGCACCATCTCGAGGGCTTTCTCTTTGGTGCCGGCGGCGAGGAGATACTTGATGACGTCCTCATTGGCCCCGCCGTGCAGCGGACCCTTCAAGGCGCAAATACCGGCGGTGGCGGCGGAGTAAATATCGGACAGCGTGGCGGCCGTGACGCGGCTGGCAAACGTCGAAGCGTTCAGTTCGTGGTCGGCATGCAGGGTGAGGGCGACGTCGAAGGCGTGCTCCATCACCGCGTCGGGCCGCTTGCCGTTGAGCGTGTAGAGGAAGTTGGCGGCGAAGCTAAGGGCGGGGTCGCCGGGGATGACAGCTTCGTTGTGGCGCAAACGGTTGAAGCTGGTGACGATGGTGGCCGTCTTGGCCATCAGCTTGGTCGCCTTCAGCAGATTGGCTTCCGGCGTCATCTCTTCGGAATGCTCGTCGGAAATGCTGAGCATGGAGACGGCGGTGCGCAGAACGTGCATCGGTTTACCTTGCGGTACGCTGGCCAGGAACGCCGTGACGCCGGCCGGAAGCTCGCGATGGGACACGAGCAGCTTCTTGAGCCCGTCAAGTTCTGCGGCTTGGGGCAATCGCCCATGCCACAGGAGGAAGATGACTTCTTCAAAAGTGGCGTTTTCCGCCAAGGTGTCGATGGAATAGCCGAAATAGGCTAAAACGCCCTCATCGCCATCGATGTAACAAATCTCGGAATCTGCGGCAATGATGCCTTCTAAACCCGCGCCGGACACAGTAGCCATTCGTATACCTATTGAGACTCTATCAGAAGAGCGGACGGCTTCACGACGCCTGTGAGCGGGCTCCTGATAGTGGCAGCCCAACGAGGCCGCCTCAATCTGGCATAATCGATTTTACCGGGTATACGTAAAACCGGGTGGAGGCCGGTGAAGTCGGGGGCAATCGCCCTGACCCACCGATGAACGAGTGGCAACCAAAAACAGCAAGACGCCCGCAAACAGCCCAGTACGGCCGCTGGATTCGCCGGAACCCATCGTACAGGCGGAGAACTTTAATAAGGCCATGCACGCGTTTCACCAACGCGATTTTCGCAAGGCCCTGCCTCTGTTCGAACGCGCGGCACAGGGGCCGGTAAAAGAGATGGCGCATTCCGCCAGGACGCACTTACGCATGTGCGAGAGCCGCCTGGCCAATGGCGACCCGGACACGCGCAACGCGGAGCAGAATTATAACTACGGCATTGCGCAGATGAATCTGCGAAACTACGCGAGCGCGGCCACCGCGTTGGAGATATCGGTGAAACAGCAGGAGACCGACTATACGCACTATGCGTTGGCGGCTGCGCTGGGGCAGCAAGGGCAAATCGAGCCAGCGGCGCAGCACTTGCGACGGGCCATCCAGATGCAACCGCGGAACCGGACTTCGGCGATGAACGATCCCGATTTCAGCGAGCTGGCGAAGCACCAGCTCATTCGCGCCGTTTTGACGGGTAGCTAAGAGCTTCGGATGCCAAACCGGCGCTTACTGAGGCGCAGCGAAGCTTTGCGGGTGGTGTCGATCGGCGGCGGTACTGGGCTTTCGTCCCTCTTACGCGGACTCAAACGTTATGTGGAGCCCGTCGACGGCCTTCCTCCGCTGGACATCACGGCCGTGGTCACCGTCACCGACGATGGCGGCTCCTCCGGACGCTTGCGCCGCGAACTGGATGTCTTGCCGCCGGGCGATATTCGCAACTGCCTGGTAGCACTGTCCGACGATGGCGATTTGCTCGCCAAGCTTTTTCAATATCGCTTCACGGCAGGCAAGGGCCTCACCGGCCACAACTTCGGCAATCTCTTCCTCACTGCGCTGACCCACCTGACGGGCGATTTCGCCCATGCCGTGAAGCTCTCCTCCGAGATCCTCTCCATCAACGGCCGGATATTCCCCTCGACTGACCGCAATGTCACCTTAGAGGCGGAACTGATCAATGGCAAGCTGGTGTTGGGCGAAACCAAGATCAGTCGCGCGCGCATCGCCATCAAGTCGATTCACCTAAAGCCTCAGCATTGTCCGCCGTTGCTCGAAACGTTACGGGCGATTGACGAGGCTGACCTGATCACGATGGGGCCTGGTTCACTCTACACGAGTGTGATTCCGAATCTCCTGGTGGGGGGCATTCCGGCTGCTATTCGCCGGTCCCGCGCGCTGAAGGCCTATTTCGTCAACCTGATGTGGCAACCCTGGGAGACGATGCACTATAGCGCCTGCGACCATGTGGACGCCATCCACCGTCACGCCGGCGGGCGGCTGATTGATTTGGCCATTCTGAATAAGCGCCCGATCGCGGGCGGTTTGCGCCGGGTCTACGCCGCTCAAAAGGTGTTCGCCGTGGAGAACGATACGCCTCGCCTCGTGGAGCAAGGCATTGAAGTGATCGAACGGAATTTACTGCTGACGAAAGGCGAAAAGGTACGCCACGATCCGGTGGAGACAGCCGCCGTAGTTTTGGAACTCGCGCTGCGGGCGCGTCAACAGCGCCTCAAGCGCCATAAGGATTAATTGCCGAAATGCGTACAGATTTATCGATCGTGATTTTGGCCGCCGGGATGGGCACGCGCATGAAGTCGGCGCGCCCCAAGGTACTGCACGAGGCGGGCGGGTTACCGGTGGTGGAGCACGTCGTACAATCAGCCGCAGCGATGGCGCCAGCGAACCGGATCGTCGTCGTGACCGGGCATGGTGCCGACGAGGTAGAAACCTGTTTGGCCGGCTACGGCACTGGCTTTGCCCGGCAGACGGAGCAAAAAGGGACGGGGCATGCCTTGACGGTGGCGAGCGGCCACGTCGCCTATACGGAAGGCCTGCTGGTGGTGCTGTACGGTGACTGCCCACTGCTTTCGGCTGGCACTATTGAACGGTTGCTCGAACGCCACACCGCGACGGACGCCGCCGCCACCGTGATCACTACGTTGCTCGACGACCCGACTGGCTACGGCCGCATGCTGCTGGACGCCGAGGGCAATTGCCTGGCCATCGTCGAACAAAAGGCCGCCAATCCGGACCAGTTGGCGGTGAACGAGATCAACTCCGGCATCTACTGTTTCGACGCCGCGTTGCTTTGGCGCCACCTGCCCGAGATTCAGCCGAACGCCGCTTCCGGCGAACTCTATCTCACCGACATGATCGAGATTCTGCGCCGCCATGGGCATCGGGTAAAGACGCTCCGCTTGGCGGACCCGGCCGAAATCCTGGGAATTAATACGCGGGTGGAGTTAGCGCAGGCCGACCATTATTTTCGTGAGCGCAAGGTGCGGCAGTTGATGCTGGATGGCGTGACCATCGAACGCCCCGAGACCGTCACCATCGACAAATTTGTCGAGATCGGGCCGGACTCGATTGTGGAAGCTTTTGTCCAAATTCGCGGCCACAGCCGCCTAGGGGCCGGCTGCCGGGTGGGGGCGGGCAGCATCCTACGCAACGTCACCATCGCCGACGCCGTCGAGCTGCATCCTTACTGCGTCATTTCCGATTGCACGGTGGAATCCGGTGCCCATATCGGGCCCTTCGCCCGGCTGCGGATGCAGGCCACAGTGAAGGCCGGCGCGCATATCGGCAATTTCGTCGAGTTGAAGAAAACTGAGTTAGGCGCGGGTTCGAAGGCGATGCACCTGGCGTACCTGGGCGATTCGCAGATTGCGGCCGGTGTCAATATCGGCGCGGGGACGATCACCTGTAACTACGATGGTCACCGGAAACATGCCACCGTGATCGGCGAAGGAGCCTTCGTGGGGAGTAACTCCACACTGGTTGCTCCGGTGGAAATTGGAGCAGGGGCCTATGTGGCGGCGGGCTCCGTGATTACGGAATCTGTACCGGCTGGTACGCTTGCGCTGGGCCGTGCACGGCAGGTGGTGAAAGCTGATTGGCAGCGGCGTCCAAAGAAGTGAAACTAGTCGGGTGACTCGCGGACGATGATGCGCCAGGCGAGGTCCTGCCCGTCGTGGGAATGGAAGCCGACCGTGACGCGAGCCAGCTTTTTCAGCTTGCCTTCCACCTTGGTTTCGCCGTCCATTACAAAAACGCGCGTTTCAGCGCTTTTGCCCGGTAGAGAGCGGGAGACGGTGACGCTGGACTCGGAAAATTCCTGGACCGAGCCCGAAAAGAATTCATCCGCCACCCCATCTTCATGAGTAGGGTTCTGCACCCATACTGCCTTCGGGCGTGTTGTTTCCGGGCCTTGCAGCGTTAGGCCCGCCAAGAGAAGTGTGAACGCACAGGTCAACATTGCCTCACCTACTTGAGCCTACATCGAAACGATGAAAGATAACTGATTATGCGATTAAAGTTGGTTCATCGACGGCGATAAAACGGTTAGAAAACGACAATGGGGTGGTACACAAATGGCATGCGCGCCTCGCCGATCGCGATGAGCTCACCGTCGTCGCCGACGGCTTTTACCTTCAGCGCATGGGGCATGTTCGAGAGTTGAGCCACGTTCGATACTTGAGGTGGTGCGAGAAAAGGGGACATGCGAAACGTCCGGCCCTGGCGAATGTGGGCGATGGCGTCCTGGTCGACCCGGACCGACGGAAACTGGGGCAGTAAGCTGGCCGCGGGCAACAGCACCGAGGCCAGTTCGCCGGCCTCGGCCAGCGCGATGAGCTGGTCAATCGTGTGAGACTGTTCCGCGAGAAAGCCGCTGGATTCGAGCCGGCGCAACTCAATCAGGTGCGCGCCACAGCCCGCCACGCGCCCCAGTTCATGCCCGATCGCCCGTACGTAGGTGCCCGCTGAGCAGACAATTTTGAGACGCGCTTCCGCACGGTGGCAGGCCAACAATGTTAGTTCTTCGATCGTCACCTCGACTGGCTTCAGGTCCACCGGCAAATTCTGGCGGGCGAGCTTATAGGCCGGGACCCCATTGATCTTTTTGGCGGAGACCGGTGGCGGCATTTGGGGATGGGTGCCGAGAAAAGGTTCGAGCCACCGCCGCACCTGCGCCGGATCCAGTTCAATGTCTTGTGGTGGGCTGGTGGCCTCGCCTTCGCGATCATAAGTCGTGGTGGAGTAGCCGAAGCGCACGACGGTTTCGTAGACCTTGCGGCCCACGGCGACGAACTGCGCCAGTCGCGTGGCTTTGCCGACCACCATCGGCAACACTCCCGTGGCCATCGGGTCAAGGGTACCCAAGTGGCCCACTTTCGGGGAGCCCGCCAACCGCCGCAACTTGTTCACCGCGTCATGCGATGTCCAACCACTCGGCTTATCCAGGACGATGACCCCGTTGAGTTCCACTCCTTTCAACTCTAGTCCAATGACGAGGAGAGCAATGAAAATCGCTCACGGGTGGGGAAAATTAGCTGAGGTGAGAAATTATTTGTAAGCTAATGAAAATAGATCACTTATATAAGTTTATGCGAAAATCGACTCTATTGCGACATCGTTATCATAATGCAGTTAAACTAATTATAATGATAGCTTTACACGTTGCTCCGAGTATATTTTTTTAGGACGCGACACCCCAGCCTTTTCGGCGGCTGCAGGACTCCCTTTGACGCGGACGTTAGAATAGCCAGAGCCCTTTGCTTGCGATGAAACTTCCCCCCGCCTGCATCATCAATCCGCACGACCATCTGAAATGGCCGGAATGGCTGGAATGGGTGGACGACGAGCCCGCTGTCTTCCTGCTGTGGGCGGCGCAAGGCGAACCCTATCTGGCGAAGACGAACTTCCTGCGCCGCCGCTTGCGCCGCCTGCTGGGTGACTCGCGCTGGGCCAGTCTGCGCGGTGTCGCCGAACGCGTAGAGTACTGGCGCACCGGTTCGCGGCTCAGCGCCAGCCTCCTGCAATACACGCTGGCTCGCGAATACTTCCCTGACTCCTACCTGCAGCGCATCAAGCTCCGCTATCCCGCCTATGTGCGCCTGGTGGCCAGCAACGCCTATCCCCGCACCACCATCACGACCAGATTCACCGGTGCCGATTCGCTGTTCTACGGGCCCTTCCGTTCCCGCGCCGCCGCCGAGGAGCTCGAAGGCCAGTTTCTTGACCTCTTCCAGATTCGCCGGTGCCAGGAGGATCTCGTCCCCGCCCCGGATCATCCGGGCTGCATTTACGGCGAAATGAACATGTGCTTGCGGCCTTGTCAGGAAATGGTGGGCGAAGCCGAGTATGCGAGCGAAGTCGCGCGGGTGCGTGAGTTCCTGACGACCGACGGCCAAAGTCTTTTGCTGACCGTGGAACGCGCCCGGCAGCGGGCGAGCGATGACCTCGACTTTGAGGAAGCGGCCCGGCAGCACCGGCGGCTCGAAAAGGTGCAACAGGTGGTCCGCTTGCGCGACGATATGGTGCGCGATGCGGTACAGCTCTGCGGCGTGGCGGTCACCAAATCAATCCTGCCGGGTTGCGTCGAGCTGCGTTTCTTTCTGGATGGCCAATGGTTACCGGCCTGGAACTTCCGCCTGGACGGTGCCGGACTCTCCATGGACAAACGCTTGCGCGAAGTGGCCGCTTCGCTGGAACCGGAGACCAAATTGACTTTGGCCCGGCGTCAGGATCATCTGGCGCTACTGTCGCGCTGGTACTACTCGAGTTGGCGCGATGGGGAGTGGCTCGGTTTCGCGCACCGAACCGACATACCTTACCGGAAGCTGGTTCGGGCCATATCGCGGGTAGCGGGCCAAGAGCAGACGGCCTTCAACTTTTAGCTGGCCGAGGAGGAGAAGCCGGGGCCATCCGGCATGAACTGGCCGTTCTTGCCTTGGCTCAAGCCATGACGCCGGAAAAGACCATGGAGGCCGTCCAACATCAGCCCCACCGGCCCCATCACGTTAGCCGGGGTGGGGCCGCTGCCAATTCGAGACCGCGTCACCGCCAGCGATGTCCCCGCTCGCCGCGCCACGCGGATTGAACCCACTATTTGAACTCGCTGTGGCGATGAAGAGCTATAAATTCTTCGCCGCGCTTGTGTTTGTGCCGAATCGCGATATTCTATCTTTGTCTTCACCGCCCTACTTTGCCACCCGCTAACGGTAAGCTGGGCGCCACTTTAAAACATTCCCTTGGGAGTTTTCCTCCATGCCACTCGAAAATGAGCTAGACGATTTCGACTACGAAGAAGAGCATCTTGATCTGGAGAGCGAGATCAGCTCTTATGACGAGGATGAAGATGAAGACGATGGCGACGACGCGTTGTTACCGCAGCCTTTGACGCCGCCGGCCACGCTGCAAGCTTGGAATCCACCATCGCCCCCGCTCGCGCCGCCCGCTGCCGCCGTGCCCGGCGCTCCCGCCGTCAGCGCGCGAAAGCCGGCTGTAACGCCCGCCAATCCGCCCTTAGCCGCAACCAAGCGGGCCACCAAGAAACATAGCCATCCGGCCCAGTCGACGATCCCTTTCACTAAGAGTGGAAATTTAACCACCAGCCAAGCTACAGTAAAGAAAGCGGCGGCGAAAACCTCGTCCGCCAAAACGGCGGTGGCTCCGAAGGCCAAAACAAAATCGAGCGGAAATGTTTCAGCTCGACCAGTGGTGGCGAAGAAGACCGCAGCCAAATTTATTCAAGGGAGATCGATTACTAAAATGAAATTTGCAACCAAGAAAGCTGCGAAAAAGGCCGCTCCGGCCAAGAAGGCTGCTGCTCCGGCTAAGAAGGCTGCTGCGCCAGCCAAGAAGGCCGCTCCGGCTAAGAAGGCTGCTGCGCCAGCCAAGAAGGCCGCTCCGGCTAAGAAGGCCGCGAAGAAGAAGTAGTTCTTCTCTCGCTCTTCCGTACTAACCAACAAAAAAGGCGGCGCTTCCGGCGCCGCCTTTTTCCGTTTGTAACTCGACTCACCTAGCCATTCACGACGTCCCGGCAGCGCTTGAATAAGTCGAGCAGCGCTTCGGCATGTTCTTCCGCCGTCCGTAGGGTGCTCTTGCCCGCAAAGCCCGTGGCGGCGACGCCTTTGCCGTAGCCGGTATTTGCCGCGATAAACTTCATCATCTCCAGCGCCACCTGATTTTTGCCTTGTGCTTCGGCGGCTTGCTTCTCTTCACTGGTCTTGTTTTCTTCACTCATGCTTCGTATTCTCCTCGAATTTCCTGATTCTCGCGCCTTGATCTGCGATAATCCACAAGTATCGCATGCCCCTTCGCGCCACCGAGTTCGTCCGCAAACTCCGGGGAGGTGCCCAAGCCCATCTCATCAAGGCGGAAGACGGCCACCACTACGCCGTAAAGTTTCAAACCAACCCTCAAGGGCGGCGCGTGCTGGTGAACGAATGGATCACCCATGCGATTTTCGAGCAGTTACGCGTCGCGTCGGCTAAGGTGGCGGCGATTGAAATTAACGCCGAGTTTCTCAGCGCGAATCCCCAAGTGAACTTGCAACGCGGCTCGGGCTTTTATCCGCCCGAACCCGGCTGGCACTTCGGTTCCCGCTTGGCCGGCGATCCGAACCGCGTGGGCTTCTACGACTTTGTCCCCGACCAGTTACTCGGACAAGTGGCCAACTTACCGGACTTTCTCGGGGCCCTCGTCATCGACCGCTGGTTAGCCAACATCGACGCCCGCCAAGCCGTCTTCTTTCGCGCCAAGGTGAAGTCATGGGCCCCGTCCATCCAAGCTCATTCCTCCAAGGTCGGCTTTGTGGCCATGATGATCGACCACGGCTATACCTTCGGTGGACCGGGCTGGGACTTCTCCGACGCGGCCGGCTATGGGCTCTATCACCGGCCCGTGGTGTACCAAACCGTCGAGAGCCTCAAATCCTTTGAGCCCTGGCTTGAGCAAGTGCTTCACTTTCCCGAATCCGTCATCGAGACCGCCCGGAATTCCCTGCCCCCGCAATGGATCGACGGCGAAGAAGAACTACTCGACAAAATGCTCAACACCCTTCTCGGCCGGCGCAGGAAAGTGCCTGCCCTGCTGGAGCTTTGCCGCTCGGGCAATACCAATCCTTTCCCTCGCTGGTCCACCAACCGGTGAGCTATGCGCGCCATCTCGCGACCACCAGCCGCCAACGTGAGTGAGCCGGTAACGCCGATGATCGCAACGCCCTTCGGACACCCTGCTAAGCTGTGGAGGAATGAAGATCTCCAGGCAGAAAGTGCGCGATGTGGCTGACCTCGCCAATCTGCATCTCGATGACCGCGAACTCGAAGCCATGGCCCACGATATGGACGAAATTCTGGTCTACATGGAGAAGCTGGCAGCCGTGAACACCGACGGCGTCGAGCCCATGGCGCAAGTACTGTTCGATGCGGAAGAGACAGCCACTTTGCGCGCCGACATCGAGCATCCCGAGCGCCGTTTTAGCTCGGACATCGCCACCGCCTACGCCCCCCAAGCCGGCCAAGGCTACTTCAAAGTTCCGAAGGTTATCGAACGCGCTTAGCATGAACATTTCGACCCTCACGATCTCGCAAATCCAAGCTGATTTGGCCTCCCGGAAGTACAGTGCCTTTGAACTCGCCGAAAGCGCCCTTAGCTTCGCCGCCGCCGAAAACCCTAAAACCAACGCCTATCTGCACTTCAGTGCGGACCGTGCTTTGGCCGCCGCCCGCGCGGTGGACGCCAAGCTCGCACGCGGCGAGCCGGCCGGGCTCTTAGGCGGCGTGCCCATCGCCATTAAAGACGTCATCGTCACCAAAGGCATCCGCACCACCTGCGGCTCCAAGTTACTCGAACATTACATTCCGCCTTATGACGCCACGGCCATCGTCCGGCTCGAACAAGAGGGTGCCGTCATCTTAGGCAAAGCTAACTGCGATGAGTTCGCCATGGGTTCATCCAACGAGAACTCGGCCTTTGGACCCGTACGCAATCCCGTCGCGCTCGATCGCGTGCCCGGCGGCTCCAGTGGCGGTTCAGCCGCCGCCGTGGCCCAAGGCACCGCCGTGGCCTCGCTCGGCTCCGATACCGGCGGCTCGATTCGCCAGCCCGCGAGTTTCTGCGGAATTGTCGGAGTTACCCCCACTTATGGCCGCGTCTCGCGCTACGGCTTAGTCGCCTTCGCCAGTTCGCTCGACCACATCGGACCCTTCGCTCGCAACGTGGAGGACGCCGCGACGGTGCTCAAAGCCATGGCCGGCCACGACGAGTGCGACGCCACCAGCGCCGCCGCGCCGGTCGCCGATTACCATGCCGCGCTCACCGGCCAAGTGAAAGGCTTGCGAATCGGCTTACCCCAGGAATATTTCCAGGGCCTCGAAAGTGAGTCCGGCGCATTGATTACTCAAGCCGTTCACCAACTCAAGAAACTCGGCTGCGAAATCGTTGACCTTAGCTTACCGGCCACCGAACACGCCATTGCCTGTTACTACATCATCTGCACCGCCGAAGCCAGCAGCAATCTGGCCCGCTACGATGGCGTTCGCTACACTACGCGCTCGCCGCAATCGGGCACCCTGGCAGACATGTACCGCCACACGCGGGGCGACGGTTTTGGCCGCGAGTGCAAACGCCGCATCATGCTCGGCACTTATGTGCTGAGCCACGGCTATTATGAGGCCTACTATCTCAAAGCCCAAAAGGTCCGCGCCCTCATCGCGCAGGATTTTGCCCGCGCCTTCGCCCAAGTCGATGCCATCGTCGCCCCGGTGTCGCCCTTCCCGGCGTTCAAGCTCGGTGAAAAAATGGCCGATCCGCTCCAGATGTATCTGAGCGATATTTACACCATCACCGGTTCATTGGCCGGCATTCCTTGCCTGTCCGTGCCCTGCGGCAACACCCGGGACGGCCTGCCTGTGGGCTTACAAATTCTCACGAAGCACTTCGACGAAGCCACAATGTTCCGTTTGGCGCACGCTTTTGAACAAAGTCGCTTCAGCTGATTCATTCGGCCCTTCAATTGCATCCATAATCAAAGGAGATACTATGCCATTCACTTTGCCCAGTCTGCCCTACGCCCATGACGCTCTTGAACCAGTCATCGACAAGATGACCATGGAGATCCACCACGGTAAGCATCATAACGCTTACGTCGCCAACCTGAACAAGGCCCTCGAGTCAGCGCCAGAGCTTGCCTCGAAGACCATCGAAGAGCTGCTGGCCGGCAACCTTGCTGCCGTACCGGATGCCATCAAAGGTCCCGTCCGCAACAACGGCGGCGGCCACTGGAACCACACCTTCTTCTGGAACATCATGCGCGCGCCCAAGGAAGGCAACGCGCCGCACGGCAAGCTCGCCGCAGCCATCGATGCCAAGTTTGGCTCCTTCGATGCCTTCAAAGAAAAGTTCAACGCTGCCGGCGTGGGCCGCTTCGGTTCCGGTTGGGCTTGGCTCATCAAGACCGCCGATGGCATCGAGATCATGTCCACGCCCAACCAGGACAATCCCCTGATGGAAGGCAAACACGCCGTCATCGGCTGCGATGTTTGGGAGCATGCTTACTATCTGAAGTATCAGAACCTGCGCCCCAGTTACCTCGCCAACTGGTGGCAGGTTGTCAACTGGGATGCGGCCGAAGCCAACTTCAACGCTTAGCCAGCTTGTGGGGCGGGGCCCCTGACCCGCCCTCTCCTTTTTGCGATACCCTCTCTAAGTGCCCCCCGTCCTCGAACTTCGTGGCATCTCGAAGACCTTCCCCACCCACAAGGCGGTGGACAACGTCTCGCTTATGCTGCACCGCGGGGAACTCCACGCGCTGCTGGGCCCTTCCGGATGCGGCAAAACCACTTGCCTGCGCATGGTGGCCGGCTTTGAGATCCCCGATGCCGGCCAGATTCTTCTAAACGGCAGCGACATTGCGCCGCTCAAACCTTACGAGCGTAACGTCTCCACCGTCTTCCAAAGTTACGCCCTCTTCCCACACCTCACGGTCTTCGACAACGTGGCTTTCGGATTGCGCCAACGGAAGGACCACGCGATCGAGAGCAAAGTGAGAGCCGCCCTCGAGTTAGTTCAGCTCGCGCATAAAGCCGATCATAAGCCCGCCCAAATGTCCGGCGGCGAAAAGCAGCGTGCCGCCCTCGCCCGCTCGCTCGTTCTTGAGCCCGACTTACTCCTGCTGGATGAACCGCTCTCCGCCCTCGACCCCAACTTACGCCAGGAAGTACGCCTCGAATTGAAAGCGCTGCAACGTCGCGTCGGCATCACTTTTCTAATGGTGACCCACGATCAGGAAGAGGCCCTCTCCATGGCCGATCGCATCACGCTGATGAATAAGGGCCGCGTGGAGCAAGTCGGCACGCCCCAGCAGATCTACCTGACGCCCGCCACGCGCTTCACCGCTGGCTTTCTCGGCGCGATGAACTGGCTCGACGATGTGGGCATCCGCCCCGAGTCCACTTACTTGGATCGTGAACCAAGAGACGGCAGTCAGGTGGCCCGCGTGACGCATTCCACCTTCCTCGGTGACTGCTACCATGTCCAGGCGGAAACCATCGCCGGCCAACGGATCATGGCGCGAGTGCCGCATTCGCACAACGGCTTCCATCCCGGTGACCAGGTCCACGTCTGGTGGCATCCCGCCGACGAGTTACATCTCCCGCAATGAAGACTCTCCGCCTCGCCTTCCTCACCCCCAGCGTCTTCCTGCTCGCCACGCTCTTCCTCGTTCCGTTAGTCATTGTGGCGGTCTACAGCCTGCAAAGTCGCGGGGCCTACGGCGGCGTTAGCCTACCCTGGACGCTCGAAAGTTACTTACGCATCGCCGACCCGCTCTACCTGAAGATTCTCTGGCGCTCTTTCTGGGTCGCCGGTGTCTCTACGGCCATCTGCTTGTTACTCGGCTTTCCCCTGGCCCTGTTTATCTCGCGCTCGGGACCCCACCGCAGCCTCTACTTACAACTCGTCATGCTCCCGTTCTGGACCAGCTTCCTCATCCGCACTTACGCTTGGATGTTTCTGCTGCGAGATACCGGCCTCATCAACACCGCCCTGCTCGCCATCGGGCTCATCAGCCAACCACTGCCCCTCCTCTACAACGACTTCGCCGTGATTCTCGGTCTTGTCTATGGCTTTCTGCCCTTCATGGTGCTACCGCTGTACACCAATCTGGAGAAGCTGGATCCGGCCCTGCTCGAAGCCGCCGCCGATCTCGGCGCGCCGCCCCTTACCGCCCTGGCGCGCATCACAATACCCCTTTGCCGGCCCGGCATCGCCGCCGGCAGCATCTTAGTCTTCATCCCCTGTCTGGGAGCCTATCTGACGCCTGACTTGATGGGCGGGGGCAAGAGCATCATGATCGGTACTTTGGTCCAAAATCAATTCACCACCGCCCGCGATTGGCCCTTCGGCGCGGCACTTTCGTTGTTCCTGATGGCCCTCACCCTGGGGCTGCTCTATCTCGTCTCCAAACGCTCTGGCGGCGAGGACTTACTCTAGATGTTTTGGGCCGGGCAGGAGCAGTAAGTGCGCCCACTTACGCTCTACGCCGTCCTAATCTACGCGTTTCTGCACTTACCCTTGCTGGTCCTCTCCGTCTTTAGCTTCAATCAGTCGCGCTTCACGAAGTGGGAAGGCTTTTCGCTACGCTGGTACACCCAAGCCTTCGCTGACCCGGCCTTACGCGAGGCGACTTTCAACTCGCTGCTCATCGGCGGCACCGCCACGGCGCTCGCCACCATCGCCGGCACGCTGTGTGCCTACGCTCTTTGGAAGCGCAAATCGCCCGCCGTCTCCAGCACGCTTTATCTCTCGCTCATGACCCCGGAGATCGTCACCGGCGTCGCACTGCTGGCCTTCTATCAATGGCTCTTTCATTTTCTTAACCTGCAACTCGGCATGTTCACGGTAATCATGGCCCACGTTAGCTTCTGCCTGGCCTACGTGGTCATTGTCGTCATCGCCCGTTTGCGCACGATGGACGGAACCCTTGAGGAGGCGGCGATGGACCTTGGCGCCACTGAATTAGGAGCCTTTTACTTAGTGACTCTGCCCCCACTCGCCCCCGCGATCGTCAGCGCCGCCTTGCTCGCCTTCACTATCTCCTTTGACGACTTTGTCATTACCTCCATGGTGGCGGGGGTCGATTCCGAAACGCTGCCCATGGTGATGTACGCGACCGCGCGGCGAGGCGTCAGCCCGGTGCTCAATGCCGTCTCCACCATCATCGTCCTCGGCCTGGGCGTCCTCATCCTGCTTTCCGAAAGGCTACAGGCCAAGCCATGAATCGCCGGACCCTTTTCTTCGCCGGCCTCACCGGACTCGCCGGTTGCCTGCGCCGCCGCCAACCGCGCCTCAACGTGTACAACTATTCAAACTACATCGGCCCCCACACGGTCACCCAGTTCGAGCGGCTTACCGGCATCCGCATCCGTTATGGCATCTTCGAGAGTGCCGATGAGTTACTCGCCAAAGCTCTCACCGGTAATTGCGGTTGGGACGTCATCTTTCCCACTAATCACCACATCGCCCCCCTGCGCGACTACAACTTACTCGCTCCGCTCGACCATTCGCACTTACCCAACCTCAAGAACTTAGCCGAAGGCTTCCAGACGCCGGAATGGGACCCGCCGCTGAAACATTCGGTGCCCTACATGAGCACCTCAGCCGGCATCGTTTACGACAAGAAACAGCTGGGGCCCATCACGCGCTGGGCCGACCTTTGGGAACGCAAAGTGGCTGGACGCCTCACCATGCTCGACGCTCAAGACGACGTCCTCGGTGCCTGCCTCGTGAAACTCGGCCACAGCTGGAACGCGACGGACGAGCCCGAACTGCGCGCCGCTCAACGCGAAGCCATCCGTCAGAAGCCTCTCTTGCGCGCCTACCTTAACGCCGAAGTCCGCGATCAACTGGTTGCCGGCGACGTGCTCGCCGCCCAAATGTGGACCACCACGATGCTGCCGGTGATGAACGACGCGCCCCAACTCGAGTTCGTTTACCCTGCCGAAGGCTTCGTCCGTTACGTGGAATCGGCCGTCATTCTGCGCGAAAGCCCGCGCGCCGAAGCCGCCCATCGCTTCATCGATTTTCTGCTGCGGCCAGAGGTCGCCGCCGCCTGCGTGCTGGCGGAAAAGACGGGCCCCGTCTTGAGCGGCGTCCGCGACTTACTGCCGCAAAGTCTCCGCGATGAACCCCTCCTCTTCCCCGGCCCCCGCGTGCTGGAACGCGCCGTTTGGCTGCGCACCATGCCTCCAGCCGCCCAACGTCTCCGAGACCGTCTGTGGACCGAAATCAAAAGCGCGTAAAGTATATGAATGAAGGAATTTTTCTCTAAACGCTTGCCCCGGCGCGATGTCTTTCGCGGCTCCGCCCTTGGCTTTCTCGGCAGCTTTCTCCCGGGCAGCGCGCAAGCGGCTCCTTCGAAAGGATTGACGTTGGGATCCACCCTCTACGAATCGATCGGCGTGAAGCCGCTCATCAACGCCCGCGGCACGTTCACCATCATCAGCGGCTCCACAATGCTGCCTGAGGTCCGCGCCGCGATGACTGAGGCGGCCCAGCATCACGTACACATCGACGAGATGATGGCCGCGATCGGTGCGCGCCTCGCCGAACTCACCCAAGCCGAGTTCGGCATGGTGACCTGCGGCTGCTCCGCCGCCATCACCCACGCCACCGCCGCCTGCATTGCGGGCGGCAACCCCGACCTTCATGTTCGTCTGCCCAACCTCACCGGCTTCGCCAAAGACGAAGTGATCATTCCGCGCCATTCCCGCAACGTGTACGATGCGGCCGTGCGCGCGGTCGGCGCGAAGATCGTCGAAGCGAGCACCGTCGAAGAGCTTGACTTGGCTTTCGGGCCGCGCACGGCCATGATCTACATCCTCGCAGGGCCCAATGCCGAGAGCGGCCCGCTCACCACGCAAGTGATTTGCGACATGGCCAAGCAGCGCAACGTCCCGGTCTTCGTCGATGCGGCGGCTGAGATTCTCACCGTGCCCAATGTCCATCTGGCGAAGGGCGCAACGTTAGTCGCCTACAGCGGCGGCAAGTGCATTCGCGGCCCGCAAGCGGCGGCGATCCTGCTGGGAGAGAAGAATTGGCTGCAGGCGGCGTGGTTGAATTCTGCCCCTCATCACGCGTTCGGTCGCGCACTGAAGGTCGGCAAAGAAGAGATCATGGGCATGCTTGCGGCCGTCGAGATGTGGCCAAAGCGCGATCACAAGGCCGAGTGGAAGGAATGGGAGGCGCGCCTTTCTACGATCGCCGATCGTGCCCGCAAGGTGGACGGAGTAACCGCGCAAATCAAGCAGCCGAGCGATGATTTATCCAACCGCACGCCACAACTGGTCTTGACTTGGGATGGAACGAAGCTGGGCATCACCGGTTCGGAAATGCGCCAACTGCTCTATGACACCGATCCGCGAATTGTCGCCGCCGGTGGGTCTGGCGGCCAACAAAGCACGCTCTCGATCGTGCCGTATCAAATGATGCCTGGCGAGGAAAAGATCGTGGGCGAGCGGATTTACTCGTTGCTGTCCAAACCGCCGGCGATGGCAAAGACCGCGCCCAACTCTGGAACCCCAGCCAGCGTCGGCGGGAAATGGAAAGTCCAACTGGATTTCGGACGGTCTTCGGCGACCCACTCACTGGTGTTACAGCAGGACGCCGGCAAGCTCGGCGGCACTCATCGCGGCGAGTTTTACTCCGGTCCGCTAACAGGCCAAGTGGCCGGCAACGCCGTGACGTTCCGCAGTTCGCATCGAGTGCATGGGACATCACTGGGGTACGATTTCAAGGGCTCCGTCGAAAACGGCCAGATGAAAGGGACCGTGAATCTGGGCGAATACGGCACCGCTCAATTCACGGCCCGGCGAGCCTGATGTATCTCTCACTCAACGCCGTTCCGATTGGCGGCAAGCCGACGTGGCCGGAGTTCGCCCGCCTTGCCTCCACCACCGGATTCATTGGCGTCGACGTCATGCTGGACGCGGCCATGGC
>JANLPT010000355.1:0-1692 GCA_031367405.1 Bryobacteraceae bacterium
GAGAACCCAACGTCTTGCGCGTTCCATGCGGCTGTTGAGTCGAAACCAAACCGACCGGTCAGCGCGCGCGTTTGGCTAAACAGGTTGAGCAACTGCGTATCCGTGCAACGCTTGGTCTTGGTAAGTTCATCGCCAACGATCAAGACTCGAAGTTCGTCGCGAAGTTGAAGCCAGATCGGTAGTGGTTTTTGATTCCCTGACCACATGTTCCAAGGAGGTGCGGCTACGGCCTGCACCGTTCCTGACTTAATAATGATCTTCGTCCAAAAGTCGAGTACGAACCGGATGGTTGCGTCTCCATCAAAGGTGAGAGCCAATGGGGCAACGATCGGTTTGACCGGTAAAGTCTCGCAGGTGAACAACCTCTGCTGTGGAGGATCGAGAACCAAGTTGGCCAGCAAGGTTCGCAAGTCGCCGTCGCAGCGAATCCAGAACTCCCGTCGTTCAAACCACCCTTCGGCTCCCGGCCAGAGGCGGTCGGCCAACTCCAGCAGGCCGCAGCAGGCGAAGAATTGGCCGGGGTTGGTCAGGTCGACGGGGATAGTGATATTTGCATTTTTGTCACTCATTAAGGTGCATCCTTCGCGAGTGGGTGATTCGTCAATCCTTGACTTTGGCCGAGGATCACACAATAATCAGAGCATGGAAATTCCAGGACACGTTCAAAATGGTGTGGTTGTGCTTGACGGCCCGATGTCGCTGCCTGAAGGGGCTGCGGTGAGTGTGATCGTCCGTGCAACGCCAGTAATTCGGGTCGCCAAGAACCAGAAGCGGATTGAGTTTCCGCTCGTACCGTCCTTGAATCCTGGAAGCATACATCTGACCAACGAAATGATTGGCGAGATTCTGGATCAGGAAGATGCATCTTCCTGATATCAATTTCTGGATCGCGCTCGCTTTCCGGTCGCACCAGCATCATGCCGCTGCCAAAACTTGGTTTCAATCGGCTCCTGTTCAAAGTTGTTGCTTCTGTCGAGTCACGCAACTGGGGTTCCTGCGGCTCATTACGAATCGAACAATCTTCCCAGATGACGGAGTGTCGATGCGGGAGGCATGGGGCTTGTATGACGGATTGCTTGCCGATGTACATGTGGCGTTCGCCGAAGAGCCAGAGGACATCGAAATCGCCTGGCGGTCGCTGACTCAGAGCACTTTGTTTTCTACGAAGGTCTGGGCGGACGCCTATCTTGCGGCTTTCGCACTGACGGTCGATTTTGAAGTCATCACATTTGACAAGGGATTCATGCAGTACAAACACTTGAAACGCATCATCCTGTCCTGATGTTTCTGCAGTAATCCTCTTGTGTGTTGCTCCTGAATCTACTTTGCCGAACCGCGCGCAAAGCGTTCCGTGCCAAAGGCACAAAATGTGAAAGCCCAGGGCAACGCCCTGGGAACCAGCGAACCGAAAGTCCAAAGCCCCAAAAGGGGCGAAATGATCGTGTCTACCCATCACGCCCCTTCAGGGCTTCCACGTTTGATATTGCGGTCTCCTGGGGCGATGCCCCAGGCCTTCACATTGTGCCGCGTTGCAGCAAACCGCTGCGGCAGCGCGATCCGCGCCGACGAAACACAACCCGGATAACTCAGGCACTCTGACAAACCCGACTTTTGCGCACGCCAGTCCCACCCTGCGTGTTCCCAAAATCCACAAACTGGCCAGCTGTGGGTGTTTCGAATCCTGGCCAGTGC
>JANLPT010000019.1:0-1912 GCA_031367405.1 Bryobacteraceae bacterium
ACCGGCGAATATCAGGACGGCCGCCTCGGCGAAATTTTCATCGACATGCACAAGGAAGGCGCGGCTTTCCGCTCGCTGATGAACAACTTTGCCATCGCGATTTCGCTCGGCCTGCAATATGGCGTGCCGCTGGAAGAATATGTCGACGCCTTCACCTTCACCCGCTTCGAGCCGGCCGGATTTGTGCAGGGCAATGACGCGATCAAGAACGCCACGTCGATTCTGGATTACGTCTTCCGCGAACTGGCCATCTCGTATCTGGGCCGCATGGATCTGGCGCATGTCGACCCGTCGGAAATCGGCCACGACGTGCTCGGCGGCGGCGAGGATCAGGGCAAGGCGCCGGGGGGGTCCGCGGGCGGGGGCGGCGGCGTGAGCGGCCCGGCCACCAGCGTGTCGCGCGGGCTGATGCGCTCGAAGAGCGACAAGCTGATGCTGGTGCGCACCCAGGGCGCGACAGCGCTGAAGGGTGAGCCGGCGGAGTATGAGGAGAAGGCCGCGCCCGACATGGACGCGCTCGAATGGGGCGCGCCCGTGCCGCTGTCGCCGGGGGCGAGCGCGAAGCGCTCAACCGCCGACCGCCGCAGCGAAGCCCGCATGAAAGGCTACGTCGGCGAAGCCTGCCCCGAATGCGCCAATTTCACGCTGGTGCGGAATGGAACGTGTCTGAAATGCGAGACGTGCGGCAGCACGACGGGGTGCAGTTGAGGGGCGAGTGAACCATGCCCTTCAAGGTCAGGGAAATCATCCGCCTCGTCGAGCGGGATGGTTGGCTTGAAGTTGTCACGCGCGGCAGCCACCGGCAGTTCAAGCATCGGGAAAAGCCGGGCCGCGTGACGATCGCGGGCAAGTTGTCGGACGACCTGTCACCGGCTATGGAGAACTCTATCCTGAAACAGGCCAGGTTGAAGAAGGACCACTGACATGCGTTACGCCATCGTCATCGAGCGGGCTGGGAGCAACTATGGCGCCTACGTCCCCGATCTGCCCGGCTGCATCGCCACCGGCGACAGCGTGGCCGAGACCGAGGCGGCCATCCGCACTGCCATCGAGATGCATATCGAAGGAATGCAGGAGGACGGCCTGCCGATACCGCCGGGAGCGGCGCGGGCGGAGTATGTGGAGGTCGGGGCAAGGGGAACGGTTGGGGCGGCGGGGTAGGCAGCGTCGCGAGCGCTGTGTTGTGATCTTGGCGCGCATCACGAGCTCCTACCATCTAAACCAGATATGCTGTGCATTCGACGATGAGGACGCCATCTTTCAGACTCGTCCACTTTGGCAAATCAACCAGATGGATTTCAAAAATGAAATCGCTTTTCGCGATATTTGCCGTCCTCAGCGCTTCCGGGTGCGCTGTTTCGGAATACCGAGGAAACAACGCAGACTGGACAATGAACAGCGCGAAATCTCCGTTGGAATATACTGCGTGTGTCTCTGATGCTTGGGGGATGAACACCAGCCGATTCAAAAGCCTGCCAAATGCCAAGGGGCAGACTTTAGTTTTAGAGGGCGGCCCCGCAGAAATTCCGGTCATAGACGCCGTCGTGGACGCTGACACAGATGGAATAGGATCGCGCGTCCGCTACGGCGGCCGACTGCGGGGAATTGCATTGCCGTGGGTAGAAGGCGCAGTCCGGGGTTGCCTCTGAAGGTTAAAATCGGTTAATCCTGCCTCGAATGCGCGAATTTTGCCTTTACAGGGAACGTGATGAGTTAGATGTGTGACACTTGCGAAAATATTACAGGATGCGGTTGAGGGGACTGAAACAAGAAAACCATGGGAGCAGCAACCGCGCGTCGTCAACAATTCCTGAAGTTGCATCCTTTCTGCTGTTTCTGCGGCGGCGAAACGCCGACGAAGAGCGAAGATCACTATCCCCCCAAAAGTATCTTCGATAAGGGCAAACGGCCT
>JANLPT010000209.1:0-13856 GCA_031367405.1 Bryobacteraceae bacterium
CGCTCTCGCAGTTGCTCATGGCTGACCCCGGAGTCGTCATAGCCGAATTCCGTTCCGCAGGAGGGGCAGATTCGGTGATCGCTCGGAGAAAATCGGCGTGGATATCCACAAACAGGGCAACGGCCCATCGCTCCGATCAACGGTAATTCGGCCCTTCGATTTGCTCGAGAAGTTCGCTGATGTTGTCGTAGTCAAGTCCAGGGAACGCACCCATGTCAAAAGTCTCAATTGTCATGTAGCGATTCGGAGCGCGTAATCCAGACCGGATTACGTCATTCAGTGTCTGCTGGAACGACAGTCCACGAGAGCGGCTCTCCCGCCGTAGCCGTTCGTAGACATCCTCATCCAGTGTCACCGTCAATCCGATACCCATATAGACATCATCGCTGATTCTCATACCAAACCAAGTTCGCTGTCGCTCCCCCGATACAGGCCACATCGACTCGCCCATCCCCATTCAAATCGACCGCCGCACAAGAATTCGCCCGCATGCCGGACCCATCCAAAGCCTGCCGCTCCCATGCCTTCCCCCGAGCGTGCCAAACGAACACGCCGCCGCCCACTCCCCGATCGCCGGCCAGGATCTCGTCGCGGCCATCGCCGTCGAAATCCGCCAGCGAGATCGTATGGCCTTCCTTCAACGCCGCATCCACCACCTCGCGGCGCTTGCCGGTATAGACCACCATCTGCGTCCCATGCCAGGGCTCAATCGCCGCCGTGAAGCGCTTCCCCACCGCCACATCGCTCGACCCGGACTTTGGCCACGCCGCCGGATCGCCTTTCGTGATCTCCCGTCGCGTCCACCTGCCGGACTGATAGCGGTAAGCATGAATCCCCAGAAAACTGGCCGTGTAGAGATCCCGGCCCGCGACAAAAATGCCGTGCATCACGCCCTGCTCCGCCGTCGAAATCGACTCGCGCTTCCACACGCCGGGCCGGTAGAGCACCAGCGGAACGTGGCCGCGGTAGTCGGGTGGAACCGCCAAGGGGTCGGCCAGAGGCGCGTTGATCACCACCGGCTGGCCGTCCAGCATCATGGTCCGCAAGCGATGCGACGAAGGAATACGGTCAATTTCCCGCTTGGTCCATTCGGCCAAAGGGTCGGCAGCGGGCTCCAGCAAATAGACATGGCCTTCGCTCTTCGATGGGTTGTTGGCAAAATGATCGGCCACCACGATCGCGTTGCCCACCACCGCCAGATTGATCATCGCCGTCATGCCGCGCACAATCACATGCCGCTGCCAACCGGGATTCTCGTACCAAACCACTTCGGGCATGCCACTGGCCAAGGCAATCAGATCAGGCTTGCCGTCGTGGTTCATGTCCGCCACGACCACTTGGTAGCCGCCTTTGAGGTCACCGGCAATGGGGTGGGGGGTGAAGCGAAGGTCAGCCGTGAGGAAGAGCAAAGAAAGTAGCAACATCGCCCGCCACTATAACACTAGGTGACCGCAACAGGGCTACAATGAGGGCGTGTGGGGACGTAGCTCAGCTGGATAGAGCGTCCGCCTCCTAAGCGGAAGGTCGGCAGTTCAAATCTGCCCGTCCCTACCATCAGAACTGCCCAGAAAGGGCGAGTGCCGCCGGAGGATCGATCGGCACTCGCCCCGGGGTTGCATCCCTTAAACTTGCGCGACCGGGGCCCCGACGTGTGCGTCGAGCAGCTTCTGGACGTCGGTCTTGCCGAGCGCGCCCACGCGGCTATCCACTACCTGACCGCCCTTGAAAACCAACAAGGCGGGAATGCCGCGGATCTGGTACTTCGCCGCCGTCTGGCCGTTGTGGTCGACATTCAACTTGCCCACCTTCACCTTGCCGTCATACTCTTCGGCCACGGCGTCAATCGTCGGAGTCATCATCCGGCACGGGCCGCACCATTCCGCCCAAAAGTCCACCAAAACGGGGACTGGGGACTGGAGAACAACCTGATCGAACGTCGCGTCGTTAAATTCTAATGTCTTTTGGCCTGCCATGATTACCTTCCTCTACTATGATGCCCTATTCTTTCAGATGCAGGGGCGGCGGAAAGGATTCTGCCCCGTTTTCTGCCTTCTTCACCGGCTCTTCCGTCAGCAGCGCCTTGTAAAGCCCCGAGTAAGCCGAAGCTGAAGCGTGCCAGGAATAATCGCGCCCCATCGCCGTTTTGACCATCGCGCCCCAGCGATCCGGATCATTCCAGAACAAAGCCACCGCATGCCGCACCGCCTCCAGCAAATGCGGCCCGTAAGCGCCCCAAAACTTGAACCCCGTTTCGCCATCCACCGTATCGTCTAGACCGCCCGTCGCATGCACAATCGGCAAGGTGCCATAGCGCAAACTGTACATCTGGTTTAAACCGCACGGCTCATAGCGTGACGGCATGAGGAACATGTCCGCACCCGCTTCCACCCGATGGGCCAGTGGATTGTTGTGGCCAATCCAACAGCGGAACTTATCGGGCCTCGCCCAGGAAACCTGATTGAACATGTCCTCGAGTTGCGTGTCCCCCGAGCCAAGCACGATCAGGGTGAGTTCCTCGTCCAAAATGGGCCCGATCATCTCGCCGACCAAATCGAGTCCCTTTTGCTCCGCGAGCCGGGAGACGACGCCCATGATCGGCCGCCGCAGATGCTGGTCGTCGAGCGGAAAGCCGAAATACTCAAGCAAATCGCGTTTGCAGGCCATCTTGCCCGCCAGGTCGCGCGCCGAATAGGGCGCGGCGATGAAGCGATCGGTCTCCGGGCTCCAGTCGTCGTAGTCGACGCCATTCAAAATGCCCGCCAATTGGCCGCTCCGCGACTGCAGGATGCCCTCCATGCCGCAGCCGAATTCGGCGGTCTGGATTTCGCGCGCATAAGTCGGGCTGACGGTGCTGAGAGCGTCTGCCCAAATGAGACCGGCCTTCATCATATTGCCGCCGCCATGGAACTCCAGCGCCCCCTCATTCCAAAACCGGTCATCCAACCCGATCTCGGCCAGTTGCCGTTTCGGGAAGTAGCCCTGATAGGCGAGATTGTGAATCGAGAACAGGCTCTTGGTTCCCACGAATGTGCGGTCATTGGGGAAAAAGAATTTGCGGTAAAGCGGCAGCAACGCCGCCTGCCAATCGTGGCAATGGAAGACGTCGGTGCGAAATAGAAAACGCGCCACCCCGAGCGCCGCCAGGCACAGCACGGCGTAGCGCAGGGCGTTATCGCCATAGTCGCCCGCCCGGTCGCCATAGATGCCGTCGCGATCGAACAGACCCGGGCAATCGATCAAGTAGAACTTCACGCCCCGATGCAACTTCAGGTAAACGTCGACGCGATAGTAGCCGCCATTCAACCACACGCGCATGTCCTGGCGCACGAGCGCGGCATCGTCCCGCGAAATCGAACGATAGCGCGGCATCACCACGGCGGCTTCATCGCCAAAGGCTTGCAGCGCAAAAGGCAAGGCGCCCACCACGTCGGCCAACCCGCCCGTCTTCGCGAAGGGGTTCGCTTCGCTCGATACCATCATGATCTTCACTCAGCCGTCACCTGCGCCCGCAAATTCGCCACGCCCGCCGTATAGCGGTCATCGATCACCTGGATCGCCACCGCGTCCTCTAACCAGTCATGCCACACGCCATCCGGATCATGCGAAGCCGCCGTAATGGTGTAGTCGTTCGGGCATAGCCAACAGCCAAACGCGAAGCGGATCGTCCGCGTCACTCCCGCCTCCACCGGACCCAGCTTCACATGTTCCAGCTCCGTGTTGGTGCCATAAACTTCCATCCCGATGCGCGTCCGGATCATGATTCCCACCACCGGATCGGCCACCGCCGCCTTGAATTTCACCGTCACCCTGATGGCCACGGCCTCACCGCTGCGCCACACCATGGTGGGCCCGGAATCGGCCCCCAAAGTCTCAATCGCTTCCAACTCTGCCCGCCCGTCTCCGCGCCGCATTGAGGGGTTCAACAGGGCACTGCGCCCTGCACCGGCCGCGCGCAGCGTCGCGGCCACATCGCTCAGGTAACGGCCATAAACCTCGCGCGGGTCACCTTTAACAAGTGGTTGCCCGTCTTTTCGCCACCACAGCTCGTCACAAATAGTCAGTAACAATCGCTCATCATGCGTACGCAAAAAGACCGTCTCCCCACGATCGCGCCGCTCCGCCGCATCGGCCGCCACCCGCGCCCGCGCCATATCGTCTTCCGTGCGGAATGCCAGCGACACTTCGCCGCCGGGCTCACCCACCATACCGATGATCGCGGCGGCAACGTTAGACTGAGGAATCGACATCTTGAATAGGATAACGGGTTTCGCGCTGCTGATTGCCCAGTGTTGCCTCTACTGCGGGGTCCTGTGTTGGGCCTCGCCCTTGCCGGCGGCTTCTGAGTCCGCGCTTCGGGAAGCGTTCACCCGGCAAACCGGCGAAATCCGCCTGCCGCCTGGAACCACCGTGCTCACCCTGCCGCTCGAAGTCAGCGCCGATGCGCGAGACCTGGTGATCAGCGGCACGGCTACCACGCTCCTTCGCGCCAGCCCCAAATTCACCGGCCGCGCCCTGATCCATATTCACGGCGGCTCCCGCATTTCTTTAAGAGACTTTACGCTCGATGGCAACCGCGCCGCACTCGCCAAGCCGATCGGCATGCCGCCTTCGAATGAGCCATTTCATCGTTTCTACATGAACAACGGGATCGTCGCCGAGGGCGTTACGCAGTTGGTCGTCGAATCCGTCGTCATGCACGGCATCGCGAACTTCCCCATCCTCGTCAGCCATTCAGAGAACGTGCGCGTGCGGCATATTCGCCTTACTGATTGCGGCAGCCTCAACGGCAAGCGCCGCAATAACACCACCGGCGGCATCTTACTCGAAGAAGGCACTAAGAATTTCGAAGTAACTAACTGCAAACTCCTGCGCGTCCGCGGCAACGGCATCTGGACGCACTCTCTCTACACCTCCCCGCGCAATGAAGATGGCCGCATCGCCGAAAACGAAATCCAATATTCCGCCCGCGACGCCATCCAAGTCGGCCACGCCACTCGCGTCCGCGTCCTCAGTAACACCGGCCGCTTCATCGGTTACCCGGCCGCAGAGGTGGACATCGAAAACGAAGGCTGGCCCGTCGCCATCGACACGGCCGGCAACGTCGGCCAGTCTTCTTATGCCTTGAATGTCTTTGAAGAACTGAACGGCAAATGTATTGACCTGGACGGCTTTCATCACGGCGAAATCCGCCGCAATCGCTGCGTAAATTCGAAGCCCGCCGCCGCCTATGCTTATGGCCACTACGGCATCGTGATGAATAACTCAAACCCGGATATGCAGAGCGAAAATATCACGATTATCGACAACGAACTCGAAGGCATGAAGTTCGGCGGCATCTTTGTCATCGGCACCGGCCACCGCATCGAGAAGAACCGCATGCGCCATCTGAACAGCGCGGGCTGCCCGGAGACACAAGGAAAGGTCGCCTGCATTTACGACATCGAGCAGCCTGACTTACTGCAAAGCGGCATCTACCTAGGCATTTTTGTCGACCCCAAACGCCGCGCCCCGGCCACCGGTAACACCATCATCGACAACCTCATCATGGGCCACGGCATGAAGACCAGATGCTTAGTCTTCGCCCCCGGGCTCACCCCCGAAGGCAACGAAATCGCCCGCAACATCTGCCTGGAGCCGCCGCTGATTCCGGCGAAAAAACAGCGCTGACCAGGACCGGATCCTGGCCCTCTTCATGCGGTGGCCGACCTCGGCTCCACCAAGGTCTGGCTTGACGGACCCTTGCGCGGACGCCCCAATCCCTGGGCTCGTAGGCGGACTTCGTACTTCCGTTCGAGGTCCTGTATAAATTCGTCGGAGCCAAGAACCGTATCGTGCCGGGTAGCGCGGCGGATGGCAGCGGCCTCGCGCCGGGTAAGCGTGGAAAGGCTGTCTCGCCAGGCGGCCGGAGTCGGCCAGCGACGCTCGAACCGGTCCGTGTCGAGCCACTCCAGAAGCGGCGTGTGGCCAAGGTGGGCGCGGGCGGATGAGCAGCGGTAGTCCTCCGCCTTCTTCGCCAGGCGGCCCCGGACAGCGTTCAGTTCCACATACCGCAGCGCGGTCTCCCAGTGGGCGTCATCCAGCACGCAGGAGTAAAAGCGGTGCTGCCAAATGTGGTCTGTCGTGCGTTGCGTGGCGTTGCGGTAGATGGCGTATTGGCCGTTCACATCCATCATGAACAGCGAGATGGCATCCACTTGGTCACCGGCGGCAACGATGTGGAAATGGTTGGTCATCAGGGTATAAGCGGCGATCCGGACGTCGCGCTCCTCGCTGCGGCTTTCGAGCAGTCCCAGGAAGTATTGGCGATCGGCGTCGCTGGAGAAGACGGGTTGTTTGTTATTGCCGCGTTGGGTGAGGTGAAGCCAGTATCCCGGCGGGGCAAAGCGAAGTCGGCGAGCCATTTTTGTGTCTCCGCTGAATAGTGTGTTTCGGAGGGCAAAATTCTCACTTATTTTTCAAGAAAACTCGCAGCCAAAGGCCAAGTTCCGCAAACCGATCTCGCCAAGTTACTAATTCTTATGCTATTTCCCCCAAAATGGATGGGATGAGCCGGGGTGACTCGCTTCGATCAATCGAGTCCCGAAGGGGGACCGAGGACGACCCCGTGGATGCGGTCGTTTTCTAAGGCAACGTCTCCCAAGGCGCCCAAGCCCTCGGCTTGAGCCGCAGCGCCCTCTACCGCCGCCTCCAGCGCTATGGCCTCTAACGCCACCCGCACCCCACCGGACCGGACGGCGTTCGGGATATCATTCAATCAGGAAACGGAGAGCAACTGATGCCATTATCGAAGCCCATGAAGGACAAGTTGGAAGCAATGCCGGAGTCGAGCAAGCTGGCCCTGTCGGACCTGATGGCGGCAAGGGAGCAGGGTCCGGAGGCATTGCGGGCAGCGCTCTTAAAGTTGAACCCTCCGCGTCCAAAGAAACAGGGCTGAAGTCTCGCAAGAAGCGTTTCACGCCGGACGCCGACCTCTTCTTCACTAGTCCACAGCGTAAAGCTGTGGGGTGCATTCTCGTTCCCCCTCGTCTTCCAGAGACAAACCCAGTGACCCACGAACGGCGCATCCAACTCCTCGCCCTCGCCGCCGGCGCTCCCGCCGTCATCGCCATCCTGCTGATCCTCTGGTGGCAAGGCGACTACACGCCCAAAGTCCAGTGGACCCTCACCGCCCTCACCGTCGGCGTCTGGCTCGGCTGCACCGCCGCCATTCGCGAAAAAGTAGCCGCGCCCCTCCGCACGCTCGCCAACCTGATGGAGGCCATGCGCGAAGGTGACTACTCCATCCGCGCCCGCCAAGCCGTCGAGAACGACGCTCTGGGCGACGTCATGCAGCAGGTCAACGCCATGAGCACCACCCTGCGCGCCCAACGTCTCGGCGCTCTCGAAGCTACTACCCTGCTCCGCAAAGTGATGGCCGAAATCGACGTGGCCCTGTTCGCATTCGATCCCGAGCAAAAGCTCAAGCTCGTCAATCGCGCCGGCGAGCGCGTCCTGGGCCAACCCGCCGAACGCATCATGAACCTCACCGCCACCGCTTTGGGTCTGGCCGACTTACTCGGCACTGAAACCGAAGCCCCCGAAATCGTCCAAAAGAGCTTCCCCTCCGGCACCGGCCGCTGGGGACTTCATCGCGGACTCTTCCGCGAAGGCGGCGTCCCCCATCAGCTCATCGTCCTCAGCGACCTCACCAAAACCCTTCGCGAAGAAGAGCTCCTCGCCTGGCAACGCATCGTCCGCGTCCTGGGCCATGAGATGAACAACTCCCTCACCCCCATCAAATCCATCGCCGGCAGCCTGGGACTTCTCCTGAGGCGCGACCCCTTAGGCGACGATTGGCGTCAGGACGCCCTGCAAGGCCTTGAGGTCATCGCCACCCGCTCCGAGTCCCTCAGCCGCTTCCTGGGCTCGTATGCGGGGCTAGCCAAACTCCCCAAGCCCGTCATGGCCCCCGTCGAAATCGCCGTCTTGGTCCGCCGCACCATCACCCTCGAAACCCGGCTCCCCTGCGTCATGGTAGATGGCCCCGGCGTCACCGTCCGAGGCGACAGCGACCAGCTCGAACAAGTCCTGATCAACTTAGTCAAGAACGCGGTAGACGCTTCGCTAGAGGCCGGCGGGAAGTCGCACGAGAAACTAGTCGAGGTCGGCTGGCAGGTGCAGACGCCGTTAGGAGGAGCCACTCAACTGGAACTCTGGGTCGCCGACCGCGGCCCCGGCCTAGCCAGCACCGCCAACCTCTTCGTCCCCTTCTTCACGACCAAGCCCGGCGGCTCCGGCATCGGCCTGGTCCTGGCAAGACAGATCGTCGAAGGTCACGGCGGCTCACTATCGTTGACCAATCGCGAGCCAGGTCCGGGATGCGAAGCCAAGGTCACGCTGCAGGTCTGAGACGGCGTCACTGTTTCATCGTGCTCCACCGCACACGCATTAAGCGACTCGTGCCTCAGCATGCAACACATCAGCGGGTTCCCCCGTATTCATGGTAGAAGAGAGTCTAGGTACCGCACCAAGAATGCACGCGACCATCGATAAAATCAGCATTGAAGGGTTCAAATCCATCCGAAGGTTGGATGACTTTGAACTCAGGGATATCAATGTGCTGATTGGACCTAACGGCTCTGGAAAAAGTAATTTCGTTTCATTCTTCAAATTCTTGCGAGATCTCATTGAGCAGCAGCTGCAAATTCATATTGGCAGAGAAGGTGGTGCTGACGCCGCTTTGTTTCTGGGCCGACGCGAGACTAAGGAAGTCTTAGCTAAATTGTATTTTGGGAAGAGCGGGTTTGAATTCTCCCTCATTCCAACGGTGGATAATCAGTTGGTATTCCAAAAGGAAATGACGTTTTACTTAGGACCATACAAGCAACAATTTCGTCAACTACTGGGTTCAGGGCACTTGGAGGCCAAACTCAAAGACCACAAAGACGATCCAGGGAAGTCTGGCGGACTCGCTCCGGCACATTATATCTATCGGTCGATCTCAAACTGGGTCGTCTATCATTTCCACGACACTGGTGCCACATCTGGAGTCCGAGGTCATCGCCCGATTAATGACAACGCATTCCTTCGCCCAGACGGCGAAAACCTAGCTGCGTTCCTTTTTAGGATCCGCAAGACCGCACCTGTCAGTTACGGCAGGATTCGCGATGTCATCAGACTGGCGGCTCCATTCTTTGACGACTTTAAACTACGGCCCGTGCCCACCAACGAAGAGTACATCGCACTCGAATGGACCCAAAACGGTTCAGATTATCCATTCAGGGCTAGCCAGCTCTCTGACGGCACCCTTCGCTTCATGTGCCTCGCGACCACGCTTCTTCAGCCCTTACGACCGGCGACCGTCCTTTTCGACGAACCAGAATTGGGTCTCCACCCCTACGCCCTGACTCTCCTCGGCAATCTCTTTCAACACCAGGAGGCCGGCAAACAGATTATCGTATCTACTCAATCCGCCCTACTCCTTAATGAGTTCGCGCCCGAAGATATCATCGTCGTCGACCGCCAGAACGGCGAGTCCACCTTTAACCGCCTCAACGCGGAAGCCCTCTCCGAATGGCTCAGCGAATACTCACTCGGCGAGCTCTGGCTCAAGAACGTCCTCGGTGGCCGACCCCATCAAGAGGCAGCAAGGATGGCCGAGTCACCCTCGTGAAACGCGTCATTGTGGTCGTCGAAGGTGCCACCGAGGAGCGCTTCGTCAGCGACTTGCTGGCCCCCGAGCTTTTCGCCAAAGCGAACGTGCTAATCACGGCCCGAATTTTGGGCGTCCCAGGACACAAGGGCGGACGCGTCAACCATGCGCGGTTGCAAAAGGATCTCCTCATCCTCCTGAATAGTGACCCTACCGCATTCTGCACCACCCTCCTGGACTACTACGGCCTGGAAAAAGGGTTTCCAGGCGACACCGGATCGCCAGGCGTTCAACGTGCAACGAATATCGAGGCCGGCATGAAAACCGATATTATCGCCAAAACCGATTCGCTTCGCGCGGACCTCCGCGTCATCCCCTACCTGCAACTTCACGAGTACGAAGCTCTCCTCTTCAGCGATCCGCAGACGCTGGCAGAGTCCCTGCGCGTGCCTTCGCTGGCTAAGACCTTCGCGGCAATCCGAAACCAAGTCCCTACACCCGAAGACATCAACGACCACCACGATACCGCCCCCTCGAAACGAATCCTTGCCCACCACGGATCATACAACAAGGTCCTTGATGGAACGACAGCCGCACTCGCCGTCACCGTGGCCAAAATGCGAATGGAATGTCCCCGTTTCCACCGGTGGCTGACAACCCTTGAGTCGTTGCCCGATCTCTGAGCGCCACTCCATTTGCCGAGCCCAACCCGATATCTCGCTACGCGGCGCCGCGCCGCTAGCAAAATGATAGGATGAGGCGGGCGGGTGATCAGTAAGAAGGGTCTGGAAGCTAAGATTGCGCGGCATACCGAATGCGGACGGCAGGTGCGGGCTTGGTTTCTGGTCGTACGCAGATTGCATTGGGTCTGTCTGGAGGACGTGAGGAAGCATTTCCAGAGCGCGGATCAGGTCGGAAAAACCTCGCCACCGCCGGAAACACCTCGCCACCGCCGGAGGAGTACGGGGGCATCGCCGGGTATCCCCCGTCCTATCCCTAACTCGCAGTAAACGAACCTAGTTAACCCCTCCGCGATCGTCGGGATTCACCTTCGCCCGAAGATTCCCGTCATGGCCAAGACCGACAAAGTGCCGGCACTGAAAATCCCGTTTGTTATATCCACAAGGTGATTGCGGAGCAGAAGCTGGGGTAAGCGGCTACAAGAAGCTGTGCGAACTCACCCGAAAGAAAACCGCCAAAAAACCTCGCCACCGCCGGAGTGGTCCAATACTTGCATGAAGCCGTCATCCTCGGCTACCGCGTCTACCTGATCGTTAGAAGCGCATTTCACGACCCAATGCGCCCGGATCATTGCTTCAAAAACGAGACGAACGAGAGCCATCGCTGAACCGTTACGCCCATTCCGCATGAGGAGGACCATGGAAGCGTGGTGATCGAGACAAAGGTTCAAGTAGGCGAGAGTCAACGTCAAGCGCTTTTCAACCGTGTAGTCACCTTCGAGCAATTGCTCGATTCGCCAGTTGACGCCTTCAACCTCATTTAGGAGATTTTCGAGCATATGACTTACACCAGTGACTGACACCAGCGATTGTGACACCAGCGATTGTGTACGGATTTTCGCCCATATGGTCCGTATCGTAGGCGCAACGGTCGAAGAAGCGTCCGTCTTTGCTGACGTATTTGCCCGGTCGTCTTTAACGCCGCCAGCGGCGAAAATGTCGCCATTCGGAGTCGTCATGGGCACCTTTTGGGCCCACGCCCCCGGCAAAAGAACCGCCAAGCCAGCACAAATCAGACACCGCATAGCCGCACCTCCTTAGGTCTTCCCTGAATCCGCCAGTATTCGCTGGATCTCCCGCAGATCTTTCTTGTTGCAGCTTTTTTCCACCCGGCAGTTCCATCGCACGCCCTCTGGCTCCTCGACATCCGGCCATCTAGGCCGCGTTCGCGACAGCCCCGGCCGCGACGGATTGGGTATCTGGCCCATTTCGTCATAGCGGGCGACAAACCACAGGCCGCCAATCAGCACATAGTAACGGCCATCGGCCAACCGGATCCGGTCCGTATCTTTACGCATTGGCCCCTGCTTGGGCCTGACGGCAGCGGCATAACGCAGTAACCCGGTTTTCGGATGCACATAGAAGCCAGTTACTTTCCGTGCCGCGCCCCATCGGCGGGATAACAGCTTTCCATCTTCGCCCACGTAAACCTTCCGGTCCACCTGCCAGACAAAGTGATCTTCGAAAACATGCTCGATGCCCCAGCCTCCCTTTCCTAGAACGCCGCTGGCCTCGCCATAAACATGGTTCCAAGGCCGTCCTACATTCTTCTGCAGATACCGTCGCAACGGTCCCAGGACATCGGTGAAGCTTTTCTCCAAAATCTTCGGTGCGAAACCGTAGATCTTGCCCGGGGACGATGGCAACTTACTCAAGCCATCGTAATCCCCTTCGGCATCAATACGGCCGGCGAAGTGACGGATCTTCGGGCTCTTCTGGGAAGAGCCCTTGCGCGGCCGCTCGATAACGACTTTGCCCATGTCGCTCCGCATACGGTTTAGAATGGTCCGGTGCGCCCGCCGGTGCCGGAGCCGTGATCAGCCCGCCATTGGTTTAGTTCACGGGTGGCATTGATCCTGGCGACTACATTTGTATCTTCCAGATACGCCGGGCTGTTGCTGGCGGCGGCCACTCGGGCCATTTCTTGCTGGCGCAATTTGGCCAGATATCCGGCCAGCGCATCCAGATTGGCGAACTGGGCCGGCGCGGCGCGGCCGGCCAAAATAACCAGCAGCGACCGCGCCAGCGTAGATCCCAGGGACGCCTTTTGAAGCCAGAAGATCGACTGCCGCCGGTCATTGGGCAGACCGTCGCCGGTGAGATAGCTCACCCCCAGCATCAACTCGGCCTTGTCGAAACCCTGCTTGCCACTCGCCTGATAGAGGTCAATGGCCTTTCTTTGATTGCGAATCAGCCCGCCCTCGCCTTCCTCGTACATCGCTCCGAGCGCGTACTGCGCCGCCCGATGCCCTTGCGCGCTGGCCAGTCCGAACCAGTCCGCGGCGGCTTTGTCGTCCACCCGGACCCCGTTGCCTTCCTGATAAGCGATGCCCAACGTAGCCTGCGCCTTAACGTGTCCCAGTTTTCCCGCTTGCGTCAGCAACGGCAGGGCGTCGCGATGATTGTTGCGATCGATCAGCACCACCGCGCGCTGCCACATCTCTTCGGCCGACCCTCGCTGATTCCCCAAGCCGCCCGAGTTTCCGCCGGCGGGGGCGTTCCCGCTCTCGTCCAGTTGCATCTGTCCGTAGTTGCCTCGTAACGCCTGCGAACAATTCACCTGCGTGCGGCTATACATCGAACAGTAAGACACTTCGTTCAAAAGCCGATTCAGATTTTCCTGCGGGATGCTATACCGGAAGGCGCACGGATTTCCGCTGCCGTAATAGTTCGTGGAATTCGGCCCTCCGCCGTTTGCCGCATCGCAGGGAGCACTCGCTGTTCCGCGCCGGGCCTGCGCCGGCGGCACATTCGTCAAACACACCAGCAGTCCGAAGCCTCCAACAATTGTCCGCCACACGGCTCTTGTCATGGGGGAAGTGTAACAGCTTTCGAAAACGCTTTGTGTTCGCCAGTGCGCAAAAGATGATACCCGGCACCTCCTGAGAGAAGCAAGCCCATTTTACCCATTCGATGCCGAAAATGGTGCCACCCGAAAATGGTGCCACCCCGTGGATGCGGTCGGAGAGAAACTCTCCTCGAACGTAGAATCAATGACTTACGGACAATTCGACGTCGCGAAAAGCTTGTAAGTTATTGATTCTACGTGAATTCGAAAGAATTCGTGTCAAAGCCGCTCTGACCCGAATTTAGGGTAGTTTCCCCTGTAACATATAGATTATAAGAACGTTACAGCAATCGCTCGCCCATTTCGAATGGGTACCCCCCTCGCGGGAGCCCCTGCATTTTTTTCGCAAAATAAATGAGAGGAATCGCCCGCGAAATCCACTTATTAGTGAGATGTCCCGCAAACTCCGATTCGCTCCTCCAAACTATGCGTTGCACGTTACCCAGCGTGGCAATTATCGACAGCAAGTGTTCTTCTGCGATGCCGACCGCGCTCACTTCCTCGCCCTGCTGGACCACCACGCCGACCTCAGGCAAGTTATAGTCCACGGCCACACACTCATGTCGAACCACTTTCACTTAGTCGTGACGGGTCAGGTGCAAGACGGAGTCAGCCGGTTTATGCAGCACCTGACCGG
>JANLPT010000064.1:0-22708 GCA_031367405.1 Bryobacteraceae bacterium
CTATGATCAGGCCTGCCGGAATTGCCACGCCAACCAGTTACAAGCCACCATTGCGGCCAAGCAACACACGGCCGCCGGCAATTGCGCCGGCTGCCACATGCCGAAGCGGCGAACCGAAGACGTGGTGCACGTTGTGATGACCGACCATCTGATTCAGCGCCGCCAGCCGGCGGGCGACTTACTCGCCCCTCGCGTCGAGCGGCACGCGAAGCCAGGCGAGGGTTATCGCGGCCCCGTGGTACTTTACTACCCAACTACCACCGGGCCTGGCCTTGACCATTACCTCGCGCTGGCCCAAGTTGCCCAAGGCAGTAACATGGCGCAAGGGATCGCTCAACTCGAGCGAGCCGCCGAAACTTACGGCCCGCAGCGGCCTCAAACCTATGTCGATCTCGCCGCCGCCTATGCCACCATGAATGACACCGGCAAAGCTCTCGCCACTTACCAAAAAGCGCCGTCCCAGTCTCTCGCTGCACTACGTGGGCGAGGCTCCACGTTGTTACGCTCCGGTGACGCTGCCGGTGCCGCGGCCGCGCTTCAGCAAGCACTCATTCAACAGCCGGACGCCTCCACCCAGCAAGAGTTAGGCCGCGCCTACTATACTTTGGGCAACTTGCCCGCAGCGATCCAAGCCCTTGAAGCGGCTGTCCGGATGGACCCCGACCTCACCGAAGCCCGGGACGCGTTGGGTAACATGCTTGCCGAACGGGGCGATTTACCACGCGCCGAGCAAGAGTTAAGGGAGGCTATTCGCCGCCAGCCTGATTTCGCTTCTGCCCACAGTAACTTAGCCAAAGTACTCATGACCAAGGGGGCATTTGAAGACGCCGAAGCGAATTACAAAATCGCCATCCACCTACAGCCCTTAGACGCCACGACACGATTCAATTACGGTGCCGCCCTGGCCAGTTCCGGCCGGTTTCCGGAAGCCGAGATACAGGTGTCCGCCGCCGTCGCCATCGCCCCCGATCTGGCCGAAGCCCATGAAATGCTCGGCAACTTACTCGCCCGGCGCGGCCTCTGGACTCGCGCTCAAATCTGTTACCGGGATGCCCTGCGCGCCAAGCCCCAATTCGGCCGCGCCCATCTGGGCTTGGGCACGGCCCTCGCCGCCACTGGCGACATCGCGGGAGCCCGCGCGCAGTTACAACTCGCCGCCGGCGATAGCGGCCCAGGGGTGCGCCAAGAGGCCGCCGAACTCCTTCAAGCCTTAGGGAAGGTACACTAAGATCGAATGAAGCAACTACGGATGCCCATCGCGGCCATTACCGACGAATTTTCCTCTGACTTGGCCACAGCCCTCGAACCCATGGCCGCCATGGGTATGACCGGTGCCGAACTCCGCGTCGTCTTCGGCAAAAACATCATGGATCTTACCAACGATGAGCTAAAGCTGGCGAAGGATCTGTGTGACCAGAAAGGCATGAAGATTATTGGCATCGCGTCCCCCATTCTCAAATGCGTGCTGCCCGGTGCCCCGCCGGTTGACCCGCGCTTCCAGCAAGACACTTTCAATTCGAAGCATACCTTCGGCGACCAAGGCCGCTTGGCGGACCACGCCTTCGACATCGCTCAGCGGCTCGATGCCAAGATCATCCGCGTATTTTCCTACTGGCGGAGCGTCGAGCCCGACGCCTGTTTTGACGCCATCGTTAAAGCACTGCACGGGCTGGCCGAACAAGCCAAAAGCCACGGCGTCATCATCGGCCTCGAGAATGAGCATGCCTGTAACATCGGTACCGCCGCAGAATCGAAAAAACTTTTAGACGCCCTCGATCATCCCAACCTACAACTCGTGTGGGATCCGGCCAATGCCCTGGTGGGTGGGGAGAAGGCATTTCCTGACGGCTACGAGTTATTGCCCGTGAAACGTATCGTCCACGTACACGCCAAGGATTGCCACATGGAAGGTCACACGCCCATCTGGGGCCCGGTCGGCACGCGCGACGTCAACTGGCACGGCCAGATCGCAGCCCTGCTGCGCGACGGATATCCAGGCTACCTGAGCCTGGAGACCCATTGGCCCGGCCCCCCCAAAGCTGACGGCAGCGGCACAGACAAGTTCCTCGCCTCTACCATCTGTGGCTGGAACCTGCGGGGGCTCGTCTCAGCTGGCTAAGCCGGCATCTGGGTGATTATCTCGCAGCACCGTGATGGAAAGATCGGGGTAGTTCTCGTGGATCTCCTCGAGCCTTGAACGGAGACCCAATCTCCGCATCCTGAACGATTCAGCGGTACACGAGCAGAATCTTGCCGGCCGAAGACTGGCGCTGATCGCTCTTTCCGCGTGGCGATTTGAGAGCGCCCGGCCCAGTTCCTTTCACGAAGTGGACGGTGGCACTTTCAGTAGAAAGAAGCCTACCGGCCGCGGTTAGATTCTCTCAACGCCGATTCGGTCGCATCCCTTCACGCTAAAGTGGGCGTGCTGATGGTGGAGGCCGGGATGTCGAGGCGCTCAATGCGGACGAGCTTGATCCGGTTCCGGTCCATTTCGAGCACCGTGAAGCGAAGTCCGGAATCTTCCAACTGGCTGTTCGCCCCCGGAATGTAACCGAAGTGGAATAGCAGGAAACCGGCCAGGGTTTCAAAACCACCGCCGCTCGTCAGCTCAATGCCATGCAGTGCGGAGAGGTCGCGAATTGGCGTCGCGCCTTCGAGCTCGACCACCGAGGCTTCCCAAACAATGGGCTCACGCGGCACGTCGTGCTCATCTTCGATCTCGCCAAAAATTTGTTCCAGGACGTCTTCGAGCGTCAGCAGACCGGCAATGGTACCGAACTCGTCGACGACAAAGGCCATGTGCGCGTGACCATTGCGGAACTCATCCACCAATTGATTGAGCGGTTTGGTTTCCGGGATCACGAACGGTTTGCGCACATACTTCAGGAGTTGGAAGGGGGGCACGGCTTTGCGCTTTTCCGTCGCCATGCGGCGCTGGTGCCACACTTCGAGTAAGTCGCGAAAATGAACGATGCCCATTAAGTTTTCCGGTTTGCCATCGTAAACCGGAATGCGGGAGTGATGGCTTTCGGTCATCGCTTTGAGGACGCTATCGAGCGAGGAAGTAAGTGGAATGGAGACCACATCGCGGCGCGGCACCATGATTTCGCGGGCGACGTAATCGTCGAGATCCAGCAGCCGTTCAATCGCTTGGCGTTCAAAGGCCGGCAGAAAGCCTTCCTGATGGCTCGACGTCACGATGAACTTCAACTCTTCGCTGGAATGGGCGCCCGAGTGGGCATGCCCCTTAGCACCCAACAGCTTACTAAGCCAGGCAGCTAAACGCTCCACGACAATCACAAAAGGCTCGGAAGCGCGAAAAATAATCAAGAGAATCGGCGCGGCGAGGACGGAGAGCTTTTCAGCGCGGGCGAACCCGATGTTCTTCGGCACCACCTCGCCGGCCACCACCAGGGTGAGCGTCAGCAGCAGGAACGACAGCGCGACGCTGAAGCCATGCAGGAAATGCCCGACGGCGGCGGGAGCGAGCGGCTTCAGAAACGTCTCGATCTGATGGGTGATCAATTCTTCGAATTGGCCCATGGCCAAGGCGCAGATACCGATGCCCACCTGCACCACGGAGAGCAACCGCTCCGGATTCGAGAGTAACTTCAGCGCGGCCTGCGCGCCCAAATTGCCATCGCGGGCGAGGGATTCAAGACGCGAACGGCGCGTGGAAATCAACGCCACCTCGGCGGCGGCAAAGAAGCCATTCACCGCAGTGACGATCACGAGCAGCAGTAGTTTATAGACCATGTGGTGGCGGACGGTACAATCAAGAATCTCCGCGTGAAACGAATCATTCAGTTTATCAATGTGCTGATCGCCCTGGTGCTGCTCACCGCGGGCGGCATTCTCTACTGGTACGGCTATCGCTTGCTGCCGCAGACTGGCGGGCAGGTAGAGCTGGGCGTGGCGGCACCGGGCAGGATCGCGCGCGACCATCTCGGCGTGCCGCATATTCGCGCCGCCTCAATTGAAGACGCCGCTTATCTGCAAGGCTATGCCATGGCGCAGGACCGCTTGTGGCAAATGGATATGGCCCGCCGCCAAGCTTCCGGGCAAGTGGCCGAGGTTGCCGGGCGGGCCGCCGTCGAAAGCGACCTGGATGCGCGGCGCTGGCGGCTGCGTCATATCGCGGAGTCACAAGTGAAGGTGCTCCCCGCGCCCGAGTATGCGGTGATGGCCGCCTACGCGCGCGGTATCAACGCCTTCATCGCCGGGCACCGGACCACTTTGCCCGTCGAATTTACGGTGATGGGCTATGACCCCCGGCCGTGGACGATTGTCGATTCGTTGGTGATCGGTATGCAGATGGCCAAAAGCTTAACCGCCACCGACGAGGCCGAAATTCGCAAGTTCGAAATGCTGGAAGTCGGCGAGGCCACCAAGGTGGAAGAGCTGTTTCCCGTGCGGACGGGCGGCGAGTCGCAAATGGGGTCGAATGCGTGGGTGATGAGCGGTAAGTGGACTAAGTCCGGCAAGCCCTTGCTGGCCAGCGATCCGCACCTGCAGTTTGGCTTCCCTTCCACCTGGTACCAAGTGCATTTGGAGGCCCCAGGCTTGAACGTGGTGGGCGTGACGTTACCCGGCATTCCGCTGGTGATCATCGGCCACAACGAGCGCATCGCATGGGGTATGACAAATCTGCATTTCGATGTGATGGACTTCTACGTCGAGCGCATGAACCTGGCTACTGGCCAATATGAGTTCGGCGGCAAGGTGGAGCAGGCGCAACTGGAGCGCGAGGCCATCGGCGTGAAGGGCGAAAAGCCCGCGATCCTGGCGCAGTGGATTACGAGGCATGGTCCGGTACGAGTAAGTGCGCTGGGGACTAAGTCCGGCGGCGCAAATCACGCTTTGGCGCTCCGCTGGACTCATGCCGATACCACGAATTTTTCTTTTATCTTCCTGGACCTCAACCGCGCCCAGAACTGGACCGAATTCCGCACCGCGCTCTCCCGTTACCCGGGGGCGGCACAAAATTTTGTTTATGCCGACGTTGACGGCCACATCGGCTATCAGGCCACCGGGCACTTCCCCATCCGGAAAGACAATCGCGGCGACGTTCCCGCCGATGGCCGCGGAAAGCAGGAGTGGGATGGCTTTATTCCTTTCGAGGAATTGCCCAGCAGTTACGATCCGCCGGACGGTTTGTTAGTGACAGCTAATCAGAATCCTTTTCCAGAAAAGTACCCGTATCCGGTAGGGGGCCGATTTACTTCGCACTACCGGCAGCGCCAGATTGAGGCGATGCTGCGCGCCGGTGAACAATGGACGCCGGAAAAGATGTTAGTCGTGCAGAAGGACGTCTACTCGAGCTTTTCGCACTTTCTCGCGAAGCAAGTGACCGAGGCGTATCAGGCGCGGGGCTTGAAGAATCCTAAATTGGCCGGGGCGGCCGCCGTGCTGAGTAACTGGAATGGGCAGATGGAGAAGGGCACGCCGGCACCGCTGCTGATCACGCTAATCTATCAACAATTGCGCCGGACGATGGCCGATCGCGCTGCGCCAGGGCAAGGGGCAAATTACGAGACGGAAATCGCGGTCTCTGTGGTCGAGCGGCTCTTAAGGGAGCGTCCGAAAGATTGGTTTGCGGACTATCCGCAGTTACTGCTGCGTGCTTTCTCGGATGCGGTCGAGCAAGGGCAGCAAACGCAGGGTCCGGATGTGAGTAAGTGGGACTATGGCACTTACATGATGTTCACGCAACTGCATCCGGTGCTCGGGCGGCTTCCCCTGGCGAATTCTTTTCCGTTTTCGTTGGTGGCGGACGGGTTCCGGGTGGGTCCGGTGCCGATGAGCGGTTCGACCACCACGGTGAAACAGACGACATTGCGGGTGGCCCCGTCCATGCGCTTTGTCGCGGACTTATCCAACTGGGATTTGAGTCTGAACAACATCACCATCGGCCAATCCGGTCAGCCGCTGTCGGCGCACTTCCGTGATCAGTGGAAGGCCTACTACGCCGGCGAGAGTTTCCCGCTCGGTTTTACGAAGCCGCAAATCGAGAAGACCCTTGAGGTCACGCCGGGGCGGTAGAGCGAGGCTATCGCTTTTGCGACATCACGACCCGCAGCACTTGATTGATATGCGTCGAATAGCCAGCACCGAATTGCTGAATTAGCCGATTTCCGGAATTCCCAGTTGCTGGCAGATCCGTCGGGCCAACCGATTGTCGATTTCTACGTGGCGCGGACTGGTGCCATCGCGCCAGTTTCCGGATTGGTGTAGATCGAATGCCGTCCACCCTCCCGCTCAAGGACACAATCGTGCCGGCGAAGATGATCGAGCAGCGAGTGTCTTTTCATCGGCGCAAGGCGGGAACCCCGATCGACAATGGCATGCGCTCGATCAGGCCAGCTTCCATGCCTTCGCGAGGCTCCTGCGGTACTCGCAACGCGCGCCCCTGTTCGAGGTACAGTTGCGCCACTTCATCCAGAGCGCTGGCGATCATCAGGCAGATCGAATCCCTGGGTGAAGAGTCCGGGGAAGTCCAACACCTCTGCCACCACGAAGCCCTGCACGGCGTCCGGCAAATGGTAAGCCACATGATACTGAAGCATGCCTTATTAGTATACCGGCCGGCCTAATCAAGCGGCCTTCCCGCATTAGGTGGCCATCGCCGCACTCCGCCCGAAAACACAAGGAGGGCGGCATAGGACGCCGCCCTGGTTCGACAATCGTGATGGAAAACGCTTCGGTTAACGTTTGCGAGTGCCGCGAACGACCTTTTTCACGGTCTTCTTCATCGATCCACGCGCCACCGTCGCCGGGCGGGGCTGCAACGGGGACTTCTCGTCGGCGGCCTTGCGCGCCTTGCGCTTCACTACCTTGCGGGCCGTCTTATCCGTAATCGTCTTCGTATTCATTTATTCGCTTTCAATTCCTGCGTACTTCGCAATTAATTTCTTCAGGCCGGCGCTCACAAAGCTTACCGTCAACTTTGCGTCGTCGCCGTCGCCTTCCACTCGCATCACAGTGCCTCGCCCATACTTCGGATGGACGATCTTCGACCCATTCCGGAAGCCCTTCGCCTTTTTGACGGGCGGCCGGCTGGCCAACGGAGGAGCCGCACTAGAAAATCCTAACCGGCTTTGCCCCATCGGCAGCGACGCCACCGGCGTGGCTCGAATCGGAACCGGGCCCGATGGCGCGGGCCGGTTCACCGGGGGCCGGTTCGCCGACGGTACCGGTAGCGGCATCACCGTTCCCGAGAACTGGCTCGGTATCGGCTGACTCGCCTGGGGAGCAGCCGCCGGTTTCGCCAAGCCACGCTCCGCAAAAAACTGCGAGATGTTATCTACTGAATTATAAGTCTTTCCGGTGTACGCCGTCTTCTTCACTGTCTCGCGCACCAAAATCTGTTCGGCGTCCAGGTTCACTTGCGAGAAGGGCGTGTCGAGAAAAGTGCCTGGTTTGGCGCGTTCCAGTAGTTCCATGGGCACTTCGGTGAGAAAGCGCGAGGGGATGGTCATCTCCGGCGCGCCCCCGCCAAAGCGGCGGCGGAAACGGGCATACGAGAGATGCAGGCGCTGCTCGGCGCGCGTCATGGCGACGTAGCAGAGGCGGCGCTCCTCTTCGAGATGCTCCTCTGACTCGCGCGAGCGTGAATGCGGAAAGAGCCCTTCTTCCATGCCCGCCACGAAGACCACCGGAAATTCGAGTCCCTTGGCGTTGTGCATGGTCATCAAGGTGATGGCGGCCTGCGAGTCAATATCGTCGGCTTGGGCGACCAGTGCGGCGTGGTCTAAAAACTCGGTGACGGTTTCGCCGCGCTCAACGGCGTCGGCGGCGGCATTGACCAGTTCATCCAGGTTCCCGCGGCGGCTTTCGCTATCGGGCGAGGTGCTCTCCTTCAGCATCCGGTAGTAGCCGGTGCGCTCCAGGATATCGTGCAGCACGCCGTCGAACGGCATCTCGATCTGGGCCCGCATTTCATTAATCAGATGGAGAAATGCGGTGACTGCGGCGTCGGCCCGGGCACCGAACTGGCGGGCGGCGGCCATTTGCTCGAGCGCGGACCACATGCTGATCTCATTCGATAATGCGTACTGTTCCACCTGTTCCAGCGTCGTCTTGCCGATGCCGCGCGCGGGTTGGTTGATGATGCGCATTAACGCCATTGAGTCGTCGGGCGAAGTGATCAGCTTCAGATAGCAGAGCGCGTCTTTGATCTCGGCCCGTTGATAAAAGCTCGTCCCGCCCACCACGTTGTACTTGCGGCCGTAGCGGCGCAAAGCCTCTTCCACCTGGCGCGATTGCGAGTTGGTGCGATAGAGAATGGCCACCTTCACTTGAGCGTCGCGGTCGAATTCGCGCTCAATCGATTGCGCGATGTACATGGCTTCCTGCTCACCGGTGGCGGCTTCGAAGAGCGAAATCTTGGCGCCCTCGGCGGCGGAGGTCCACAACGTCTTGCCCTTGCGCTGCTTATTCAACGCGACCACGGCCGAAGCGGCGGCCAGGATGTTGCGCGTGGAGCGGTAGTTCTGTTCCAGGCGGATGACTCGCGCTTGGGGATAATCCTTCTCGAAATCGAGAATGTTGCGGATGTCGGCCCCGCGCCAGCCGTAGATTGACTGGTCCTCATCGCCTACCACGGCCAGATTGCTGTGGGTGCGAGTCAGCAAACGAATCAGGTCATACTGCGTGCGATTGGTGTCCTGATACTCGTCGATCATCAGGTGAGAGAACTGACGGTTGTAGCGCTCGCGGGTTTGGTCGTCGCTACTCAACAGCTTCACGGCGAGCAGGAGCAGATCGTCAAAATCGGCGGCATTGCTTTCGACCAGCGTGCGCTGATAGCGCTCGTAAATCGCCGAGAGCGTCTTCGACTTCGGGTCGGCCACTTTCAGCCAATCTTCCGGCGTCTCGCCATGATTCTTGGCGTGCGAAATGCGGGAGAGCACGGCGCGGTACTGCATGAACTTCTCGTCAATATTCAGATGACGGAAGGCCTGCTTCACGATTCCCAACTGATCGTCCGCGTCGTAGATGGTGAAGTTGCGCGTGAATTTCGGGCGGAGCGGAGCGAGGCGGTCGCCATCGCGGCGAAGCATCCGCACGCAAAAAGAGTGGAAGGTGGCGAGCACCGGCGCGTGGTTGTAGCTTTCAAAGCCGCCCATCTGCTTCTGCACACGCTCGCGCATTTCGCCCGCTGCCTTATTAGTGAAGGTGACCGCCAAAACACAGGGGCCGGGAATTTGATGGGCGGTGATCAGGTGGCAAATGCGGTGCGTGATGACGCGGGTTTTGCCGGAACCAGCACCCGCCAGAATCAGCAGTGGGCCGTCGACATGCGCGACGGCATTCTGCTGTTCCGGGTTCAATCCAGCCAAAAAATCCACGCGGGTCGGGTGCTCCATTGCAGGGGGAAAAGCATCGGAATGCTGAGCACTCCGTGCCTTCAGAGTGTAGCAAACCAGTTTGGCGCGGCACAGCCGATCCCCGCAAATGAGTGAGCCGATTCACCCTTCAGCGCCATTGCCTCGCGGGGCTTCTCCTGATATGGTTCAGGAATGTTAATCAACCCGCAGCCAGACCTCCCTCCTACGAACGGTGCTGAATTGCAATTGCGGCTACTTTATGAGCGGCTTACGCTCCTGAACAACCTGATTGAGCACATGGAGGCCTACCAGACGGCTTCCGCAATTCTGCCTTATGTTGTAGCCCTCGATCCCCCAGTACCGCCCACCTTCGTTAACGAAGCTGTTTGGCAAACCCTAACGCTGCCAACCCATCGGCCATAAACTGGACGGCGAGAGCCATCAGCAGCATCCCCATGATGCGCGTCAAAATGTGGATGCCGGTTTCGCCCAGCATCGTACGGACGCGTTCGGCGGCGGCCAGAATCAGGTAGGCCGACAGCGCCGTCAGCGCCAGCGCCAGCACCAGGAGCGAAAATTTCAAAGGCGTGCGCGCTGTGCCGATCAGCACCATCACCGTGGAGATGGCTCCCGGCCCGGCCAGCATCGGCATTCCCAACGGCACGATCCCGATGTCTTCTTTGTGACGGCCGTCATCGGCTTCGCTGGCCGTCTCATTCGTAGCAGGACGCCGGGCTTGCACCATGTCGATGCCGATTAAGAGCAAAATAATGCCGCCGGCAATCTTGAAGGCGGGCAGGGTAATGCCGAGCACATCGAAGACAAAGGTACCGGCAAAGGCGAAAGCGGTGAGCAGAAAGAAGCACGTCCAGGAGGCGCGCTTGGCCATCAGGCGGCGATGGGCACTGGTGGAGGTGGCCGTCATGGCGAGGAAGGTCGGTACGAGCGCAAAGGGATCCACCAGAAAGAAGATGGACGAAAGCGTCACCAGAAAGAACTGGATCGCTTGTATGATCTCGGCGGGCACCTTGCCCAGGGTACCAGATTCCCTAACCCATTGATTCTATTGGCAAGCGCCTAACTCGTTGATTCTTCAAGAATGGGGTCAGAGGTGGTGCGACCCCAGGCAAATAGAATCAACAAGTTACGGAACTACCAAAGGCCCAGGACCTTCCACCAACCGAAGCCGATGGTGCCCCAGATGGCCAAGTTCGCCAGCGACACCACGAAACCGACTCGCCACCAGTCACGAAACGTGACGTAATCTTGGGCGAAAAACATGGGGGCCGGCGTGGTGCCATAGTTCGTGAGCCCAGCCGAAAGGTTGGCGAAGCAGGCAAACGAATATACCAACAATCCGAGAGGCGCGCCCTTGGCCGTCAAGACGGCCAGAAACGCCGGATACATCGCTAAAAGGTGAGCGGTGATGCTGGCAAACCCGTAGTGCGCATAGAAGTAGATCAGCAAGGCCGGCAGAAAGATCAGCCACCAGTTCTGCGTGTCAAAGATGCTACTCACCTGCTGGGCGAAGACCTTTGTGACGCCCGTGCCGTTCAACAATTTTCCCAGTTGCAGTAAGCCGCCGTACCAAATGAAGATGTCCCAGGCGGAGCGCTCGCTCTTGACGTCCTCCCAGGTGAGGACGCCAGTCAGCAATAGCGCTGCGGCCCCGATCAAGGCGGAGATGGCGACATCCAGATGGTGCTTTTCGGTAGTGATCCATAGTCCGCAAACACCCACGAAGACGGCGGTAAGAATCTTCTCATTGGCCGACATCCCGCCCATTTGCGTAAGTTCCTTGGCCGCAAAGGCAGCGGCTTCCGGTGTCTCTGTCACGGTAGGGCGCAGAATCTTGAAGACCACCCACGGCACGATAATCAGCGAAGCAATTCCGGGCACTGACGCGGCCACAAACCAGCTCAGCCAGGTGACACTGATGCCGCCAAACTCGGTGGCGATTTTGGCGGCCAGCGGATTTGACGCTTGCCCCGTGTAGAACATCGCCGAACTGACACAGACGCCTTGATAGACGGCGGCCATCAGGAACGTTCCGAGCAACGCGGCGGAGGCACCCGGCTTCGAGCCGTAAAGCTCCGCGATGGAGCGGCAAATCGGCAAGGTGACGCCGCCCGCCCGAGCGCCATTCGATGGAATGATCGTCGCCAGCAACGTGTCGGTCAGGGTTAGTGCGTAGCTAATGCCTAGGGAACTTTGGCCGAACATCCGCACGAAACCCAGAGCGATGCGGCGGGCAAGGCCTGTGTTAATTAGCGATCGCGAGATGAAGAACGCCGCCAGCACCAGCCAGTTGGTGGGGTCGGCGTAACCGGCCAAGGCGACTTGCGGCGTGGTGCTGGTGAGTAGCGGCAGCAGCGTCACCGCGATGAGCACCAGCGCGCCGCCGGCAATGGGCTGCAGCATCAGCCCGGCGACGGTGGCCAGAAAAATGCCGGTCAGCCGCCAGCCATCCGGCGTCACCGACGCGGGCCGAGCCATGCCGTAAACCACCAGGCAGTAGATCAGGATGAGGACGCCAAACTTCCAGAGTCGAGTGAAATTCAAGAAGCCAATGGTATCAAAGGCGTGAGCTTAGCGATAATCAAGGTCATGCAACACAACGAAGGATTTCTGCGGATGGTTGCCGATGCCAAGACCCGCGTCCGTGAGGTTGACCTCGCCACGTACCAGGCCGAGCGGGACGAGCCGCACGTCCTGGTGGACGTTCGCGAGGAGAGTGAATGGGCGGCCGGCCATGTGGCTGGCGCGATCCATCTGGGCAAGGGTGTCATCGAGCGCGACATTGAGAGCAAAGTGCCGGACAAGACCACGAAACTCGTGCTCTACTGCGGCGGCGGCTTCCGCTCGGCACTGGCCGCTGATAATTTGCGCCAGATGGGCTACACCCGGCCAATTTCGCTCGACGGCGGCTGGCGGGTACTCAAGGATTCGGGGTTGCCGCTGGAAAAGTAAATGCCCTATTTACTCAACTACACTGGCCCAACCACGTTTCGACAAGTCCCAATAGATATAGGCACCCGCGAGCAAGCCCACGGCCAACATGCCGGTGCCGAGCACCAGCGAGCCTAGTAAGATCTTGCCGGTGCCGAAGAGACAGCCGTAGATTAAGATGCAGCCGGCCAGCCAACACAGCAGATCGTGCCCGCTGGCACCGCCTTTCTGGCATTCAGGCATTTGGCGCGCGATGGGTCCCCATCCGAACACCGAGGGGTGGGTCTTACGGTAGAAAGCCTTCAAGACCTGCTCATCTTCGGGAGGGGTGAGGAACGTGACGATCAGCCAACCCGCAGTGGCGATGGCCGTCGTGTAGATCATGATCCAGGCGAAGTCGCGCGGATCGTCGCCGTTTAAGGATGTCCCGAGCTGTAAGTAGAGCGACGTGGCCGCAGCGAAAATCATGGCGGAGACTTCGCTCCAGGCGTTGATGCGCCACCAATACCAGCGGAGTAACAGCACCAGCCCGGTGCCGGCACCGATGGCCAGTAAGTACTTCCAGGCGGCTTCAATGGAGCTGAGGTTGTAAGTGACGACGATGGAGACCAGGGTAATCAACACGGTAGCTACTTGCGACATCCGCACGTAATGCCGATCCGATTCATTCGGCTTGATGAAGCGGCGATAAAAGTCGTTCACTAAGTAACTGGCACCCCAGTTTAATTGCGTCGCGATGGTAGACATATAGGCGGCGGCAAAGGCGGCCAACATCAATCCGCGTAAGTAGGGCGGCAGATACTCGATCATCACTTTGACGTAGCCCGTTTCCTTATCCACTAAGTCGGGATAGAGCACCATGGAGGCGAGCGCGGTGATGATCCACGGCCAGGGCCGGATGGCGAAGTGGGCGATGTTGAACCAGAGCGTGGCGAGCAGGGAGTGGCGCTCATCCTTGGCGCAGAACATGCGTTGGGCGACGTAGCCGCCGCCACCGGGCTCCGCGCCCGGGTACCAACTGGCCCACCACTGCATGCCGATAAAGACGCAAAAGCTGACGAGCGGCATCCAGGAAGAGTCGAGGCCGGGAACCATGTCGAGCGAAGAGCCGTGCCCACGGGCGGCGTCGAGCACGGCGAGTTTGGCTTTCAGTTGGTCCAAACCGCCAACGGCTCCCACGGCAGCCACCGCCAGTACGATCACCATGCCCATTTTGATGACGAACTGAAAGGCATCGGTAACCAGAACGCCCCAGAGGCCAGAGAGCGCGGAGATGAACGACGTGACGGCGATCAAGCCGATAACCACCAGCAGCGCCTCGGCTTTCGAGATGCCCAGCACGAGCACGAGAATCTTGACCATGGCTAAATTCACCCAGCCCAGGATGATGCAGTTGATGGGCAGGCCGAGGTAAAGGGAGCGGAAGCCGCGCAGGAATGCGGCGGGCTTGCCGGCGTAGCGAATTTCAGAGAATTCAATGTCGGTGGTGACGCCGCTGCGACGCCAAAGCCGGGCGAAGAGGAATACCGTCAGCATGCCGCCGGCAATATAGTTCCACCAGATCCAATTGCCGGCGATGCCGTTTTTGGCGACTAATCCGGTAACGACGAGCGGCGTGTCCGCAGCAAAGGTCGTCGCGACCATTGACGTCCCGGCCAGCCACCAAGGCACGTCACGTCCACCCAGGAAGAACTCGCCGGTATTCTTCGCGGCGCGCGCCTTGTAGTAAAAGCCGATCCCGATGTTGAACGCGAAATAAAGGGCCACGACGGCCCAATCGAGAAAAGTTAGCTGCACAGAAAGCTCCCCAGGCCGTCCGCGTTTGGGTGTGCGGGGGCGAATCGCCTATTATAGGCCGCTTACTGGGGAATCAGGCGGGTGGCTTGACGCGCGACGAGCACCCAATGGCCGCCCATCTTCGACCACACCTGCAAAATGTTGAGCTTGAGAGCGACTGGTTTGCCGTCTACGACGCTGTTGGCGGTGGCCGCGCCCCGGACGGTGGCCGTGGTGCCGTGAACGGTGACCGTCGGGGCTGGAGAATAATCGAGGCGGATTTTTTTCTCGACGAACTGCTTCATCGCTTCGGCCTTCGATTCGAGCATGGCGTTCGAGTGGCTGTACATCAGATCGTCAGCCAGCAGCGGGCCGATGGCCGCGGCATCGCCCTTCTGAATGGCGGCACCCAAGCTGTCGATGGCGGCGAGGACCGCTTTCTGGTCGGCCGTGTGGTCATGGTGGTCAGCCGCCACAAGGGCGACCGCAAAGGTGAAAGTGAAAAAGATACTCTTCATGAACGATCAGCATATCTCGTTTGGAAGGGCAGCGGTAGTAGATATTTACGTCCTGATTGCCCGCCGGTACCAAAGTTTTGGGAACTTTTTCCCGATTGAACAGTCTGAGAGAGTAGAAGCGCCTGAGGAATCGATCCATGAAATATTGGGGTTTGCTGTTCGCGAAGATGGCCGCGGTCGTTGGGTTTGCGTGGGGCAGCAACTGGCTGATTTTCCGGCTGATGCCAATTCCCGCTCAGACGCGCGTCTACGGCCACAACCCGATCGGCACAGACCTTGGCTGGACTTTTCTCACCGCCCTGTGGTTCCTCGCCATCTGCGGACTCGCCTGGGCGGCGCTGGCCGACCAACGCTACCGCTGCCGCACCTGCGCCACTCGTCTTTGCATGCCCGTGGCCACCGGATCCTGGGGCCGCGCCACCCTATTCGCCCGTCCGATGATGGAGTACATCTGCCCCTACGGTCATGGAACAATGAACATCGCCCAACTGCAAATCAGCGGTCGCGAGACACCGGAATGGGATGAGCACGGCGACATGTGGAAAGAGCTGGAGTCGATGGGCAGTTCGCGAGATTAGCGGCGGTAGAGCACACCACCGTCAAGTGGGCCAGGATCGGCAAGTGTTCGCACGACACTGCCCTTCGCGATATTCAGGATCTGGTGAAGAAAGGCATCCTCACGCAAAATCCTGGCGGCTCGCGCAGCACCAGCTATGCGCTCGCGAATATTTTCTAGGCCCTATCCGGAGGCGCGTCCCGGCCCCAGGCGTGGTCCGGGGCCGCCTTTATGTCGCACCGTAACGCCACCCCTAAAGTAGTATTTTCCCTCCCCCTACGCTCCCCGCATTATCAGGTGGCTGGGGTCGGTGGTGGTGCGACCCCAGCCGGTTGGCTCGAAGCGCGCGATAAGCAGATCGACTTTGAGTCTTCCGCCGACGGCGTCCAAGCGGTATTCCGCGAGGGCGGGCAAGTGATTGGCCGCGAGGCCGTGGACCTCACGCAGCCCTCCGAACCCTTGGCGAAGCGCTGGATGGCCGTCTAGTCAGTGGGTGGAAAGAGAATCGGCCGGATCTGAGCGTGGAGACGCTCGATCTCGCCCGCATTGTGACAGAGGAGGTCGTGGCTCCAGATTTCATTTTGCCCATCGCGGCATTCCCTCGCCAGCGATTGGCCGATAAATTCATAGGTCTGGCCCGGTGACTTCAGCTTCTCCGGCTCCGTCCAAACGCCGAGCACGATGACTCGCTCCGACAGGTGAGTGGGGATGTAACTCTTCGCCGTGTCCAAGCGATCTTGCCTTCCGTCGAAATCGATCAACAGGACCATGTAGCGTTGAGGACACTGATTCATCTCGCAAATGTGGACTGATTTGAAGAGTTCGAGAACCTTCGTCCAACCACCGGCCTCGGGGAGCACTTGAACTTGCCGTGTGGTGAGCCCAAGGCAAAAACCGTTCGCCAACTGGCGATTCCTGCCGTCCTCGGGGATGACGAGGATATGCGCCAGGTGCTTGCTTGCGCTCACGAAAAGACGTCGCCTCGGATCAAGGCACCCACCAAGTCTCCTTGGATCTGGAGGTCAGATAGGCGGCGGATAGTGGCTGGTTCCAGGTGACTCCGGCGGTCGAGGACTATCGTGCTCTCATCCGAAAAATGACGAATGGTCTCGGGATTATGCGAAGTGGTAATGAATTGGCCGCCCTCGAGAAACGCCTTGCGAAGTTCCATCACGAAGTGGCCGACCTCAGATATGGCCAGGTAATTGTCCGGCTCATCCCAGAAGCAAAGCAACGGGCCGTAAACCCGATTGGCGGCGAGCACGAGGGCGCTGATCATAAAGCACTTTTCGCCATCGGAAAGATCTTCAAAGGGAATACTGACGGTGCCGTACTCGTTCTTGAACTCGGCTACAAGAGTGCGAAAGTCCTTGCCGACCAGAGGATTCGTGATTTGCTTGAGGTCGGTGAGCACGTGCTTCAGGTAGCCGTCAATCTGGGAATAGGAGGCCGGGGAAAGGGCGATAAGGCCAGAAAACCATGCGCCAAAATTCGTCACCCGAATATTCGGCTCAAGCGTTTCGTCCCTGGATTCGCCAGTGATCAGTTCCGGAATCGGCCGGAGAATCAGCACGCGAGACAGCCACTGCTTGAAAATGAACAACGGATCGGCAGACGAATACTCTTGGATGATGGGGAGGGCCGCCAAATGCCAATCGATGAGAAACTTTGCTTCCTTCTCCTGCGCCTTGGCCCTGACGGGCAACCATACTTGCGCGAGGGTGCGGGTGTAGAGGGGAGTGCCATCGGCCACGAGCTTCTCTTCAACGACGCGCAGCTCCTTGAAGCCGTCAGGAAACTCAAACGCGATCGTGTAGGCATAGATCTTTCGGTCTAGTTCAACTTCGATCTCGAAGCGCATCGGTACGTCGGCGCGACCGCGCGAAAAGTCCTTCGGCTTTGCCATGCTGTCGATTCGGTTGGTGCCACGAGCGATCTTTTGCAGCACTTCGAGCGCCAGTCCGACCGACGTCTTCCCCGAGCCGTTCTTTCCCAGCAAGAGGGTGGAAGATTGGCCGTTGAAGGTCAGCTCAAAGTTTTCGAGGCAACGGAAATTATGAACGTACAGGCGACGTAGCACAGAAGAATGATAGCGCCTGCGATGGGCCTAAGCGGGATTCGGCGTTTCCCCGGACCGCAAGAGCTGGCGGTGGTCGAGAGGAGGCAAATAGGCGGCCGGGAGCCACTGCATCGCAAGATGGTGGAGACCCGGGCCGAGAAGCCCCGTCAATTCCAGGGCGACGCGCCGGAGTTCGAGCAAATTTGCGGCTGGATCGATGCGGCCAAGTCGATGGAGCCGGCGGTTACGCACTAACCGTGACGTCGTGGACTTTGAGCAGGCTCTCGCCTCCCTGCGCAAAGACACCAAGCTCCGCGGCCTGCGGATTCATGGCTGGTGCCTCCTCCACGACCATAGTCATTGAATCTTCGAGGCGGGAACCCCGGATTCCATTTCCCACTCTCCCCTGGGTATGGACCAACTGGGACGCTTCGGGGCGGACGCTTCGGCGTTTGCATTTGCGGCTCGTGCAATATACAGTACAGACCTATGGTGGTTGCCGCTAGTCTAAGAGCCGTAATTTCAGGAGTGTCTTTGTGAGTAACGTAAATCTCTGTCGATTGGCCAGCGCCCTGCTGCTGACCGCCTCATCCGCTTTTGCCCAAAGCGATCGAGGCACGATCACGGGCACCGTTTTGGACCCCGCCAGCTCGGTGGTGCCCAATGTCAAGATCACCGTCCGAAACGTCGCCACGGGCATCGGCGGCGACAGCGTCACCACACCGACCGGGAACTTCACGATCGCTTCCCTGCAAGCGGGCCTTTATGACCTTACCGTGGAGGCGGCCGGCTTCAAGAAAGTTACGCAGAAATCCGTTCAAGTGCAGGTCGCTCAAACCATCCGGCTGGACTTTACCCTGGCCATCGGCTCCACCACGGAGAGCGTCACCGTCAACGATCAGGCTCCGCTCCTCAAATCAGAGAATGCCGAACAGAGCATCAACGTCAGCGGCGACCGCATCAACAACCTGCCGATCAACTTTGGCGGCGGCGGCGGCAATACGGGCAATATTCGTAGTTGGACCGCGTTCGCGCTGCTCTCACCCGGCGTGGTGGGTAACTCCAACGGGAACCGCGCCAACGGGGCGCAAGCCAACCAGTTCAAGATCATCATCGAAGGGCAGGACGTCACCAGTTCCAACGACACCGGCTGGACCAGCACGGTGAGCCAAGCTTCCGTCGAAATGATCGAGGAGTTTTCGCTTCAGACCTCCAACTATGCCGCCGAATTTGGCCAGGTGGCGGGCGGCCTCTTCAACTTCACCACGCGCTCCGGCACCAATGCCTGGCACGGCAGTGGCTATGAGTACTTCGCGAATGAAGCGCTCGACGCGTACCGCCCGTTTACCGCGATTCGTCCCACCAGCCGCAAGCACGATGCCGGTTTCTCGATTGGCGGCCCGGTGCGGATTCCCAAGGTTTACAACGGCAAGAATCGCACTTTCTTTTTCTTAAACTACGAATTTTTCCGCAATCGCGCGACGGCGAATGCGAGCTTTCAATCGGTGCCCACGGCCGCTTACCGGGCGGGCGACTTCAGCGCGGCGCTCGCCCAGAATCGCCGCATCGGCACCGATGCGCGAGGCAACGCCGTGATCGAGAACATGATCTTCGATCCGCGGTCGAACTCGACGTTCGAAGGCCGCATCTATCGCACGCCGTTCGCCGGCAACCGCATTCCCGCCAGCCAAATGGATCCCGTGGCGCTGGCCGTACAGAAGCTGATTCCCGATCCGCTCAACGGCAACCTGATCCAGAACTGGATTCCGAATAACGACAACACCCGCTTTCAGGGCTTGCCGGGCATCAAGCTGGATCACAATTTTAGCGACAATCACCGCGCCACGTTCTATTACTCGAAGCAAAGCACCGATCAGAAAACCGCTAATGACGGTTTGCCTGACCCGATCACTGCCGTCCGCGTCCAGGCCATCTACGGCCACACGACGCGGTTGAACTACGATTGGGTGGCCAAGCCGAATCTGGTACTGCACTTCGGTGCCGGTTATCTGCGCTTTCACAATCCCGACAGTTCGCCCGCCAGCGTACTGGATTATGACGCGGCCGGCGGCATCGGCTTTAAGGGCTCGGCCACCAGCCCCGGGGGCTTCCCGCGCATCGCCGGACTAGGTACCGCCGCTTTTGGCGGCATGAACCTGGGCATGGGACCGACCAACGCCAATCGTTATTACGATGGCAAATGGACCTCCATCGCCAGCGCCACTTACATCCGCAACAGCCATACCTACAAGCTGGGCGGCGAGTTCCGGCTCGACTCCTGGACGGACCGCAATACGCGCGGGGCCCAGGGCATTCTGAACTTCAGCGCCACGGAGACCTCGTATCCGGCGCTGCAGGGAGTGGCACTCGCCGGCGGATCCTCGGGCTTCCCCTATGCCAGCTTTCTCCTCGGTCTGGTGAACAATGCCAGCATCAACGCCGTGCAAGATCCGCAATGGCGGAAGAAGAGTTATGCCCTTTATCTACAAGATTCCTGGAAGGTGACGCGCCGCCTGACGCTCGACTACGGTCTGCGTTGGGACCTGATGACGCAGGGACACGAAATCCACTTCCGCAATTCGATGTTCGGGCCCTCCATCCCGAACCCGTCAATCGGTGGGCGGCCCGGAGCGATTGTCTTTGAAGGATTCGGCAAAGGCCGTTGCGAATGCCAGTTCACGGATAACTATCCGTACGCGATTGGTCCCCGGTTGGGTGCCGCTTATCAGATTAACGACAAGACGGTGGTGCGCGCCGGCCTGGGCGTGATTTATTCCAACCTGCCGACGTTAGCCTACCTCACCAACACCGCCATTCTGGGCGTCGGATTCGACCAGCAGGTGTGGAGCAATCCGGGATTTGCCGATGCGGCGACGTTCCTCAAAGACGGGTTGGCGGTGGATCGCGCCCAGCTCTACACGCCCACGCTCGATCCGGGTTTGCGTCCACGGACCGGTGCGTTCGACGCCCCCGGCACTATGTTCGATCGCAGCGGCGCACGGCCGGGCCGCGTGCTGCAGTGGAACTTCAGCCTTCAGCGCGAGCTGATGAAAGGTTTGGTGATCGAGGCGGCCTATGTCGGCAACCGATCCAGTTGGCTGAATCAGAACAACCTCGGGAACCCCAACGCGATCAGCGACCAGACCTTGGCGGCTAACGGCCTGAGCCGCGACCGGCCCGCCGATCTGATCGTGCTGGCGTCGCGGATCGATTCGGCGGCGGCGGCGCAAAAGGGGATCGGGAAGCCCTATGCGAGCTTCCCCAACACCGGCACGGTGGCGCAAGCCTTGCGGCCGTTTCCACAGTTCAATAGCGCGCTAACGCCCCGCTGGTCGCCGCTGGGCAACTCCTGGTACGACTCGCTTCAAGTGAAAGTCACCAAGCGTTACTCGCACGGGCTGGACTTTTCGGCGGCCTTCACCTTCGCCAAGGAGCTATCGACCAATGGTGCCAACGGCGATGTCTTCAACCGGGACACCTTGAAGGGCCTCACCGGTGGCGGCATTCCGCTGATCTTTGTCACGGGCTTCAACTACGAGATGCCCAAGCTCGGGACGAACCGCTTCCTTCGGGCGGCGTCCGGCGGTTGGACGGCCGGCGGCGTGCTGCGGTATCAAAGCGGCACGCTAATTGGCGTGCCCACCTCCAACAACAACCTCAACGCCCATACCTTCCAGAGCACCCGGATGGAGCGCGTCCCCGGCCAGGCCCTGTATTTGAAGGATCTCAACTGCCATTGCATCGACCCTTACAAGGATTTGGTGCTGAATCCGGCGGCTTGGCGCGACGTTCCGCAAGGCCAATGGGGCCCGGCAACTCCCTTCTATAACGACTTCCGTAACATGCGGCGTCCGGACGAGCAGTTCAGCGTCGGACGACGGTTCAACATGGCGAAGATCCGGGAAGGCATGTCCTTGCAGGTTCGAGCGGAACTGTTCAACGCCTTCAACCGGACTTATCTGGCCAATCCGGGTGGCGCGCCGAACAATGCCACTACTTTCGATAACCAGGGCCGTTTGACAGGCGGGTTTGGCCGCATCGACCCTACGTCCACCGGCGGCGGCTTGCCCCGCAATGGGCAACTCGTCGGCCGCTTCCAGTGGTAATTCGATGAGGCGGACTCGCAAGGGCCTGAATTTCAAAGAGGCACGCGTCCACTCGAATCAAGACGCGCCCCACGCGCCGGGCGGCGGCAATAGCCAGACGGCCACCCTCCCCCGCCACATTACCAGGGCCACTAGTACCGCGACGGTGTGAAGATGTATTTTTGACGAGATCCAAATCATCCCCTCCCTGACGGTCGGGGTTCTGTTGAACGAGCATTTTACGAGCCAAACAGAACCCTGACCGTCAGGGAGGGGATCGTGCGACAAGCCGCGAAAGTTATAAACCAAGCGGTCAGAATACCAGGCTGACGAGAAGGTAAACCTCTGGCGATGCCACCGACAATCTTGTTACTCCTGTGCTTGGTGCCACTTCGGGCGCAGGCACCGGCTGGTTACGTCGCGCCCGGCCTTTGCGCCAATTGCCACGCCGCCATCGCCGATCGCTATCGCAGCACGCCCATGGCTCGTTCCTTCGGTACGGTTCGGCAACCGCCCCCACCCGGCGCGTTCCGGCACCACGCGTCCGAGCAGTTGTTCACGCTGTTCAATAGGGGTGGGCAGCCGATGTTACGCCGTCAGCAAATTGGATTCGACGGCGCGCCCTCGAATGTACTTGAACGAAAGCTGGACTATTGGTTCGGCTCCGGCAATCATGCGCGCAGTTTCGTCAGCCGCAATGCCACCGGCGACCTGATCGAGCTTCCCCTGACTTGGTATGCGGAAAACGGGGGCCATTGGGGCATGAGCCCAGCCTACGACGTCTCCCAGCATGCCGGATTCAGTCGCAAGATCACCTACCGCTGCATGTCCTGCCACAACGCCTACCCCGCCCTGCCGCCTGGAGCGGACCAATGGGAGAACGCCACCCGCTGGCCCGCGCAACTGCCCGAAGGCATCGATTGCCAACGTTGCCACGGGCCGGGGCAGCGCCACGTCGATGCGGTGCGGCTGAGAAAACCGGCGGTCGCGGTGCGCGCGGCGATCGTTAACCCGGCCAAGCTCGACCCCGTCCGGAAGATGGAGGTCTGCCTGCAATGCCACCTCGAAACGACGAACGCGCCCCTGCCGAATTCCCTCATCCGGCGTGGACGCGGCGTCTTCAGCTACCGTCCAGGCGAGCCACTCGAAGACTACGCCCTCTATTTCGATCACGCGCCCGGCACCGGGCAGGCCGATAAGTTCGAGTTCGCCAGCGCGCCTTACCGGCTGCGGCAGTCGCGCTGTTTTCTCGAAAGCCGGGGCGCGCTCACCTGCACCACGTGCCATGATCCGCACCGTCAGCAAGCCGGTGCCGCCGGGGTAGCGCGCTATGCCGCAGTCTGCCGAAGTTGCCATCCCGGGGCGGCCGAGTCTCATGTGACGAAGCCGCCGGACGATTGCGTCTCTTGTCACATGCCCCGCCGCCGGCCATCGGA
>JANLPT010000117.1:0-7136 GCA_031367405.1 Bryobacteraceae bacterium
TGCCGCGCTAAAACCGACGCGATAGCGTCGCTGGCCGACCCGCCGCCCGTCAAGCGGAAACCAACGCCGAGTGCGACGGTCGTTCGTGGGGCGCTTACAAATATCCGTACGCGCCGTCCGGTCGGCTGCCCGGCGGCCCCGACACGAACCTGCCGGATCCATTGATCTGGATGGCCTTCGCCGCTGCCGCGACCACCCGGCTGCGCTTCCTGACCGGCATCTTGATCCTGCCGCAGCGAAACCCAATCGTCCTCGCCAAGGAACTCGCGACGCTCGACGCCATGAGCGGCGGCCGCATCGAGATCGGCATCGGGGTCGGCTGGCTCAGGGAAGAATTCGAGGCGATCGGCGTGCCGTTCGAAAAGCGCGGTGCACGTGCGGACGAGTATGTCGCCGCCATGCGGGCGCTCTGGGCGCGCGACGATGCCAGCTACAACGGGCAATTCGTGGCGTTCGATGGCATGAGCTGCAATCCGAAACCGGTGCGCGGGCGGGTGCCATTCATCATCGGCGGACACTCGGAAGTTGCCGCCAAACGGGCCGGGCGTCTTGGTGACGGTTTTTTCCCGGCCACGGGGGCGGCGGTGGCGCTCGAGCCGCTGATCGAGCTGATGCGGCGCACGGCGCGCGAGCATGGACGCGACCCGGCCACGATCGAGGTGACGACCGGATGCCCCGGTGCGCTCCCGGGTGCTGGGGGCGACGCGGTTGTGGCCGTTCGCGACGCGAGCGCCCGCGGGGCTGGCCGCATCGTTTTGCCGGTGACCGCGTTCATGGATGGCCCGCCGATGGGCACGACGCAGGGTGCACAAACGCTGTCAGGCAGAGGCATTGGCGATCTCGAAGCCCGTCTGCAGGAGTTCGGTCAGAACGTGATCGCCAAGGTCAACGGGTGATGCTGCGCCCCGTCCCCCGCCTTCCACGTCGCCCTCGTTGTGCACACACTTGATCCCGGCCCCGGCGCTACTTAGAGTGGCGGACCAGTGCGTTACGTGGGGGTCGCGGTCGCATGACCGAACAACAGAAGAATTTCCCGGAGTTCTACGTCACGGCGCCGCAGCCGTGCCCCTACTTGGCAGGCCGGTTCGAACGTAAGCTTTTTACGCATCTGACGCACGACAAGCCGCGGCTGTTGGTCGACAATCTCTTAAAGGGCGGGTTCCGTCGCAGCCAGAACATCGCCTATCTGCCCTACTGCGACAATTGCCAGGCCTGCGTCTCCGTCCGCGTCCGCGTTTCGGATTTCCGGCCAAGCCGCTCGTTCCGCCGCATCATCGACCGTAACCGGGATCTCGCCGGCCGGCAGATCGCGCCGGTGCCGACATCCGAGCAGTACAGTCTCTTTCGCGCCTATATCGACGACCGCCACGGCGACGGCGGCATGGCCGAGATGAGCGTGCTCGACTACGCCATGATGATCGAGGATTCGATCGTCGACACGTTCATCACGGAATACCGGCCGCGCGTACCGCTCGGGCGCGCCATTCCGCTTGGACAGCCGCCAGGTGGCCAGCAACCGCCGCTGAAGGCCGTAGCGCTGTGCGACCGGCTGACGGACGGCATCTCCATGGTCTACAGCTTCTTCGAGCCGGACGAACATGCGCGCAGCCTCGGCACCTTCATGATTCTCGATCATATCGAGCAGGCGCGGCGGCTCGGCCTGCCTTATCTCTATCTCGGCTACTGGGTGCAGGGCTCGCCCAAGATGGCCTACAAGGCGCGCTTCGGGCCACAGGAGCGGCTGGGGCCGGACGGCTGGGTCAGCGCTTGAACTCCTGTTCGATCTTGCTGAACATGTAGGTCCATTTTTCCTTCTGCACGTCGACCAGGGCATGCATTACGCCCTGCAATTCCGCAAGCGCCGTGCATTGCGGCTGACTCATGCTGGCGCCTTCAGCGCCCATGGACTGAATTTTTTCCAGCAACGCCGACGAGCGCTCGTCGTATTCAGAAATTTTGCCGTCCTGGACCAGCGGCGCCGCTTCCTTCAGGAACTGGTCGTGGCTCCAGCCGCGCCTTTCCTTGAGATCCTTGAGGCGGGCCTGATAGGGCGGCTTGTTCTTCTGATTGAGGTCGCGCAACGCATTGGCCGCGTCCGTCACGACCGCCTCGAATTCCACGCGCTCGCAAGCCAGCACAGCGTCTGCGGCCCCTGAAGCGGCGAAAAACGCCACCGTTGCCGCAAGCCGGGCCATGCGCCGCACATTCAGAAAACCCGACAGCCTCATCCCCTCCCCAAATCCCGCCCGAAGCTCGATGAAGTTGCGCCTACATTGCCTCAAAATCGAGGCGCTGCAAGGGGGGGGGCTTTCGGCGGCATCGGAGATCGTGCCCCAGACAGCCGGCGTTTACCTCACGGCCGAAAGTAATCCCCCTTGGTCGGGGGCATGGGACCTTCAATGGGCCAGACGCTGGCGAATAACCGGCCATCAACCGCCAGCCCCTGGCACGAACATCGACCGAACCAGCCCCATGAGGTAACAGCTTGCCGATTCCTTCGTTTCCAACCGCCACCGCAGCCGTCGCCGCGACCATCGATCGGCCAATGAAGCGCCAGTTCGCCGCAACGTTTGGCGCAACGTTTGCCACAACGTTTGCGACCAAATCACTGTCGAAGCCGGTTGTGCCCGGCCTTGCCGCAAGGCCGTCGCGTTCGGCTGCCACGCGGCATTACGTGCGGCATTGCGCACGGGGCGGCAGCGCGGCGCAGAAATCGGCATATGACCGCGCGCGTGACCTGCCCGGGCTGTTGCCGCTGTGGCCGGCCGAGATCGCCGATGCCTCGACGGCAGCGCAGCAACGTATCGTGGCGCGCCTGCGCTCGGCGCTGCGGGACGAGCGTAAGCGCGGGTTGGCCGGTCACTGGGCTTATAATCTCTCCCGCCACGCGGCCTTGTTTCGTGCCTACAGCCACGAATTGGCCCGCCTGGAAGCGGCAACAGCCTGAACGGCCAGCCAGACGACCGCACGAAGGGCATGTTTGAATTGCCGTCTTCAAGGCAAGTCCTGAAGGACATGTCTGGAGGGGCTCTGTCGGGCGCCCACTTGCTGAAGCGCTGGGCGGTTCACTAGCGGCTAATGCCCGGAAGCCAGCGGCGAAGCAGCCGGACCTGTCCTCGCCGACATGAGAGTGCTTGCAAAATTGCCGGGATCGCCAGTATCTTACAGCCAACGCGGGTGTAGCTCAGTGGTAGAGCGTCTGCTTCCCAAGCAGAATGTCGAGGGTTCAATCCCCTTCGCCCGCTCCAATCTAAACTATTGATTTTATAGTGATTTCCAGAAATCCACTTGGCCACAATTTTCACCCCAGGCACCATCCGTGGACCAGCCGTGGACCAAGACGGCATTTCCTAAGCAATCGTTAGCGCGCTGAACCCTGTTTATTGACCGCGAAGCTAATCGGCTAGCGTCCGGGCTTTGCCGCGCACCTGCAATTGGCCGTGATAGCGGTCGGGCATTGCCCGTCGTGCGGCCTCACAAGAACAGATCAAGTAATTAATAAGTAGTTAACCAATATATACCTCAGTCAGAGTGTCGGCTTTACGCGTCCAATGCTCATCTTGTGCTACGCTCGACGACATAGTGTGCGTATTTTACACGAATACTGCGCTGAAATACTTTGTCTGAACCGAAACACCCATCACGAGGCCCACAAAATGCAGCCGTCAAAAAACAGCATCGAAGTCATGTCCGCCCGCGGCGCCAGCTACGCCCCGGCGAGCGGTCCTAGCCTCTGGACGATGCCAGTGATGGTTCATCGGCTCGGGGTCCACCGCGCCACCATCTACACCCTCATGAACGAACTAGGCCTGCCGCGCCCAGTGAAGCTCGGTCATCGCCGGGTGGCTTGGGTAGCCTCCGAAGTTGAATTTTGGATCGCCACCCGCGAGCGCACCGCATCACGCCAGCAAGCCGCATGATCCCGCGGCACCCCACAAACGCGAAAGGCGCCCCTGGCCGGGCGCCTCAAGCAATTTTCGACATTCAAATCACCACCCAGCCGGGCGACCAAATGGATCGTACAGCAATTTCGTTACCAAGACATTGCAGTGCCCCGTGTCGCTCCGGCCAAATCAAACGGAGCTACCCAATGAGCACGAACTGGCCCGCAATAATCGAGAAATACGGCGCCGAGCCCAGCCCCGATTCGGCGAACCAACGCATGCTCAAGCTAAGAGCGCTGTTCCGCAATCACGCTTGCGACTTTTTCCGCGCCAACCCCGACCGGACGCACCTGATTCTCGCTGGTGCCCCGGTGAAATGCTTCAACAACGCAGGCCCTCATGTCGTCATAGCCCGGCGGCAAGGGGACGAAGTCTTTCTCCGGAGCGAGGAAGTCGACCCCAAAATGATCCCCGTGTTGCGGGAAGATCGCGGGGACAGCCACGCCAGCGCGATGACAACTGTCCTTAGAAACAACGAAGCCCGTTGGGCGGAAACCGTTTGGCTTTCGCCGTGGGGTAATGAGACCCTTATCATCCACGTCTGAAAACAGAAAAACCGCCCCGTGATCTTCCCGGACCGGGGGCGGCTTTTTGCAACTTTGAAAGGTGAAGAAATGCTCTTGGAATATAGCGCTTCGGCCCCCGCGCCGCAAGACGAAAACGCCATGCCGCCCGCAATTTTGGAAGCTTGGTTGGCATATGCCGACGCAGGCATTCCGACTTTCCCGGCAACGCGGGACAAAAAACCGCTCATCAAAAATAACCTCGTCAATGCGACGACCGATAAAGAGGTTATTCGAGGCTGGGCGATCAAATTCCCGAACGCCTCTATCGCCATGGTGGCCGGCAGCGGTTCCGGGGCGGTAGTCCTCGACGTGGACAACAAACAGGGGCGCGATGGCTTCATGGCCGTGGAGACGCTCGACATGTTGCACGGTCCCTTGGCGCGGGACGTTGTGCGCAAGGGGGGTGCAGGCGAGCAACTGTTCTTCGCGCGGCCCGACGGCGTGCGCATCAAGAACGCCTCGGATCAGATCGCCCCCGGGTTGGATGTTCGCGGGTGCGCAGCCGATGGCTCGCCGAAGGGCTTCACTATTTTGCCGCCGTCCATCAGGCCGGACGGAACAGCATATTCATGGGAAGGCGACGGACAAGATCGCGTCCAGCTGAAGTTTTTCCCTGAACCGCCTGAATGGCTGGTCTTTCTTATGGCCTTCAACGAGCGCGAACGGGAACAGCTTGCAGTAATTGGAATTAAGGGTCACGAAGATTTCGGCGGTGCGCCGCCATCCGACTGGGAGCGATTGGCCAATGAGAAGCGCGCGGCCTCTTGGCAGGCCCAGCGCGCCGCGAAACTCCCGGGCGGAAAGCTTCCCGCACTAAACCCCACCGCGCTGGGCCGGTACCTCACAAGTGCTATCGGGAGCGAACTGCAAAGCGTTCGGCAGTCACAGCCCGGCCACCAGGAAAAGACTTTAAACGAAGCCGGTCTCAAGATTCACGGACTTCTTAAAGGGGCAGCAATCTGCGGTATGGACGTTTTGGCCATGACCGCGGACGTGCGCGGCTTGTTCGTCGCGGCGACGATTGCGATGATTGCAGGCAACCCTTCCGACCCGTGGACAGAGGGCGACGCTACCTCGAAATGGGAGCGCACCGAAGATGCAGCGGCGCCCCGCGATTTGTTCGACGTAGCGTTGCCGGAACGCGCCTTCAATGCGATCGAGCCGTTCAGAGGGGGACAGACCATCGAGGCAGGCGCGCCATACATCCAGTATCCAGACACCACGGACAAAGGCACTCCGCGAGAGACGTTCCTAAACTTCGAAGCGTTTTTGGATTCGTCGGGTGTTAAAATCCGCCATGACGAATTCGCACAGGCAATCTTCATCTGCGCTGGCGGCACTTGGCGAAAGCTCACTGATGACGACGCAATAATTCTGCGCATCAACGCCCAGCAAACCGGATTGCGCACCCCCATTGCCGAAGTCTTTAATTACTTGAAAGTTAAGGCGCTCAGCAATCCGTTTCACCCCATCAAGGAATACCTTGCCGGCATCAGCTGGGATGGCACGCCCCGGTTGAGCACTTGGCTCACTACCTACCTTGGCGCCGACGACACCCCGTTGAACCGGGCAATCGCAAGACTGACCTTGATCGCCGCCGTGCGCCGCACCCGGCATCCGGGCTGCAAATTCGATACGCTGCTGGTTCTCGAAAGCTTCCAAGGGCCGGGAAAGAGCACATTCTTGATGGAGCTGGCCGGGGGCGCCGCCTATTTCACGGACGCTGTTAAGCTCGGCGACGACCCCAAAACGATGATCGAGCAGACGGCCGGCAAATGGATAATTGAAATCCCAGAATTGTCGGGAGTTCGCAACGCGGAAATCGAAAACGTAAAGGCTCAGCTCAGCAGGCGAGAAGACAGTGCAAGGCCCGCGTACGGTCGCCTGAGGGGTGACGTGCCTCGCCAGTTCATCATGATTGGCACCACGAACGGGGGCGCGGGCGCCGGAGCGTACCTGAAAGACCAGACAGGAAACCGGCGCTACCTCCCGGTTCAGGTCAGTAAAATAGACGTCGAGGGCAGCAAGCGCGACCGCGATCAACTCTTCGCGGAAGCTGCCGCGGCCGAAGCATCTGGCGAGTCGATCACTCTCCCTGAATCGCTTTGGGCACTAGCCGGCGTCGAGCAGAACAAGCGCATTGTGCGTGACGAGTTGGAAACGACCGTGAGTGATTTGATTGCAGGCAAGAGCGGCTTCGTAAGCCGGAAGACAATCCACGAGTTGTTGGAATTGTCACCCGCAACAATCCGCCCCGCGCTATCCGCAGCGATAGAGCGAGCAATGGCACACGACCTTTGGAAGGATGTCCGCCCTTCGATCGGTCCACCCGACGGGGAGAAAGTAAGGACCCGCGGGTGGACCAAAGACCCAAATGGGCCGGTTTATATATTCGTCGAAGGCAGGCTGGAGCCGCTGAAATCAGGTGATCAGATGCTTATCTAAATCCGCCCGTTGGACAGGGTGGACCGATCGGGCTTCAGAAACCCAATAAAACCAAGCCTCGGTCCACCTGTCCACCCTGTCCACCCTCTTTGAAAGACTTATGGATAGTGGATTGGGAAACTACTGAAATAAGTAGTCTTGGGTTATCGAGGTTATGGACGCTGGCCCCCACAACTCTTGG
>JANLPT010000142.1:0-14004 GCA_031367405.1 Bryobacteraceae bacterium
TGCGGCGCAGGAGGAACAAGGCGTCGAGGCTGCTGAGGAGAACTACGCGGCCATCCGGTTTTGCTTTCGCTTCGAGTTGCGGCCGGTCGGCGGGGAAGATCCAGCGCTCGCCGGGCATCGGCTCGAGGCTCAAGGGCGCGACGGCGGAACGAGGTAAGTGCAGCCGCGCGCGGCGGGCAATTCGTGAATTTCAAGATGGGCTATGGCGTGGTCAATGGTGGGGCGGGTGAGGCCGGCCCGCGCGTAGAGAGACAGATAAGGGCCAGATCCGCCGACGGACCGGGCCCAGCCGGATTGGGCGAGCACGGCAGCGGCATTCTTGCCGGCGGCGCTGGCGTCGAGCCCTTGCTGACGCCACCACCAAGTCGAGAGTTCCATGCGGGTCACCTTAGCACGCGTGAAGCTGTTACGCTAGAAGAGTCAAGTCGGGGCGTAGCGCAGCCTGGTAGCGCATCTGCTTTGGGAGCAGAGGGTCGTGAGTTCGAATCCCACCGCCCCGACCATCCTCGCTGATCAAGCTGTCCTTCTGACACGCCAACTCCTCATCGGTTAACGTGGAGAACATGTCCAGGCTCCTGATACTTCTCTGCGCCATCCCACTCTGCGCCCTCCCGATGGGCGCGCAAACCACTCTGCTGCGGTGCGGCAAACTCCTCGACGTCAAGACGGGCGTCTATTTGTCCAATGCGCTGATTTCGGTCACCGGCGGCGTCATTGAATCCATCAATGGGCCGACGCCGCCGGGAGTCGCCGTCATCGACCTCACAAGCGCCACCTGCCTGCCCGGGTTGATCGATTCTCATACCCACATCACCGGCGACCCGCGCAACTCCGGCTACCGCCGTCTCGGCATCTCCGTCCCGCGCGAGGCGCTGATCGGCGCTCGCCAAGCTAGAACCACGCTGCTGGCCGGATTCACCACGCTGCGCAACGTGGGCGCGCGCGGCTATGCCGATGTCGCTTTGCGCGATGCCATCCAGGAAGGCGATGTTCCGGGGCCGCGCCTGTTCGTCTCCGGGCCTTCGCTGGGCATCACCGGCGGCCACTGCGATTCCAATCTGCTGCCTTCGGAGTTCAACTTTCGCACGGCCGGCGTGGCGAACGGGCCGTGGGAGGCCCGTGCCAAGGTACGCGAAGTGGTGAAGTATGGGGCCGACCTGATCAAGATCTGCGCCACGGGCGGCGTGCTTTCAAAGGGCGATGGCGTGGGCACGCAGCAGTATACGCTCGAAGAAATGCAGGCCATCGTGGAGGAAGCCCATAAGCTCGAGCGCAAAGTCGCCGCCCATGCCCACGGCGCCGAAGGCATCAAGGACGCCATCCGCGCCGGCGTCGATTCGGTAGAGCACTGCTCGCTCATCGATGAAGAAGGCATTCGTCTGGCGAAGCAAAAGGGCACCGTGTTGAACTTCGATATCTACAACGACGACTACATTCTCACCGAGGGCTTAAAGAACGGCGTGCTGCCGGAATCGATCGAAAAGGAAAAGCTGGTGGGCAAGCTGCAACGCGAAAACTTCCGGAAAGCCTATCTGGCCGGAGCCACGATGGGCTTCGGCAGCGACGCCGGTGTCTATCCCCACGGCGACAACTGGAAGCAGTTTCCCTACATGACCGAGTTCGGCATGAAGCCGATCGAAGCCATCCGCGCCGCCACGCTCACCAACGCCGCCTTGATGAATCTATCGACAAAGGCCGGACAGTTGGCCAAAGGCTTCTGGGCGGACATCATCGCCATTGAAGGCGATCCGCTGGCGGACATCCGGATGATGGAGAAGGTGAAGTTCGTGATGAAAGATGGAAAGGTTTACCGGAACGATCTTGGCCGGAAGTAGGTCCGCGCCGGCGAGTACAGATGGAGGTCGGAGGGAGGTGCGCGTTCATGAAACGGGGTAGACCTGGCAGATTATGAAAGCAACCGCCGCCGCTTCGTGCGCGAGGCTGGGGAAAGCTAAGGGTTGAATTGGTTGGCGCGGCTTTCCTGGCATGACTGGAATCTTCGGGCGAAGGGGAGTTCCGAAGATCGGGGATGGGTTAACTGTATTGATTGACTGCGAGTTAGGGGAAGGTCGGGGGATACCCGCATAAGCGCTAAGGTAAGAACATTTCTATGCCAAAATGTTCGTTTGCGAGTGGTCAAAAACTACAAAATCGCAGGTTCCGGCGGTTATCTTAGCGCTTATGGGGGATACCCGGCGATGGCCCCGATGGCCCTGTTGGCCCCAGCCCGAGGAGCGCACCAATCTCACCCGCACCCGGCGCGTCAATCCCGCCGCTGACGATGCCTTTCTGCAAGGCAATTTCTATCTTCACCGCGGGATTCGCGGCACCCAACAGAGCATCGCGTTCTTCAAGCAAGCCATCGCCCTCGATCCGTTGCAGGCCGAAGTCCCTGCCGGTCTGGCGGAGGCCCTCTGTCTGGCCTTCGCCCTTCCAGTGAAACGCACCCCGAAGCTCGGGTAGCGGCACAGGGAGGCCATCGCCGAGCGCGGCCGCGCGGTCGCGCTCGTGACCCCAAACGCCGCTCATCCCCGCATATCGAAATGAAGCCGCATGGACCACTCACCCCGGGCCGTTCGATACGCTAACATACAGACATTCTCAAGCAGACTAACCTTATGAAATACTTTTTCCAGATCATCGCGCTCGGTGCCGTCCTTTGGGCACCCCTGCCCTCCGCCGCGCAAACGGACTTGCCGAAAGGCGTCACCCGAATTACATCCGTCGAAGGCATCACCGAGTATCAACTGGCCAACGGTCTGCGCTTGCTCGTCTTTCCCGATTCTTCGAAGCCCACCATCACCGTCAACATGACTTATCTCGTCGGCTCGCGCCACGAAGGTGCCGGCGAAGGTGGCATGGCCCATCTTCTGGAGCACATGGTCTTCAAAGGCAGCCCTAAACACACCAACATCCCTCAAGAGCTGACGGAGCACGGTGCCAGCCCCAATGGCAGCACCACTTACGACCGCACAAATTACTATGAAACGTTCCAGGGCTCCGACGAAAACCTGAAATGGGCTCTCGACCTTGAGTCCGACCGCATGGTGAACTCCTTTATCCGCAAGGCCGACCTCGATAAGGAATTCACCGTCGTCCGCAATGAGTTCGAGCGCGGCGAGAACAGTCCCATGGGCGTTTTGTATAAACACGTGATGGCCGCCGCTTACACCACCCACTCTTACGGCCGCCCGGTGATCGGCAATCGCGCCGACGTGGAGCGCGTGCCGATTGAGAATCTGCAAGCCTTCTACCGTAAGTTCTATCAGCCGGATAATGCCGTGCTGACCGTAGCGGGCAAGATTGACGAACCCAAAATCGTCGCCATGGTCAACGGCTATTTCGGCGCAATTCCGCGACCCAGCCGCACGCTGGTTCCCACTTACACCGTCGAACCCACGCAGCACGGCGAACGGATGACCATGGTTCGCCGCATGGGCGACAACCAGATTCTCCTGGCTCTCTTTCATACTCCCGACGGCGGCCATCCTGACCAACCGGCCCTCGATGTCCTGGCCGGCGTACTCGGCGAGCCCTCTTCCGGCCGCCTCTATAAAGCGCTGGTCGATAACAAAAAAGCCACTCAGGTTCTGGCCGGCTCCCAGCAGATGAATGAGCCCGGCGTCTTGTATTTTGGCGCCGTCGTCAGCAAGAACGACTCGCTCGACAACGCCCGGCAGATTCTCCTCGACACCCTCGAAGGCGTGATCAAAGAACCGCCAAATGCGGAAGAGGTGGAACGCGCCAAAACCCGCCAGCTGAAGCAATCGGAAATGGCTTTGAATAACTCCACGCGCGTCGGTCTGGTGCTCAGCGAGTATCTCGCCGCCGGCGACTGGCGCTTGATGTTTCTTGAGCGTGACCGCCTGCGCGCTGTAACTCCCGCCGACGTTCAGCGCGTCGCCAAGGCTTATCTCAAAGCCTCCAATCGCACGATCGGCGAGTTTATTCCCGGCGCCGCGCCGGATCGCGTCGAAATTCCCGCGAAAAGCGACTTATCCGCCGCCCTTAAAGACTACAAAGGCCAGGCCGCCATCGTCGCCGGCGAAGCCTTCGACCCGTCGCCCCGTAACATCGAATCGCGCACCGAGCGCTACAGTTTGCCCGCCGGCATGAAAGTCTCGTTACTCGCCAAAAAAACCCGCGGCAACACGGTGCAGGCCGTTATCCGTCTGCACTTCGGTAACGTCCAAAACCTCAAGGGCCAGAACAGCCCGGCCTCACTCGCCGGCGCCTTACTCATTCGTGGCACTGCGAAAAAGAGCCGCCAACAAATCCAGGATGCGATCGACCAATTAAAGGCTCGTTTGAACGTCGGCGGCAGCGCCATGGGTGCCAACGTCTCGATTGAAACCACGCGCGACAATCTACCGGCCGTGCTGCGGCTGGCCGCCGAAATCTTAAAAGAAGCCTCCTTACCGGAAGCCGATTTCGAGCAGATTCGTAAGCAACAAATCACGGGCCTTGAAGCGGCCCGCAACGAACCGCAGTTTCAAGTGGCGATCCGCATTGTTCGCGCGATGTACACATTTCCCGACGACGATGTGCGCGCCTCGTTGCCGGTGGATGATCGCATTAAAAGCCTGCAAGCCGTGAAGCTTGAGCAAGTGCAAACGTTCTATAAGAACTTCTACGGCGCTTCGCACGCCGAACTGGCGGTGGCCGGTGACTTCGATGCCGCGCCCTTGAAGAAGGTGATCGCCGAGGAGTTTGGTGCGTGGAAGAGTCCGTCAGCGTACGAGGAATTAAAGACCGGGTTTGCTCGCGGAGCCCCCGTCAACGAGTCCATCGAAACGCCGGATAAACAGAACGCCTCGTTGGCCGCCGGTATCCGTCTGAATGTTAGCGATCAGGACGCCGATTACCCGGCGCTGGTCTTGGGGAATTTTCTACTGGGTGGCGGCTTTCTCAATTCGCGCCTCGCCACTCGCATCCGTGTCAACGATGGCCTCAGTTACAGTATCTCGTCTAACTTGAATGCCAAGCATAGTGAGAAAAGCGGCTCTTTCCAGGTCTCGGCGATCGCCGCGCCGCAGAACATTGCCAAAGTGGAAGCCGCTTTTCTGGACGAAGTAAACAAGGCACTCAAGGATGGCTTCACCGCCACCGAAATCGAAGCGGGGCGCAGCGGCTGGATTCAAAGCCGCCAAGTGGGCCGCTCGAGCGATGCGTCGCTCGTGCAGGCGCTCGCCGCCCGCGACTACGAAAATCGCACGCTGGCTTGGGACGAGGAACTTGAGAAAAAGGTGATGGCTCTCACCCCCGCCGGCATTACGGCCGCCATGCGCCGGAACATTACTCCAGCTGACATCAATATCGTCAAGGCCGGCGACTTCAAGAAGGCCACCGTGAGTAAGTGAGTGAGTAAGTAAGTAAGTAAGCTTACTCGGCCGTCGCCGCTTGCTGAAACGCCATTCGTACGGCCGAGTTATCGCCGTTAGCGAAATTCGAGCGCTGCACCATCATGATCAGGACGACGCCTTTTTTAGGGTCGATCCAGGCTTGCGTGCCGTAAGCGCCGCCATGGCCGTGCGTACCCGGGCTCAGCATAGCCGTGACGCCTTGCGGCTCCCGCACCACGCACCACGTTAAGCCCCAACCATTGCCCGGCGTGAAGCCGGTCTTCAAATCGCCCGATTGCACCGCCGTCATCAACGTAACTGACTCGGCCCGCAAGTACTGCTTGCCCTTCAGCTTCCCCCCGTTCAGAATCATGCGGGCGAATAAGGCATAGTCCGCTGCCGTCGTGAATAAGCCGCCGTTCGCGGCCGGAAAGTGTCCCCGGTCCGTAGCCGGCTTGCCATACAACAAAGCCACTGTGGCCGCCGTGAATTTGCCGTCGGTCTCTTTCTTCACCGGCGTCACCAAGCGCCCCATTTGTTTGGGTTGTAAGTAGAACGTCGTATCTTTCATCCCCAACGGCCGGAACAGCCGCGCCGCAAGAAACTCCTCGTAAGGCTGCCCCGAAACTACTTCAACAATGCGGCCGAGAGTATTAATGCCACTCTGGCAGTATTGCCATTTACTGCCCGGCTCGAACTGCATGGGTTTACTCGCATAAGCCGGAATTAAGTCGCCCAACTTCCGGGCCAACTTACTCTCGTCGTTGGTCGCCTCGGCCAATCCCGACGAGTGAGTCATCAAATGTTTCAAAGTCAAATTGGCCGGCTTCCCCGACGGCGTCTTCAAGTTAGCCAGCTCCGGAATGTACTTACCTGCCAGATCGTTGACGTTCAGCTTGCCGTCGTCCTGCAGCATCAGGATGGCCGTCCCGGTGATCGGCTTGGTCATGGAGGCGATCCAGAAAATCGAATCCTTCCGCATCGCCGGGCTGCCGGCCGGCCCGGCCGCGCCGATCGCCCGCAGATGCGTCACCCGTTCGCGCGTCGCCACCAGCGTCACCGCCCCCGGCACCTCGTGGCCGGCCATCATCTCCCGCATCCCTTTCGCCACCCGTTCATCCAAAGACGACGCGGCCAGCGGCACCGCCAGACTCAATAGCAGAGCAAATTTCATGAACATTAGTGTATCCTCATGAAGGATGCGACTTCTGCTTGCTGCCCTCACCCTCACTGCTTTTCTGCCGGCCTACGAAGAGCCGCCCTTCCGCGCCATCACCGCGCCCACCACCTCCTCGCCCATCATCGTCGACACCGACGCCGGCAGCGATGACTACATGGCCATCGCCTTTCTGCTGGCTCGCCCCGACGTCCACCTGGAGGCCATCGTGGTCGTTAACGGCCTGGCCCACGTCGACGCCGGCGCTCGCAACTTGCTGCGGCTGGTGCAACTGAGCGGCAAGAAAGTCCCCGTCTTCCTCGGGCGCGCCACGCCGCTCGAAGGTGCCAACGAATTTCCCGCCGCTTGGCGTAAAAGCTCCGACGAACTCCCTGGCGTCATGTTGCCGCCGCTCTCCACCCGCCCCGATACCCGCAGCGCTCTGAGTTACTACCAGGACCGTTTAAGGCAGCCCGCCCGCATCCTGGCGTTAGGCCCGCTCACTAATCTGGCCGAGGTAATTGCCAAGCAGCCGGCCGCCGCCGCCAATATTCGCGAACTCACCATCATGGGCGGTGCCGTGCGTGTACCCGGCAACTTACGGGACGGCAACCTCTACACCGGTGGCAACCTGTTAGCCGAATGGAATATCTACCTCGACCCTCGCGCTGCCGCCGAAGTCTTTGCCAAAGTGCGTGGCATCCGGCTCGTCTCGCTCGACGCCACCAATCGCGTCCCCCTGCGGATGTCCTACGTGAAACAATTCACTGAAGGGGCGATGGGCACGCCGCTGGGCCGCTTCATCATCGACCTCTTCCGTCAGGACGAGCCCCTCATCAAAGAGCGTTTCTTCTACGCCTGGGACCCTCTAGCCGCCGTCGCCATGGTGGAGGGAGTCGTCTCCTTCACCCCCGCCCAAATCCATGTCGTTCCGCAAGGGCCCGAAGCCGGCCGCACGGTAGAAACCGTCAAAGGCCGCCCTAACCTCACGTACTCCACGAACGCCGCCCCGGCCGCCTTTTACACCGCTTTCTACAACGCTTTTGCCTCTGAAAAAAAGATCTACGACTTACTCATCAAAGGCGCCACCCTGATTGACCCGAAGAACGGCATCAATCGCGTAATGGACGTGGCTGTAAAAGATGGCCGCATCGCCGCCGTCGCCAGTAACATTCCCGCCCTGCGCGCCACCCGCACCATCGAAGCCAAAGGCTTCTATGTCACCCCCGGACTGATCGATATTCACGTCCATGTCTTCGCCAGCACCGGCAAGCCCGGAGTCTACAATGGCGACAATAGCGTCTGGCCCGATGGCCACACTCTGCGCGCCGGAGTCACCACCGTCGTCGATTGCGGCAGTTCCGGAGCCCTCGAGTTCGCCCAATTTAAGGAACACATCATCGATCGCTCGAAGACTCGGGTCCTCGCCTGGCTCAGCATCGTTAAAGGCGGCATGACCGAGGCTCTAGAGCAGGACCCCTTACAAATGGACGTCGCCGCCGCCGTCGAAACCGCCCGGAAATATCCGGCCCAAATTGTCGGTTTCAAGACCGCTCACTACCGCGGCCCCGAATGGACCCCCGTTGACCGCGCCCTTGCCGCCGGCCAACAAACCGGCCTCCCCGTCATCGTCGACTTCGGTATCTTCCGGCCCGAGCGCCCTTTCAGCGAGTTAGTCACCAGGAAACTCCGTAAGGGCGACATCTACACGCATACCTATCTCGATCGCGTACCGATGTTCGATGCCCAAGGTAAGTTACAACCTTTCTTCGCCGAAGCCCGCCAACGCGGTGTTCTGTTCGACGTAGGGCACGGCGGCGGCAGCTTCGTGTGGAAGCAAGCCGTGCCCGCCACCGCCCAGGGCTTTTGGCCCGATTCGATCTCCACCGATCTGCACATCAGCTCCATGGTGGGCGGCATGCGCGACATGCTCAACGTGATGTCGAAGTTCCTGCTGCTGGGCATGCCGCTCGAAGACGTGATTGCCAAATCCACCTGGAATCCGGCCCAGGAGATCCGGCGTCCGGAGTTGGGGCACCTCTCGGTTGGCGCGCCTGCGGATCTGGCCATTCTCAGCATCCAGCGCGGCAAGTTCGGCTTCACCGATGTCGATAACACCCGGCACGATGGCGACCGCAAGCTGCAGGGCGAGCTCACCATCCGCGCCGGGCAGATCGTCTGGGATCTGAATGGCCTGTCGATGCCCGCCTGGGACGAACAGTAAGCGCTCAAACTTCCGCGCGCCCGGCCGATATGGTTCTCTAGATGGGCTGTGTCCAACTGCTGGCGATTCTCGTTTTAGTGACTACTGCCTCGCAGCTGCACGCGGAGCAGTACCCGTTTCGCGTCTATGACCAGACGGCCGGTTTGGCTAATCCCACGGTCAAGGCCATTGAAACCGATGCCGAAGGATTCCTATGGATGGGGACTGCCAACGGACTTTTCCGCTACGATGGCACGCGTTTTCGGGTCTACACGGCGGCGCAAGGCTTACCGGGCAACCGCATCAATTCCCTCTTCAACGCGCCGGACGGCACGCTTTGGGTAGCGACGGAGAAGGGCCTCGCGCGACGCAGACCTTCCCCCGGGGGCGGCGATGATCGCTTCGAAACGGTTGACCTCGGCAGGAAGATCCTCACCGTTCCGGGCAGTCTGCTGGCCTGGCATCCCACGGCCGGTCTGCTGTTTACTTCCAGCGAAGGGCTGGTGGCCATCGAACCCGGTCTGCGGCTCAAGTGGCTGCGTCCCCGGGGTGCCTTCGGTGTCACCGTCGACCGGCAGGCTCGCATCTGGTTCGGCTGCCCGAAAGCCATCTGCCGCATGGACGATTGGCGCGCACCCGCCCAGGTAGTGCGTTACGAGGAGTTTGAAGGCTTGCCAAAACCTGCCCGTTGGCATGCGCTTTTGCCTGACCGCCAAGGGCGTATCTGGGCCCGCGGCCTGGACAACGTGGCCGTGTACGATCCCGTTCAAAACCGCTTTCGCGCCGTCAACATCGAAGCCCATACCTCCGCCTTCGCCGGCTTCTACGAAGACCGCTTAGGGCGGCTGTTTCTCCCTGCCGACCAAGGGCTTTGGATCTTCGAAAACGAGCGTTGGTCCTTGGTCGATTCCACCAAGGGCTTACCGATGGACGCCACCCTTTCCGTGGGTGAAGACCGCGAAGGCGCTATCTGGGTAGGCACCGCCGCCGCCGGGGCGGCGCGCTGGTTGGGCGATGGCAATTGGACCACCTGGAGTAAGTCCGATGGATTGCCGAATGCGTCGGTCTGGTCCATGCTGCGCGACCGCCGTGGACGCTGGTGGGCGGGCACGCAACATGGCGTCGTCCGGTACCCGGGCGATCCCCTCTCCGGCACCGCCAAAGTCTGGTTACGCAAAGACGGTTTGCCCGGCGTAAGCGTGTTACGTCTGGCGGAGGATGCCCGCGGAAACATGTGGCTCGCCAGTGGACAGGAGTTGGCGCGCATCGATGCGGCGACGGACGCCGTTCAACGCTTTGGTGCCGCAGAAGGCTTCGAGTCGGGCGGGGCCTTCGCCGTCCATGTCGATCGCGCCGGCTGGCTTTGGGCCGCCGGTTTTCGCGCTTTTTACCGCGCGCGCCTCGACGTGCAAGATGTAAGGGTTCCCCACTTCGAGAAAGTGAACCTGCCGGGCACCCAACCCGATACCTGGTACTTCGATCTGTTTGAAGAGTCCGGTGGCCGCCTGTGGGTGGCATCGTCCGCCGGCCTCTATTCCCACGAGCCCAACGGAACCTGGCAACGCTACACTCAGAAACAAGGCTTGAAAAACACCGCCGTCTCCAGCGTCACCCAAGACGCCGCCGGCCGCATCGTTGTCAGCTACCGGGAAGCCTACGGCGTCTCGATTCTTGACACGGCCCACACGGCTTGGCGGCACCTCGACACAGACAGCGGGCTCAGTTCAAATAAGGTCCATCTGGTGCGCCGCGCCCCCGCATCTTCGCCGGGCGGCGACGCCGTCTGGATCGGCACCGACCATGGCCTCGACATCCTGCGGCAAGGCCGTTTGCAGCATGTCAACCGCGAATCCGGGTTGGCCTGGAACGACACCAATGCCGGCGCTTTTCTCGCCGGGCTCGACGCCACTGGCCACTCGACGGTCTGGCTCGGCACCTCTCGCGGCATCAGCCGTTATCAGCCCCAGCATCCGCCGCTCACCGCCACCCCGCCGCCTGTCCGTATCGTCGCCGTCCGGTTCGGTGGCCAACTGGCGCGGCGCGCCGGGCTGCAACTGCCTTACCGGCAACGTCCCGCAGAATTTGAACTCGCCGCGCTCTCCTATGACATGCCCGGCCGGGTGAAGCTTGAATACCGCCTGGCCGGCTTCGACGATCAGTGGCGCGAAGCGAAGCAGGCGCAAGTGATCTTTCCGTCATTGCCCGCCGGCAAGTATCGCTTCGAAGCGCGCGCCCGCAGCGCCGCCGGCGTCTGGAGTGTTGCCCCGGCCACCTATGAGTTCGAAGTCCTCCCGCCGTGGTGGCAAACCCGTTGGGCCATCGCCCTGGCGATCGCCGCCATTGCGGGGCTGGTGCGCCTGTTCCTCTACTGGCGCATGAGGGTCGTCCTCGCCCGCCAGCGGCGTCTGGAACAGGCTGTCGTCGAACGCACCGCCCGCATTCAGGAACAGAAAACAGAGATCGAGCATCTGCTGGTTGAAACCCAAACCGCCAACCGCTCCAAAACCGAATTCCTGGCCAACATGAGCCACGAAATTCGTACTCCCTTGAACGGCGTGCTCGGCATGAGCCGTCTCATCGCCCGGACGAATCTGGACGCCGAGCAACGCGACTATGTCGAAGAGCTGGAAAGCTCCACGCGCTGGCTCACCGCCATGCTCAACGACATTCTTGACTACGCGAAGGTCGAAGCCGGCACGCTGGAACTCGAAATGATGCCCTTCCGTCCCCGCCAGGTGATTGAGGATTGCGCCGCCATTTTCACTCCGGTGGCCGCCGCCCAGCGTCTGGATTTGCGCACCGTGATCGACGGCGACTCCAGCGCGCTCGGTGACGCCCTACGCTTGCGCCAGATCGTCACCAACCTGCTCAACAACGCCGTCAAGTTCACCCCGTCCGGTTCCATTGAACTGCGCGCCATCTGCCTCCCTCATCCTGATCCGCAAAAAAACTACTGGGAGTTTAGCGTCACCGACACCGGCATCGGCATCTCCGCCGCCAAACAGGCGCAAGTCTTTGAAGCCTTCCGGCAGGTGGATGGTTCTCTCACCCGCCGCTTCGGCGGCAGCGGACTCGGCCTCGCTCTCTGCGACAAACTGGCGCAGGTGATGGGCACCCATCTCGAACTCGACAGTGAAGAAGGGCGAGGCAGCCGCTTCTCTTTCCGGGTGGCATTTGCCGCAGCGTCCGAACCCGCCAAATCCGCTACTTCGAGCGTCTCCAGTGGCCTGCGGCCACTCCAGATTCTGCTGGCCGAGGACAACCGCGTCAATCAGAAAGTCGCCTCGCGCTTACTCGAAAAAGTCGGCCATCACGTCATCATTGCCAACAATGGGCTCGAGGCCGTCTCCCGCTTCAAAGAGCAGACTTTCGACGTCGTGCTGATGGACATCAACATGCCGGAGATGGATGGCTTTGAAGCCACACGCCTCATCTGCGCCTGGCAACGCGAGCAAGGCTTGGCGGTTCCGGTCATCGCCCTCACCGCCCGCACCATGCACGGCGATCGCGCCGAGGCCCTCAACGCCGGCATGGCCGACTACCTCTCGAAGCCCCTTGAGGTACAGGACTTGCTCGCCATGCTGAACAAACATACCCAGCCCCCCGTTGCGGCCTAAGTAGGTGCCGAACATCCCTGGGCCGCTTGAGCTTGGCTACACTAGTAGTTTCCTCATGCAAGCAGGTATTGTCGGTCTCCCCAACGTGGGTAAATCCACGCTCTTTAACGCGCTCACCAAGTCTCGCAAGGCTATGGCGGCTAATTATCGTTTTTGCACCATCGAGCCCAATGAGGGCGTCGTCACCGTGCCCGACGATCGGTTGGCCGTGCTCAGCAACATCTCCGGCTCTGAGAAACTGGTGCCCGCCGTCTTCCAGTTTGTCGATATTGCCGGGCTCGTCGCCGGTGCCAGCAAGGGCGAAGGGCTCGGCAATCAGTTCCTGGCTCACATCCGCGAAGTGGACGCCATCGTCCAAGTGGTGCGCTGTTTCGAGAACTCTCAGATTGAGCACGTCATGGATACGGTCGACCCCGTGCGCGACATCGAAGTCGTCAACACTGAGCTCATCCTCGCCGACCTTGATTCGCTCGAGAAGCAAAAAGGCAAGTTACCCAAACTCGCCAAAGGCGGCGACAAACGCGCCCAAGCTGCCCTCGAATTGATCCCGCGCCTGGAGCCCCATCTATCATCGGGTAAGTACGCCGTCACACTCGACATGTCAGCCGAAGAGCAAGCGGTCGCCAAAACCTTCTTCCTGCTGACAAACAAACCCACCATCTACGCCTGTAACGTCGCCGAGGGCGACTTAGCTGACCCCGAAGCCAACCCCTTCGTGCAACAGGTCCGTAAGTATGTCGCCGACCATCATGAGACCATCGCCGTCGTCGTCTCCGCCGAGATTGAGTCCGAACTGGTCATGCTCGATCCTGCCGAAGCGCAGGAGTATCTGAATGACTTAGGAGTTACTGAGTCGGGGGTGGGCAACCTGATTCGCGCCGCCTATCACATTCTTGGTTTGCGCACTTACCTCACCACCGGCGTCAAAGAGACTCGCGCCTGGACGATTCGCGCCGGCTGGAAGGCTCCCGCCGCCGCCGGCGTCATTCATTCCGACTTTGAGAAAAGCTTCATCAGCGCCGAAACCATTTCCTATCACGACTTAGTCAGCTTGGGCTCTTACGCCAAGGCGCGTGAACTCGGCAAACTGCGCACCGAAGGTAAAGAGTATATCGTGGAAGATGGCGATGTTATGGAGTTCAAAACCTTCGTATGAAACGCCGGACCTTCCTCGCCGCCACCGCCACCGCCACCGCCACCGTGGCTTCCGCCCAGCCGCCGCCCAAGAAAATTGCCGCCATCATTACGGAATACTGGCTCGGTTCGCACGCCGACGTCGTCGTCGGTAAGTTTCTCGAAGGCTACAACCAGGACGACCGTCCGCCATATCCGCGCTCGAAGATCGCCTCCATCTTTACGGAACATGTGCCCGCCCGGGACATGAGCCGTGAACGGGCCAAAAAATATAACGTGCCCATCTTTCGTACGGTGCATGACGCACTGACTCTCGGCGGCGGCCGGCTCGCCGTGGATGGGGTGCTCCTCATCGGTGAACACGGCGAATATCCCGTCAATGAGAAAGCGCAAACTCTCTATCCGCGCTTCGACATGTTCCTCAAGATCACCGATGTCTTTCGCGAAAGTAAGCGCTCCGTCCCGGTCTTTAACGACAAGCATCTCTCCTTCGATTGGCGGCAAGCCCAGCGCATGGTGGAGATCTCGCGTGAGTTACACTTCCCCATGCTG
>JANLPT010000143.1:0-2735 GCA_031367405.1 Bryobacteraceae bacterium
CCTCGACCTTCGACGATTCTTGTACATCCTCGTCGTCATCACTCGCGTCAGTCTGCTCCTGCGGCGCCAAGGACGCGGCGTATTCCGCCAGTTCGTCCCAGTCGGGCAACTCGACGGGCTCAAACCTCTTCAGAGGAATGCCCTGCATTCGGTATCCGTGCGCTCGCACGCGAACTGTCTTCTTCCGGCTGCCGATCTTCTTCGCGACCTCGGCCACTGCAATACCTGCCATCCTTAATACTCAGCTTCTTCCCGCCGTCGGCGTTGGCCTTCTTCGAGTGCCATGAACCATCCCAGCGTGTTCGGCTCGGGCGGAGCGTTGGCCTTTTCAGGTGTCCGCCGGCCACCTGTTCGATCCTTTGCCAGCATCCATGCCAGGCCGTCCGCGATCACCACATCACCGTGGTTCACCCGGCCCGCGGCCGGATCGTCCGTCTGGACCTCGCCCGGATGCTCCGGCCGACCCTGCCGATCGGCTTTGCCCAACGGTGGCATTCTGCCCAACGGTGACCGGCGAAAACGAATCCTGCACAAGTAATACGAAGTGCTACTTCCGTCGTCCGACCCTGTAGGCAACGAAGCTGATGATTGCCAGGATGAATCCGAGTAAAAGGGAAAGTATCCCAAGTCGTGTGTAGTCGCCTCTGGAGCCGATTCGCAACGGCCCGGCCATCTCACGGAGAACAATCGACACCACTCCAAGAAAAAGACATGTAACGACTAAGCCATGAAGTACACGCTGAGCCGCATCGAAAGTTCGTGATCGCCCCATCGTCCGGCCCTCCCGTCCCACAGCATGACCGATCCGCCGCCGGGTGCAAGAGGGAGAGGCCTCGCGACTGGCGGTGGCGCGACTCGCGAACCTGGCAAAACCGCCAGGGGCAGGCTTTGGCACATAAGCCGTATTGGGTTTGTACTGGTGCTTCCGCTGTCGCTGGGTGGCCGAATGACCTCAATGATCCTTCTAATGCCTTATGGCCCAAATCTGCGATAGTCGGCTCACTTCTGACGCACTTCTGATTTGACGCTTCCGGGCCAGTGACTCGGCGAACTTCGCCAGTTCGTCCCAGTCCGGCACCTCGGACCGGATCAAACTGCTTCAGACGGATGCTTCGATACCGATAGGCCCGCACTCGCATTGCCTTTTTCAGGCTGCCGATTTTCTTCGCGACCTCGGCCACCGAAGAGATTTGCAGCAGCCTCAGTATTCATCTTCCGTAGCGCCGCCACCAACCCCGCCATCCGATCACCCATGTCCTCGCTCATCACCGGCCCTCCAAATGTCGATGAAAAACTCACCAACCACTCATCGAATTCACCAGACTTCGCACCGCGTCGCCGGACTCCAAGAAAACCGGACGCCGAAAGTTACACCGGAATCCTCGGAGAGCACGCGATTTCCCGGAAAATATCCACCCGAAGCTAGCCGATCCGCCAAACCCGAGTACGAGACTCAAACTGTCTCACGGGTGAGACAGTTTGAAGACAACCCGTCTTCAACCCTTCCCGCGGTCCCGCAGAATCTTCAAAACCTCCTCCTTCACCTTCTCCGCCCCCACATCCACCACCACCGCCTTCTCGACACGCTCAGCCTTCTCCTTCTCCAACTCGGCCACACGAATCCGAAGCGACTTCAACTCCGCCTTCGCACCCCGATCCGCTAACTGCTCCCGCGCCTCGGCCAGTTCTGCCTGAACCCGCTCCAACTCGATACGATCGACCGCCTTCGGCTTGCCCGTTGGGTTCAAGCTCGGGCCACCCTTCCACAGATTTGGGTTCCCCCTCTTCCGTTTGGGTGGAATTGGCTCCGGAATTAGCGCCGGATTAGCTTCGGAATTGGCATCACTGATGAGTTCAGACATACTCCCACCCTAACGGCTCAACCGATCGTTGAAAAGGGATATGTGGATGGATTCTCATAGTGGCCAACCGTCCACTCACGAGGTACACATTTTCAAAACCGCCCAGGCGGTATTGATCGGCCGTCGGAAAAACACGGCACTTGCCTCTGTTCTGATACCAAGGTTCCTCCCGTGCAAAACCACCCCGTTTTTCCGACGCCGCAGCTTGCTGCCAACCGTGCAAAACCGACCCGTTTTTACACGCCACGACGGCCGGCGTACGCTGCCCCCGGCCGTAACTCAGCTCCACACGGTCTCTTGTGTCTGAGCCGGCCTTCCATCGGAACGCGCCGTCTCAAGCCAAATGGGCCAAACGTGGCCCATTTCAAATACGACACCGTGTCGCTTTTGACCGGCATGTGGAATGTGTGCGCGAAGAGCGACCTCATGTTGCCACTCCTCGCGCACACTCGGCCTCCCCGAACCCGCCTGCGCCCGGGGTGAGGCAAAACCGCCCGGGCGGTTTTGGCAACTCGCCGACAGCCTGACGCCGATCGCGGGCTTCTGGCACCAGAATGCGGACATGTCCCGATTCTCCCGCGGGCCGCCAGCAGGCGTCGGCCCCGATGGCCACAAGTCAGCTGAATGAAAGCTCTTCGGAACACCTGCCCCTTCACGGTCGGCCCCAATGACGGTCACATCTCCACTTCCTCAGGGACGTGATGGGTAACTCTCCCCGCCATGGCCTGCGAACCCCTGGGGGGTCGGCAACATTTCGGCGAGCGCAGATCTGCGCCCGCACACACGCACGCGGGGAGCGGGTTAACTCTCCCCCGCCCGCACGCGAAACCCCTCCGGGGCTGGCAATATCCTGCCGCCAGGGCCCGGCTTTCG
>JANLPT010000178.1:0-4874 GCA_031367405.1 Bryobacteraceae bacterium
GCGGGGCTGCTGACCGGATGCAGGCTATCGGCAATCTGGATGCCGATCTCGCAAGTCCAGGGCGAGCCGCCGACGCTCAACTCGCCGATGCTGGCACCTTCCGGCACGCGCGCAATCACCATGGAGTCCGACCCCACGATCACCGGGGCCACCACTTCGCCGAAGCGAATGTCGGGGTTAATCGCGGAGCCCTTCAGATCCTTGCCGCGAATCTGGAATTCCCCGCCCGGAATGGCGGCCATGGGCGTTACCTGATCGATGCGTGGAATATTTTTGCCGTTAGTGGGAAGAGACATTTGTGATAAGAGCTTGCTAGTAAAGATGAAACCAACCTAACCAGAAGAGCACGATTGCGCCATACACGCCGGCCATCAGATCGTCAGCGACGATCCCCCAGCCTTGCGGTAGCGCCTCGAACCGGCGCACGGGCCACGGCTTCACGATATCAAAGATGCGAAACAGAACGAACCCCATCGCGAACGCACGCCCATTTAGCGTCACCGCGCCGGCCAAGGTGAGCCATTGCCCGAGTACTTCGTCCACCACAATGATCTGCGGATCTTTGCGGCTTCCGGCGGCCAGCGTCGAGGCCCAAACCCCCGGCCCGGTGGCGGCCAGAGTCACCAGCAGCAGCGGCCAGCCGGTGGTCCAATCGAACTGCCGGGCCATCAGCCACGCGAGCCCGACGCCCACCAGTGAGCCGGCCGTGCCGGGTCCCCAGGGCCAATAGCCTGCCCCGCCCGCCGTCGCGACCAAGGTGGCGAACCGCTTCACAGATCGTCCACGTCTTCATCGCCCGCCGGACGCGGCCGCAACTCATCCGACGAAGCGGGCCGCGAAATCACGTACTTCTCGTCCGCCCAATTGGCGAGATCGAGCACCCGGCAGCGATCACTGCAAAACGGGAACCACTTCGAGAGCGGCTCGGTATCTTTCTTGCAAATGGGACATTTCCAGCGAACGGCCATAACGATAATTTTAGATGTGTTGCGCCGTCGGCCGGGACGTGGCGATATTCAGAATCGGAAAAGGATTCGCCGGAGCCAGATTGGTCTTGATGCCCGTGTCGAGCAATTCGCCGACCAGGTCATAGTCCGTCGACTCGGTCACCCGGAAGCGGCGGAACTGGCCAGGCATCGGTGCTTCACCAGAGGGTCCAAAATCGTTGATGTAGCAAACACCGTCAATTTCAGGTGCCTGAGTCTGCATGCGGCCCTCCCACAACAAGCCGGTTTCGGCTGAAGGACCTTCCACTAGCAAGGTAAACTCAGCGCCGACGAGCCGCTGGTTCATGGCCGCAGAAATCTTGCGCTGCACAGCCATCAGGCGCTGGCGTCGATTGTGGATCGTCCGGCCATCCACTTTCTGGTCGAGCGCGTAGGAGGCGCTCGTATCTTCATCGGAGTACTTAAAGACGCCCACGCGGTCAAGCTTGGCGGCCTTCAGGAATTCGCACAATTCGTCGAAGTCGGCGGCGGTTTCGCCCGGGAAACCGACAATGAAACTTGACCGGATGCCCACGCCGGGGATGGTCTGCCGAATGCGTTCGATCAGCTTCAGGAAGTAGTCGCCATGGGAGCCGCGCTTCATGCGCTTCAATACATGGGCCGAGGCGTGCTGCAGCGGCATGTCGATGTACTTGGCGATCGAAGCGTGTCCGGCAATCGTATCGAGTAACTGCTGCGTAACGCGGTTCGGATAGCAGTAAAGAAAACGAACCCATTTCTGGTGCTCGGTCTCGATCTGCGCCAGCCGCGCCAGCAACACCGCCAGCCCGTCTTTCAGCTTCAGATCTTCGCCATAACTGGTGGTGTCCTGGCCAATCAGATTGATCTCGCGAATGCCGCGCGAGAAGAGATTGGTGGCTTCGTGAATGACGGACTCAAAACGGCGCGAACGAAACTCGCCGCGGTACTGCGGAATCACGCAGAAAGTACACGGATGGTCGCAACCCTCGGCAATCTTGATGTACGCCGAGTGGCGGCCCGTCGCGAGCACGCGCGGCGAAAGGTCATGGTAAAGATACGGCGTCACCGGGCCGCCATGGTTGATCCCCGTCTCGCAAACATCGACGATCTTTTCGATTTCGTTGGTGCCGACTACCGCATCGATCTCTGGCATTTGCACCCGCAGATCGCCCTTGAAACGCTCCACCAGACAGCCGGCGACGATCAACTTTTTCGCCCGGCCGGTTTCCTTAAACCTGGCCATCTCGAGAATGGTGTTGACTGACTCTTCCTTGGCCGGATCGATGAACGAGCACGTGTTCACGACGATGACATCGGCTTCTTCAGGCCGAGTGGTGAGTTCGTGCCCCCGGGCGGCCAAGTGGCCCATCATCACCTCGGTATCCACCAGGTTCTTGGGACAGCCTAAGCTGACAAATCCAACTTTCAAATAGAGCTTCCTTGGCGGTGGGGGATCACGCTTCAGTTTAGCTGATCCGCGACGCCCCGGTACGGCGAGCCGCACAAGGATGGTCAGCGAGTGGCGATAATCAAGTTGCTGCGGCGACAGGGGCACGTCCATCGTGCATCTCGTTGTCTTCGCCCATCGTATAGGTGTCGCCCGCGGAGGGCGGCGTCAGGCGATCGGCATTTGGGACCCTATCGAGCACCATCATCGGGGCACCGGGCCGCATATTTTGTCACCAGCACGGCATCGTAGCCCGTGCCAAGATCTGCGTTAAAGGCGCTGCCCGGTGGCAGCGTGATGGGCATGCCCGCCGCGCGGGCATGGCGCAGCGGTGACTTCGAGCACGCTGGGGACATCGAGCGCGACCAGTTCGCAGGCCGGAGCGCGGCGTGCGACGGCAAATCCGAACCAACCGTGGCTGGAGGCCACGTCCAACACCGCGAACGGCTTTCACTCACCGTCGGGGTTCTTTGTGGGGCTTGAACAATTTGGCTTGGTAGTCATCAAAGCGTTGGATTTCGGATTTCATGTACTGGAGGCGGGCTTGTTCGGGGGTGAGGTTGGCTTCGATTGGTTCTGTCTCGGTTTTGGGGACATTGGGTTCGTTTGGTTTTGCCGTTTCCGTCTCCTGGGAGGGTGGTTTGGGTGGCGTGTTGGGTTCGTTTGGCTCAGGTTCGCTCGGGAAGCCGTTGGGTAACTCCGCTTCCTTCTCTTGATTGGGTTCGATTGGTGTGAGGCGTTCAGCTTGTAAGTCGCGGAGATCTTTTATTAGAGTTGGTTTCATCGTGCAGTCTGGGCATCCAGCGATTGGGCATGGGCTCCTGGGGATCGGGCGGGGGAACTTGCGGGCGGGAATCGCGCAAGCGGTTGAGCACGGACGCGGCCATGTCTTTGGTGCTCTGAAGGGACAGGTCCTGCAATTCCGCAGCATGGACCAGAAAATTGCGGGGTCGTGAACCATCGTGGCCGCCCCCGGCCAGCCGGTTGACCCACTGATAGTTCGACGCCCGGGCGAGAATCGGCAGGATGTGGCGGGCGAAGGAAATGGGAGAAGAGATCGGGAGCAGCGGGCTCTGAAGCGCCGTCTGCGGCGCGATATCGTAGAGCGTAACCAGGTTCTGAATCTCGGGCGCAAAGTCGGGAGGGCCGACGAGGAGCCAGGCGGAGCGAACGGGGACATCCGCTGCGGTGCCGTTCAGGCGCAGGGTGGCGTGAATGGGTCCATCGGACACATCGTCGAACCAGTCATCGCTATCGGCGAAGCCTTGGATGGCGGGCACCGCGGCCGTCGACTCGGACCGCCCAAAGCCACCGCAAACGATCAGTTGGCCGTCCGGTTCCAGCCGCACGTCACCCAGCCGCACCGCTTGACCACGAAACTGGCCAATGAGGTTAACCGGCGCGGTGCCGGTGGCCTTGACAACACCGGAATCAATGATCAAGTCGGAATCGGTGGCGTCGTTGCCCGTGGCGTTATTCCGCCGCTGCGTGGCATCAGTGAAGCGAAACTCGGCCGCCTTGCGGTTGACCAGCCGAGCATGCCAAGTGATCGTCGCATCGGCCTTGGTGATTTCCTGAGCGGCGATGAGTTTGCCTTGTAGAACTTGAATCTGAATCGGCCTCAAAGTGTCGGAAAGTGATGATTCGGTGCTGGGAGGCATTGGTTTCCCTGACATCAGCTTACCGCCGCGTTCCAGCATGCCTGGGGACGTTTTGGGTCTAAGTGATTGAGGGGATGGGGCGAAGAAATTTGAAAATGCGTGTGAACGCCTTTCGGGAACGCATCGAAGCGCGGGTTCTGACGAATCGGTTCAAAGTCGGGTTCTTTGAGCAGGCGCGCCTGCTCGAGCTTTTCGACGGCAGATACTCAACAGCCGCAGCCGCGTTGCCCAGCAGGCTCTCGAGACGGGCGAGGTTGAACGACGCGGAACCTTACAGAGAAGGGGACAGAGAAGGGTGCCGGGCAATCCGCTCGGGCAATTTGGGTGAAGATTTTAGGCGGGCGAAATGCGGTGAGATCGAGGCTCGCCACAAAAGTTTAGCGATAAACGATTTCAAATGAACGGGTTAAGGATAAGTCGGGGATGCTCGGGGGTGCCACGACTTCCGGAAGTTGTTGGCACCGTTGACTTTATATGGCCGGCGGGCTCGTAAGATGTTCTCTCCTTACCGGCGGGCGGGGCCCGTGAACTGGACGCCCCGTTTTGATGCGACGTTTTTGGATGGGGCCGGGTTTAAGTCGTTTTTGCGGTATGTGGAGAATAACCCGGTGCGGGCGCATTTGGCGCGGAAGGCGACGGATTGGGAATGGTCCAGCGCGCGGGCGCATTGCGCGGGTGCGGATGCTGGCGGCGTGCTTTGCCTCGATGTGTGGCGTCATTTGTTTGGCAATCCGGCAGTGGCGGCGGAGGCTTGGACGACGTTTTTGGAGGGTCCGGCGGAGGAGGTCCGGCGGAATG
>JANLPT010000211.1:0-2042 GCA_031367405.1 Bryobacteraceae bacterium
GCGACTTTTGGGCCTGCTGTCCGTTCCATGGCGAAAAGAGTCCGAGCTTTCATGCCGATGACCGGCGCGGCCATTATCACTGCTTCGGCTGCGGGGTGTCGGGCGACCATTTTCGGTTTTTGACCGAAAAGGCCGGGATGAGTTTTCCCGAGGCCGTGGAAAGGCTTGCCGGCATGGCCGGGGTGCCGATGCCGGCGCGCGACGAGCGAGAGGAGCAGCGCGAGGAAGCGCGGCGCTCGCTTTATGACGTCATGGAGCTCGCCGCCAAATATTTCGAGGCGGCGCTGGCGCATAATGTCGGGGCGCGGGCGCGGGGGTATCTGTTCGATCGCGGGGTATCCCCGCAATCGCAGACCCGCTTCAGGGTCGGCTTTGCCCCCGATAGCCGCAATGGGCTAAAGGAGCATCTGGCGCAGAACGGGGTGTCGGCGCGCGTTGGCGCGTAATCGCCCGGGGTATGATGTCGCTCGCAATTTGCTAGGTAGGATTGCACGCTCTTTCTCAGCAATTTAGACGAGCGCACTGACAATGTTCGAAAAAGTCGCCTTTCGGCCCGGAGGTTCGCTCGATCCTCTCGAGCCGATGGATATCGGCGCGCTTGTTGAGGCGATGCTCTTCTACAGCGATGTGCGAGTTGTGGTCACTGCAGGAGGCATTGCACAGATTGGCCGACTGTGGTCGCACAATGCAATATTACCGTTCCTCGACGCAGGACATGCGAAATTTCGATTCCAGCAGAACGGTTTCGGGATTATGACTCACAATTCTGGGAGCGCGCGCGAACGTTACGAACCGCGATCTTATGAAGTTTCGGAGCGCCCCGGAGGCGACGCTGGTCCTGAAGTCTTTCTCCGCCGAACCCTTTTCGATTTAACGGGAAGCAAAGGCCGTGCGAGGAATCTCGCCGGTCAAGTCTCTCAGCGTCTTGAAGTCTTCCGCGCCGACGAAGCGCTTGCTTTACGCGCTAGAGCCGACATGCTCGATCCAGAGCTCATGTCCCGTGGTATCTCAGATATTTTGCGCGAACTAGTGCCGGAGATGAACTTCCCAAGTTCGATGATATTCGTCGCTGATCAAGTAGCGGATGGAGTACGAGTGCGTACGAATATCGATTTCAACAGCGTCAATGCTGTGTTTCATCAGAAAACCTCGCCTGCCATAGCGAGCATCAATCCCGCATATCTCCTCAGTCATTTTTTGTCGGCAAGAGAGCTGTTAGAGTGCGCTGCCGAAGAGCGATGCGACCTAGCGGCGAATTCGGTGACTGCATCTCTCGCAGCAGCGCAGGTCGATGCCCTCGCTCGCAGGTATACGAGGGCGAGCAATCAGTTTTCCGCGTTTCAGGCGATGCTTGTTCCGGGTGCCAAATCGATTCGTGAGGCTGTGAATGCCAGACAGGTGTCAATCGAAGACGTTCTTGATCTTCTCGCACAAGCACGAACGTTTCGGGCATGGCTTGGTTCGCGAGCACCAGATGCGCAACTGCTTGAAGAGTACGTCCGGTCGTTGTCGGAGAAGCCTTGGATTGCAAAGCTAAAGCCGAAAGTTTTGCGATTCACGGTTTTTCAGGCGTTGGCGTTCGTCGCAGCACACGTGGGCCTTGGGCCCGCAGGCGAGGTCATTGCGCTTGGTGCAAGCGCGATTGACAATTTTCTCTTGGACCCTTTGGTGACTGGGTGGAGGCCAAACCAGTTTGTGGACGGCGTGTTGGTACCGCGATTGCGCGGCTAGAAAGCCGATTCGGGTGAGCGGGAGCCTATGTCTTTCGCAGCTTCGCGTCTTCGGGCGTATGCTGCTGCAGACTGACAATGCTGCGTCGGATAGCGCCGGTGCGCGTAAACCACTCGAACAGCGCCTCACCGTCGCCATCGCGCACCGCGTTCTGCATCCGCTCGAGGTCCGCGTTGAACCGCGCCAGAACATCCAGCACGGCGTCGCGATTGTTGAGAAACACGTCGCGCCACATCGTCGGATCGCTGGCGGCGATTCTGGTGAAATCACGGAAGCCGCTGGCGGAATACCGGATCACTTCTTCTTCGAGA
>JANLPT010000216.1:0-15506 GCA_031367405.1 Bryobacteraceae bacterium
GCTGTGGGGTGCATTTTTCAACCGCTAGAAGCACCCCACAGCTATCGCTGTGGGCTAGCAGTCGTGTTTTGGTTAGGATGGCGCGGGCATGAGCGGGATGCTTTCGGTGAAGGCTTTTGCCAAGATCAATGTCGGGTTGAAGGTGCTCTACCGGCGGCCAGACAACTTCCACGAACTGCGGACCATCTTTCAGACGATCTCTTTGGCGGATGACGTTGGCATTGGATGGCGGCGGCAAAGGAAGACCACCATTGTCCTCGAAGACCCTTGGGGTATTCCGGATAACCTGATGGTGCGGGCGGCGCGGCTGGTGCTGGACGAGACGCGCGTGACGGGCGCCGTGTCGATGACGCTGAAGAAACGGATCCCGATGGGTGGCGGGTTGGGCGGCGGGTCAAGCGATGCGGCGGCGGTTTTGCTGGGGCTGCCCGCGTTGATAGGGAAGACGATTGCCCCCGGACGGCTGGCGGAGTTGGCGCTGCAGTTAGGTGCCGATTTACCGTTCTTCTTAGAGGGAGGCACCGCGCTGGGCCTGGGACGTGGCGAGGAGCTCTACACTTTGCCCGATCTTCCTCAAACTAAAGGTGTTTTAGTGTGCCCGGCGGTGCATGTTTCGACGGCGGACGCCTTCCAGAGCTTGGCCCGGGCAGCCTACGGTGAATTGACTTCGCCTCTGGGCTCTCGTATCCTAGAGGGGTTTCAGGTTCTCGCCCGGACTGTGGCTGCTCGACGGCCGGCTGGTGGGTGCCCCGCGTCTGAATGGGCGGGCCTCTGCGAGAACGACTTTGAGCCAGCCGTATTCCGCCAGCATCCCCATCTCAAAAAGATCAAAAGGAAGTTGGTTCGGTTGGGTGCTATGCCGGCCGTGATGACTGGCAGCGGAGCAGCCCTATATGGGTTCTTCGACACCCTCCGGGCAGCGGAGGCGGCGCAGAAATCGTTCTCCACGGAGTTAGTTTACCCGTTCTCACTGGTGAGCCGGCGGGTGTATACGGCGCACTGGCGCAGGGCCATCGAGAGAGCTGGGACAAGAGAGTAAATGGCCGCGCCTAAACCGCAACGGAACAGCCGGCCTTCGAGAGCAATGCGTTTCGATCGTCTGAAGATTATTACGGGCAACGCCAACCGCGGGTTGGCGGCGGAGATCGCCGATCGGCTGTTTGTCGATTTGGGCGATGCACGCGTGTCGAATTTTTCGGACGGCGAGAGTTACATCCAAATTAAAGAAAACGTGCGCGGCGCGGACGTTTTTGTTATTCAGCCCACTTGCAATCCGGTGAACCATCATGTGATGGAACTGTTGCTGATTATCGACGCTTTGCGGCGCAGTTCAGCTGACCGCATTACGGCGGTGTTGCCTTATTTCGGCTATGCCCGGCAGGACCGTAAGGATCGGCCGCGGGTGCCGATTTCGGCGCGCCTGATGGCCAGCTTACTGGAGCGGGCGGGCGCTGACCGCATTCTGGCCTTGGACTTACATGCGGCGCAGATCCAAGGCTTCTTCGATATTCCCGTCGACCACCTCTTTGCGACCCCGGTGTTGATGGAGTATTACCGCAATCAGAATTTGGATGAGGTGACCGTGGTGTCGCCCGATGCGGGTGGCGTGGAGCGCGCCCGGGCTTTCGCCAAGCGGCTGAATGCGCCGTTGGCCATCATCGACAAACGCCGTGAAGAGGCCAATGTGGCCGAGGTGATGAACATCATCGGCGATGTGCGAGGGCGCAAGTGCATCATGCTCGACGATTTGATCGATACGGCCGGTACGCTGGTGAAGGGTGCCGATGCGCTGTTTGCCGCGGGCGCGCAGAGCGTCTCGGCCTGTGCGACTCATGCGGTGCTTTCGGGCCCCGCCATTGAACGAATTGAAGCGTCTCGCTTAAGCGAGCTCGTGATTACAAACTCCATTCCCCTGCGGCCGGAAGCCGCGGCTTGTAGCCGGATTAAAGTGATGAGCGTGGCACCATTGTTGGCGCGCGCGATTCAATCGATCCATGGGGAAACTTCCATCAGCGTGCTGTTTGAGTAAGCCGATGCCAGTAACAGAAATAATAGAAAGAGGGTAAGCAAACATGCGCAAAGATATTACGGTTGCGGCCGAGACGCGTTCGGCGCGGGGCAAGAATGAAATGAATCGCCTGCGGGTGAAGGGCTTGAGCCCTTCCGTGATTTACGGCGCGGGCGGCACCTCGGTGGCCATCAGCGTGAACCCTAAGGACTTACATAAGATCCTGCATTCGGGCACCGGCCACAACACGATTTTCAATGTCGCCGTATCGGGCGGCGAGACGACGCCGGTGATGATGGTGGATTGGCAGATGGATCCGATTACGGACAAATTGCTCCACACCGACTTACTGCGCATTGATTTGACGAAGCGCATCCGCGTGAAGGTGCCTATCCACACTTCGGGCGACCCGATGGGCGTCAAAATTCAGGGCGGCCAGTACGAAATCATCAATCGCGAAATCGAGATTCGCTGCTTGCCGGATGACGTGCCGGAAGTGTTTGAATGGAACGTCAGCGCGATGGGCATTGGCGAAGCTTTGCGCGCCAGCGACATCGTGTTGAAAGAAGGCGCGGAGCTGGTTTCCGATCCGCGTCTGGTGATCTCGCACGTGGTAGCGGCGCGAGGCTCTGACGAGACCGCCGTCGCCGCCGAGGGCGAAGTGGAAGTGATCAAGAAGGGCAAGAAGGAAGACGACGCGAAGGCCCCGGCGGCCAAGGCGGGCGCTCCGGCGGCTAAGGCGGGGGCTCCGGCAGCGAAGGCTCCGGCAGCGAAAGCCCCGGCGGCTAAGGCTCCGGCGAAGAAGAAGTAGTTCGCCATGGCTTGGCTGGTGGCTGGTCTGGGTAACCCGGGGCCCGAGTATGAGCGCTCTCCGCACAATCTTGGGTTTCTGGCCGTAGACCGGTTTGCCGAACGTAACGGGATCCGCTTGACGCGGCCCGAAGCGCAAGCCTGGGTGGGTTTAGGGAAAGTAGGTTCCACTGACGTGGTGGTAGCCAAACCCCAGACCTTTATGAACCTGAGTGGCGGGTCAGTCAGAGTGCTGTTAGCGAAGTACTCCCTGCCACTCGAGAATTTGCTGCTCGTGTATGACGAGCTCGCATTGCCATTTGGCCAGTTGCGGATTCGCCCGAAGGGGTCCGCGGCAGGTCACAATGGAGTGAGTAGTGTAATCCAGTCGGTGGGTTCGGAAGAATTCTGCCGGTTGCGAATTGGTTGCTCCGACACTAGTCGAACTGGCCCTAGTCGAACTGGGGGCCACAAGGGTGGCAAGGAGTATTTGCTTTCGCCGATGCGGCGGGAGTTGGCAAAGGACCTGGACTCGATCCTGGATTTAGCAAGCCAGGCCATCGAGACCATTACCGCGAAAGGCGCCGAACAGGCCATGGCGATTTTTAATCGTCGCGCCCCGAGCGAACCGGAAACAAACGGATGAATCGAATCTACGAAGAAATGTTCATCGTCCGCCCCGATGCGACGGACGAGGTGATCGATCCCCTGTTGGAGATCATCACGAAAGAGGTTCTCTCGAAAGAGGGAACGATCGACAAAGTGGAAAAGTGGGGCAAGCGCCGCTTGGCCTACAAACTGGAAAAGCTCGATCACGGCTACTTTGTGCTGGTGCAGTTTAGCTGCCCGCCCTCGGCCGTGAAAGAAATCGAACGCCGCCTGCGGGTGCAGGATGCGGTGCTGAAGTTCATCACCGTGCGCATTGACGAACGCCTCAAGGTCGCCGAGAAGCGGAAGAAGAAAGCTGATAAGCGTGCGGCGCGTAAGCCCCCGCCCGTGCTGATGCCGCCTTCGATGCCGCTGGTTCCGGGTGCGGCTGCACCGGCTGTTCCGGCTCCGGGTGCTCCGGCTCCCAATTCGCCAACTCCCAGCGCGCCAACTGCTGGCGGTCCGGCTCCTGGGGGTCCGGCTCCGGCTGCGCCCGCTGCGGATGCGGTTAGCCCGGAAGTGGTAGCGGCTCCGGCGGTGGAAGTTCCGGTGGTAGTAGCTCCCGTAGCTATAACTCCCGTGACCGAAACTCCGGCTCCGGCTGTTGAACCGGTTGCCGAGCCAACCCCGAAGCAATAAGCAATGAGGATGAAAGGAAATAGCACCAATGGCTGAAACACCCAAGGGCGGACGTCCCATCTCGGCTTCCATGCGGCCGACGGGCACGGACAAGGCGGTCATCACTGGCCGTAAGCAGTATCTGCGGCGCAAACGCGTCGCACGCATCTCCGACAAGCGGATTGGCGAGGTGGACTACAAAAACGTCGACCTGCTGCGGACATTTCTTACCGAACGCGGCAAGATTATTCCGCGCCGCATCACCAACGTCTCGGCGCGCGTCCAACGGCGCATCACCGAGGAAATCAAGCGGGCGCGTAACATCGCGTTGCTGCCGTTTGCGGGCAACCCGCATCAGCCGTACTAAAAGGAGACCAACATGCAAATCATACTGCGTGAAGATATCGATAAGCTCGGCAACCGCGGCGATGTGCTGAAGGTGAAGGACGGTTACGCCCGGAACTTTTTGCTGCCTCGCCGGCTCGCGGTGAACGCCAACGAAAGCAATAAGAAGATCGTCGAGCAGGAGCGCCAGGCGCATCTGCGCAAGGAAGCGACGCTCAAGGGCCAAGCCGAAGAACTCGGCAAGCTGATGGCCAATCTCACCATCGTTATCAAGCAGAAGGCGGGCGAAAACGACCATCTCTTCGGCTCGGTGACGGCGCAGGATATTGCCAACGCGCTCGAAGCTCAGAAGTACACGATCGACCGCAAGAAGATCGTGCTCGACGAACCCATCAAACAACTCGGCGACTACAAAATCACCGTCAAGCTGCACAAGGACGTCTCCGTGGAGATTCCGGTGAGCGTGACGAAAGACGAGTAGGAGCCTTTCGGAAGTAGTATTCGTGGGCCGGGCGTTCTTTTAGGGCTCCCCGGCCCTTTCGCATTCACGAACGGAATTTTTATGAGCTATTTCATGCTGACGGGCCAAGTGGCCATTGTGACGGGTGCCGCTTCCGGCATCGGCGAGGCGATTGCGCATCGTTTGGCGAAGGCCGGCGCGCGCGTCGTGATTGCCGACATCAATCTGGCGGGCGCGCAAGCCGTGGCCCACGCCATTCCTGGCGCGATGGCCGTCCAGGTGGACATCACCAGCCTGGTTTCCACCGATGCTTGCGTGGCCCAGGTACTGGCCGAAACGGGACGCATTGACATCCTCGTCAACAACGCCGGCATTGGCGGCAAGGCGGCACCCCTTTGGGAGCAGACGTCAGAGAATTGGAATGCCTGCGTCGCCGTGAACCTCACCAGCATCTTCAATTTTTGTAAGTCAGTGATTTCCACCATGCGCGAACGTAAGTACGGCCGCATCGTCAATATTGCTTCGATTGCGGGCAAAGAGGGCAATCCGAACATGATTCCGTATTCGGCCACCAAAGCCGGTGTGATTGGCCTGACGAAAGCGTTGGCTAAAGAAGTAGCGACCGAGGGCATTACCGTAAACGCGGTGACTCCGGCGGTAGTGCGGACTAAGATTCTGGAACAATTAACACCGGAGCAGGTGGAGTATATGACGAGTAAGATCCCCATGCGCCGCACCGGCGAGCCCGAGGAGATTGCGGCGGTGGTGCATTATCTGGCCAGCCCGGATGCGAGCTTCGTGACGGGCCAAGTGGCCGATGCCAGCGGCGGGCGGGCGACTTACTAACATGCTTCCCGCTTCGCAGTACGCCGCCACGCCCGTCTACACGCTGCTCGATGAGGCGGCCCAAGGCCGCATCGGGATCGACCAGCGCTGGCTGCACGCCATCCTCGACCGTGGGCCGGACTCGATTGAAGATATCGTGCGCTTCGGCTTGACACCGCAAGGCGAGAACCGCCTCGATTTAACCGATGACTTGGTCGCTATGGTCCGCCACTTTCGCGATCCACGAGCCCTCAGTTACTTAACCGAAGTGGTGCGTCGCGACCCGACCGATGTGCCCGACGACTTGAACTTCGCCTTGCCCGCCTTCGGCACCGCCGCCGTTGACCCGCTGCTCAGTTTGGCGCAAGAGCTGGAAGAAGACCAGGCGGGCGAGGTGGCTTTTCTGCTGGCCGGTCTGGGCCAAAAGGGCGTGCGCGATCCCCGCATTCTGGAACTCTTACTCGACCGGCTGGTGTATGACATGCGCGATGGCGCGCTGTGTCTGGGCCTCTACGGCGACCCGGCAGCCATCCCAGCGATCGAGAAGCTGCTCGTCGAGATACCCCATGACAATCAGCTTCTGTTTGCGTTGAACGAATTGCGTGAGCCCAGCAAGGTGGAAGACGAACCCTTCGACATCTGGGCCTCGTACCCCGAAGTGTCGGCCCCCGATTTTAGCGTGATGGATGAGCCGGCGCGGCTGGAGATTCTGCGCACCGGAACCGACGCGAGTGACCGCGCTGAGGCGGCCCATAGCTTCTTCACCGATGACATGTCGGATGAAGCGGTGGCGGGACTGCTGGTGGCGGCGCGCACGGATGCCGATGCCGAGGTGCGGGCCCGGGCCTGGGAGGCGGTAGCGTCGCATGAGGACACCGCCGAGGTCCGCCAGGAGTTGACGAAGCAGTTGAACGGCACCGGCGTCGATGCGCGGGAGCGGGCAGGCTGCTTAGTGGGCTTGGCGCTGCTGGATGCGCCGATTCACGATCAGGCAGTACTGCTGTATCAGAATCCGGACATTCGGCCCAAGGTACTCGAAGCGATGTGGCGTTCGCTGGACAAGCGCTTTGGTAAGTATTTCGTCAGTCATTTAGACGACCCGCATCTTGAGACACAGCGCATTGCGATCCGCGGTGTGGGCTACCTGCAGATGCGCGGCGAACTGGCGAAGCTGAAGGCCTTCTGGGGCGAGGAAGAGCTACGGGAAGACGCACTGTATGCTTTCGCGTTGGCGGCCCCGTCCGACCCTACGCCGAGTGCGTTACGCTCGCTGCTCAAACGCATGAATGCCGAGGCCAATCTTTCAGAAGATGAGACGGAACTCGTGATGCTTGCCTTGGACGAGCGTCTGCGGATGGCCGGTAAGAGCCCGGTATTTCGTCCGCTGGGGCCCGATGACGAAGACGAAGATTGATGGTTTTTGCAACATAATGCCGAATGTGCATAAAAGCGTGTCGCCCTACCCACAAAAAGGGCTATAAAGCGCTTCCGCTTAGGTTAGTATAGATGCTACACTCCAGAACAAAAACAAGATTAGGTCCGTGGGCCGGAGGGTGATTCATGTATGAAGCAACAGCGGTCGGGTTACAACCGATTGCAACAAAAGGCAAGATTCTGATACTGGGGCGCGGCGAAGGTTTAGGCCACGCGTTGCGCGGTCGCTTCTTCCAAGTTACCCAGATCGATGATGCCGAACACGCGGCGATGGCCGTACCAGGACAATCCTATGATCTTGTCTTGATGGAAGAAGACCTTCCATCGTCCAGGCCTGAGGTCCGGCACCGGATTGAAGCTGCTTTACCTGGTGTGCCGATCGTCAAACTGGCTGGAGCCCCGCCGTCTGAGAGTTCTGACCTTACCATCGACACGTTGGAGAGCCAACACATCGCCCGCGTCCTGAACCTCACTCATGGCAACTACGCCAAGACCGCCCGGCTACTAGGGATTGACCGCACGACGCTTTACAACAAGGTAAAGCGCTATAACCTCTCCCGTTAATCCCGCCTTTCGGCCCACCTAACGAACCCCTCGCCGTAAGGCAGGGGATGATTCGCCTGAGCTAGATCCTATTTTTCTGCGTGACCCGGTCGTTAAGGCCATGGCCAAGGCCGTCACGCTTGGTGATTGCCAATGCGCCTTGTGCAATTCTTTCGGGCGGAGACAGGACGTCACCGCGCCAGTCCACTTCGCCCCATTGCAACTCCAAAATTTCGAAGTTAGGCAGCGTGGCACAAATCTGGGCCGAGACGGCGGTGGATACCGGGCCGGCCGGGTTATGAGGCGCTACTTTAACGCCTTCCGCGCGAGCCATCGCGGCAATGTGAGTCATCTCCTTCACGCCTCCGCAATGCTTCACGTCAGGCATAATAATTTCCACCGCCTTGCCCCGGCAAAGGGGCACAAAGCCATCGACGCCGAATAAGACCTCGCCGCCGGCCATGGGCTGCTGGATGCGCCGGCGAATTTGGACCGTTTCTTCGACGCGCTTCGGATCCACGGGCTCCTCATACCACGTGAGATTGAGGGGCTCGAGACGCCGCGCGACCTCGACGGCACGCTCGACGTCAAAAAAACTATGGCAATCGATCATGAGCTTGATTTGCGGCCCCACCGCAGCTCTGATCGCTTCGACGCACTTCACTCCGTCTTCGGTCACCCGGCCGGCGGTGGGTGGGGTGAAGCCGTCGAAGGGCGCGGCTTTTATCGCCGTGAAGCCTTCTTTGACGGCGCGCTGGGCGGTGGCCGCAAAGCCCTCGGGTGTGCGGGGCGTCGTGGCGCGATTGATGTTGGCATAGAGGGGCAACGTTTGGCGCACGGTCCCTCCGAGCAGCGTGTGGATGGGTTGGTGGAGCGCTTGCCCGGTAAGGTCCCAGAGGGCTTGCTCGATGGCGCTGTAGGCGGTGGCGGCGACGAGTCCCCCGGCCCGGGCGCGCGGTTCGCCGAGCTGCCGGAAGCGTTCGATTTCGAGGGGCGACCGGCCGCCGGTGATCTCGAAAAATGCGCCGAGTTCGGCTTCCATCTTTTGCGCATTGGCCTTGGTGGTGCTTGCGAAGCCGAAGGCGTCGGAGGCTTCGCCGAGTCCAGTGAGTTTTTTGTCAGTGCTGAGGCGGACGAAGAGCCAGACGGTGCGTCCGGTGGCACGGACGGGGATGAGCTCGATTTTGGTGACTTTGAGCTGTGGTCTGGAGAAGGCGAGAGCCAATAGGGAGCGGCGAGTCATACGCATTCTAATGTAGCCTGATCGGATTCCGGCCGTCAGTCACAGCGAAGTCGCCGCTGCTCGACGATTCTTGCAACTCTTTAAGAATCAGAAGCTTCAGCGTTGGTCCGGCCTCTCTTACCTCGTCGCATTCGCCATCGAAATTGGTAACCCCTGCGATACTGAATCGAGAGCAGATGCCGGTCTTCGATGCGGAAATTGGCTTTGTTTCGTAACCGGACATTTCAGTGAAAGTCATGCGACTCCATCAGCGCTTGGCCAAGTCTTAAAGGCGTAACTCGACCGACCTTCACCGATATCGCGCCGCCTTGGTTTTGCAGGACTCCTTCGAACAGTAAATAGGGTTCGCCGATGAGGACTAAGCGATGCTTTTCAAACAACGCCGGCGCGACGATGGCGTTGGCGATGCCGGTTTCATCTTCCAGGCTGAAGAAGGCGAAACCCTTGGCGGTGGAGGGGCGTTGACGGCAGATGACGCAGCCCGCGATGCGGACGATGGTGTTATTGCGGGCTTGGGCGAGGTCGATGGCGCGCCAGACGCGTTGGCGCGTTAGTTCGGCGCGATGATGGGCGACCGGATGCGCGCCCACCGTCATGGAAGTGCCGGCAAAGTCGGCGACGAGCCGCTCGGCGGCAGTCATGGCTTGGAGTGGCGATTTGCCGTTGGCTGGTTCTAACTCCGCTAATAGCGGGCCCACGGGTTGCAAGGCTAACTCCGATTGCCAGAGTGCGTCACGGCGATGAGTATCTTCGAGCGGGTTGAGCGCGCCGATAGAGGCCAGTTGCCGCACTTCGTCCTTACGTAACTCGGGGATGCGCCGCGTAAGGTCGACGATGCTGAGGAAGGGCCGTTTTTTGACGATGAGTTGGGCGACGTCAGCGCGTAAGCCGCGCGAGTAATTTAGACCCAGCCGTAGGGCGCCTTCTTCGATGTTACAGCGCCAGTCTGACTTAGTAATGTCGACCGGTAGCACGCGGACGCCGTGGCGCTGAGCATCTTTCACCAAAGTGGCTGGATGATAAAATCCCATGGGCTGTTGATTCAGGAGCGCGGCGGTGAAAGCCGCCGGATAGTAAGTGCGCAGCCAGGCGCTGGCATAGGCGAGCAGGGCGAAACTAGCGGCGTGCGATTCAGGGAAGCCATAGAGCGCGAAGGCGGTGATGGAATGCACGATCTTCTCTTGCGCCTCGGCGTCAATGCCATTGGCAGTCATCCCGGCACGCAGGCGGGCTTCGATGTCGATCATGCGTTTCTCGGAGCGCTTGAATCCCATGGCGCGGCGGAGTTCCTCGGCTTCGCCGCCCGTGAAATTGGCGACGATCATCGCCATGCGGAGTAACTGCTCCTGAAAGAGCGGGACGCCCAAGGTGCGGGCGAGCACACCATCGAGCGAGGGGTGCAAGCTGACCGGAGCTTCGAGCCCGCGGCGGCGGCGCACGAACGGATGATACATCTTGCCGACGATGGGGCCGGGGCGGATGATGGCCACTTGGACGACTAAGTCATAGAATTTCTCGGGCCGCGTCAGTGGCAGGCTGGCCATTTGCGCGCGGCTCTCTACTTGGAAGAGCCCGACGGTATCGGCGCGCTGCATCATAGCGTAGACTTTGGGGTCGTCGGCGGGTAACTGCGATAAGTCGATTTCGTCGCCATGCGCCGTCCGGATTAACTCAATGGACTCCTCCAACGCGGCCATCATGCCGAGGCCGAGTAAGTCGACTTTGATCAGCCCTAAGTCGGCGCAATCTTCTTTGTCCCATTGGATGATGACGCGGCCCGGCATGGTGGCAGGTTCCAGTGGCACCACCGAACTCAGGGCGTGCTGCGAAATCACCATGCCGCCGGAGTGTTGCCCGAGATGACGGGGCAGATCTTGAATTTCACGGTAAAGCTGAATGAATTTAGCCGTGCGCGGGTCATTCAGTTTCTGGCCAGCTTCTTCAAAAGGCTTTTCGACAGGCTCGCCCGGTTGCTGAAAGCCCCAGCGGGAGACGAGGCTGGCAATGGGGTCGAGGGTTTCTTTGGTGTAGCCAAGAGCTTTGCCGACGTCGCGAATGCCGGAGCGGCCGCGGTAAGTGATGACGTTAGCGGTCATAGCGGCGCCGTGTTGGCCATAGCGTTGATAAACGTATTGGATGACGCGCTCGCGTTGGTCGCCGCTGGGTAAGTCGATGTCGATGTCCGGCCATTCGCCGCGCTCTTCAGAGAGGAAGCGTTCGAAGAGTAAGTCCATGCCGACGGGGTCAACGGCGGTGATGCCGAGCGAGTAACAGACGGCGGAGTTAGCGGCCGATCCGCGGCCTTGCGCGAGGATACCTTGTTCACGGCAGAAGCGGACGATGTCCCAGACGATCAGGAAGTAACCGCCGAGCTCGAGTTTGGCGATGAGTTGTAATTCGCGTTCAATTTGACGCTGGGCCTTTTCATGATAAGGCCGGTAGCGTCCGCGCGCGCCTTCCTCGGTGCGTTGGCGCAGGAAAGAATCAATGGTTTCGCCGGGGGGCAGAGGATAGAGCGGGAATTGATAACCGAGATCAGCCAGCGTGAAGCCGAGGCGTTCGGAGAGGGCTTGGGTATTAGCGAGGGCTTGCGGATAGTCGGCGAAGAGGCGCTGCATCATCCGCTCGGGCTTCAGATAGCGTTGGGCATTGGCCTCGAGCAAACGTCCGGCTTGGTCGATGGTGGTTTTGTGGCGCACACAGGTGAGGACGTCCATCAGTTCGCGCTTGCCGGGCTTGGCGTAGCGGACACCGTTGGTGGCGAGCAAGGGGAATTGGTGTTTGCCGGCGATAGCGAGGACGCGTTGGTTAAGGGCTTCGGTGGAGCGTTGTAAGTCGCGGGTAAGTTCGGCATAGACTTGTCCACGGCCATAGATATCGAGGAGTAACTGCGGGTCGCGTTCGCCGTGGGTGAGGCAGATGAGCCCTTCGGAGTAAGTGCGGAAGTCCTCTTCGGTGGCGGCGGCTTGGCCTTTGGGGGCGCGCAGTTTCATGGTGCTGAGGAGGCGGCAGAGATTCTGGTAACCGGTGCGTGATTCGGCGAATAAGGTATATCGTCCGCCTGCGGCAGCAGTTACTTCAACACCGAGATGTGCTTGCAGGCCGGCCTTTTTGGCGGCCATGTAGAAGCGGGGCGCGCCGGAAAGGTTATCGATGTCGGCGAGAGCGAGCGCGGGCATGCCGAGGTCCGCCGCCGTGGAGACGAGGTCCTCAGGTGTGCTGGCACCTTCGAGGAAGCTGAAGGCGGAACGAGCGTGGAGTTCGGCGTACATGGGGTGAAGATGGGCGGGCCGGGGGCCCGCCCCACTAAGTGGCCACTAAGCGGGGGCCATCAGTCATACGACGCATCCACCGCCCAGTGGACTTCGTTCAGCGCGATGCGGTAAAGGGCACCGTCGGTAAGCGCGACATCCCAGTCTTCGCGGGACCAGGCGATAGCGGTCCACCAGTCGCCAGAGGTGCGCCAGGGTCCGGCGGCTTGGACGATGCGGCCGGCGATGCCGCGGGCCGTTAGCCGGACGGGGCGGCCGCGTTCTACTTCCACCTTGGCCGGTAAGGGCGGACGAAAGTAACGTAGGGCGAGCCGTAAGCCGAACTCACGATCAGGCTCGTGGACTAAAGGTGCCGAAGAGCGGATGCGCCAGGCATCGGGACGATGCGTATCGAGTAACTCCGGGAAGCCGGCTTTGTCTTCGCCGACCATGGCCCGGATCTTGGCCAGCGTCAATTCGAGGCGTTCGGGCACGGGCGAGGGCGGCGTGTAGAGATGATGTTGGATGACACGCGGCTCCACCGGCAAGACGGCGACCGTCAAGTGCCGGATGGCGGCGCGTGGCGGATGGGCCTCGCAATCAAGCTGCACCAGTTTCAACAGCGCGTGCGAATCATGCGTGGCAAAGGGCAGCGCGAGCACGCGCGTATGGGTGCTGCCATCCACCAAGGCGAGTAACACGCGTAACTCGGTAGTGGCGCGCGAGTGTTGACGTAGGCGATCGCATAAATCATTCAATAAGCGCGCGATTAGAAATAATAGCGGCTCGAGTAAGTCAACCGGATGATCAAGCGCGAAACGCTCTTCGTAATTGACGGTCTCCGCCTGGGGCTTAATGGGCCGATGGACTTCGCCACGAGCGATGGCCAGCAGCCGTAACCCGTTCGGCCCCAAGCGTTCGGCAATGCCGGTGCGGGGCAGGGCACAGAACTCCTCCACCGTCCGCACACCCCAGCGGTCGAGCACGGCGAGTGTGTTGGGGTCGGCGGGCAAAGCGGTGACGGGTAAGTGGCCCAGTTGCTCTACTTCGCGGCCGTGCGGAATGAGGTTGATGCCGGCCAAGTGCTGAGCGGCAATGACGGCGGTATCGGGATTGGCGGCGACGGCGATGCGGCCCTGTAAGTGGCGTTCCTGCGCGCGGCGGGCCATTTCGCTAGTGATTTGCGCGGGCGAGCCTATCAGGCGGCGCAGCGCCCCGATGGCCAGCACCACGGTGCGCGGACCGGCCATCTCCACCAGGGGCGAGAATTGCTGGGCGAGAGCGAAGAGCGCGGCGGCGGCGGCAGGCTCGGGATTTGCGATATGGATAGCGGCGTACACAGGATCATGCCAACTGAGCGACATACTCAGCGGTAGCGCGCTCTGGTTTATGCGGCGAAACGCGATAGCGCGCGCGCGCCAGCAGTTGATAAGGAAAAAGGCCCGTGAAGACGGCCTCCTGACGGAAGGTGGTGGCTTGTAGAGCGGCCGTCGATTTGGCCTGCGGCTCCTGGGCGAGCACCAGCAGAACGGTGGAGGCCTTCTCCACGGCGCGTTGAAAACGGAACCAGTAGGAAGTGGGCAAACGTCGCAGATGCTCGGGATTGACGCCGCAGAGATCGAGCGCGATGACGCCGAAGCCGCCGGAGTGCAGCAGGAGGTCGGCGGCGCGAATGGCATGGTCCAACTGATGGCCGGCGCGGACCCAGAGCAAGGTGTCCAAGTTAACGCCAGCTTGGGCGGCGGTATGCGGGTCGAAGGCTTCGCTGGGGTCGACGACGGCGCAGAATTCGCCACGGCGGGTGGCGGCGGCGAGCAATTGGTGCAGAAAACTGGCCCGCCCGGACGACGCCGGACCGGTGATTTCGGTGAGCCTGCCGCGCGGGCAGCCGCCGAGCAGTTGATCGAAAGAAGAGATGCCGGTTGGCAGCGAGTCGAGTTGATGAGTGACGCGCCGCCAACCGAGGAGCGGAGCGATGTGGTTCGGGAGAGTGGCCATATTCGCTTTTTGTTCGCCTTTGTGAAGCTAGTTTGGCTGAACACGGGGCATCCTGTCAATGCCAATTTTTAGCGGTATGGAATCAATTGGTTAGGACAGGTCTCGATTGGCTTCCAGCACCATCGTGACGGCTTCTTTGAGGTTGGCTCGCGCCTCTTCGAGCGTTGCTCCTTGCGTATTCGCGCCGGGCAACTCCCTGACGAACGCTACATAGCCTTCGGGCACTCGCATATAGACGGCTGTGAACTTCTTCTTCGCCATTCAAAGGTCAGGATATCAGCTTGATTTTGATTTGTGATCCCCACCGTTTTGCCTTAGGCTGAAAGAGAAAGCAGGATCAACCCATGGAAGTGCAATTCACCCCCGAGCAGCAGGCGCAACTCGCTCAGATTGCCAACCGGGCCGGAACCGCTCCCGAGCGCTTGGTGACAAATGTGGTTGCGCGTTATCTCGACGAAGAGACGCGTTTTCTTGCGGCGGTGGAAAAGGGACTGACGGCTGCTGATCGCGGCGAGTTCATTGAAGAGGAAGAGATGGACGCACGTCTTGAAGCCATGTTCAAGGCGTGATGCGCATTCGTATCTAGAGGGCTTATGAACAAAGACGAGAATCTGCCGGACGAGATCGACTTCAGCATAGGAGTGCGTAGTCTTCATCAAATTCCCGCTGGCGCGAACGTGATGATGCCGGCTTCCATCCAGAAAGCGTCTGGGCCTATCCATAACCGTCTGGCGGCCTTGCCAACCGTTGTCCGATGCCGACTTGTACGACGATGATGGTTTGCCCCGATGAAAGCTCGCTTAGCTGCGGAAGCTTTGCGCGCTTCGGCAAGGGGCAGCCGGCGCGTTTGAATTTGGGCGATTGTTTTGCCTATGCCCTAGCTCAGGATTTCGCCCGGCCGCTGCTATTCAAGGGGCTTGATTTTCCGCAGACGGACATTCTCGACGCATCGTCTAGCAAGTAGAATAGAGGGTACACCGCCCCCCGAAGTTCGCCGCCGAGAGAGAAGAGCATGTCCGCACCGCCATTCGTTCATCTGCATTGCCACACCGACTATTCCCTGCTGGACGGGGCTTGCGAGATCGGCAAGATGGTGCAGCTGGTGGCCGAGCAGAAGATGCCGGCGTTGGCCATGACCGACCACGGCAATCTGTTCGGGGCGGTGGAGTTCTACAACAAGGCCCACGAGTACGGCGTCCACCCGATCATCGGGTGCGAGATGTACGTGGCACCGCAGGGGCAGCAATCGCGCAGCGAGGGCTACGACTACAACCACCTGCTGCTGTTGAGCGAGAACGAAGAGGGCTACCGGAACCTGATTCAGTTGGTGACGTCGGGGTACCT
>JANLPT010000218.1:0-1971 GCA_031367405.1 Bryobacteraceae bacterium
TCGACTTTGGCGTTAGTGGTCAAGCGGATCGGATCACCCGGCCCGATCAACTTGACGAACGTGTTCGTGACACCACCCTCCGGGCCCCAGGAGAAGGCGATCTGGTTACCATCGGGCGAAAACGCCGGATCGCGCTCATCGCCCGGATAGGAGGTGAGCGGGACCGGCACCAAATCACCCGCCGGTTCAAGCGCCTTCTGTCGAATTTGCCAAATCCCGATCGCTGCCACCAAGGCCAGCACCGCTGCCGCATATGGCCAACGCTTGGGCTGCGGCGCCGTGGCCTTCGCGGGCGACGCCAGACTGCCCGATTCCGACTCCTCTTTGAGATCGAGCAAAGCCACTCGTAAGTCCTGCATGGTTTGCCAGCGCCGGCTCGGATCTTTGCGCAAGCACCGGTCCACCACCCGCTGGAGTTCGCGGGGGATTTCATGCGTCGCCTCAGAGAGCGGCTTGGGCGTCTCCTTCAGCACTGCGGACATCGTCGCCATGCGCGTATCGCCCTCGAAGGGCTTCTTACCCGAGAGCATCTCGTAGAGCAGGACGCCAAAGCTGAAGATATCGGAACGCGCATCGACCTTGCGGCCCTCGGCTTGTTCCGGCGACATGTAGGAGGCCGTCCCGACGATCATCCCTTCCTCGCTGACCGCGCCGGCCGTGCGTGTGGCGTCGCTGACCGATATCTCGACGGGGTCGGTGAGCTTGGCAAGACCAAAGTCCAGAATCTTCACGCGGTCGTCTTCGCCGACCATGATATTTCCCGGCTTGATGTCGCGATGGACGATGCCGGCCTGATGCGCCTTGGCGAGTCCGTCGGCGATCTGGACGGCGTATTGCAAGGTTTGCGAAAGGGGCAGTCCTTGACGAGGGATACAGTCGGAAAGCGCTTTTCCGGGGACGAACTCCATCGCAATAAATGTCACGTCCCCATCGGTGGCGATGTCGTAAATGGTGACGATGTTGGGATGGTTAAGCGCCGACGCGGATTTCGCCTCAAAAGTGAAACGACGGATCCGTTCGCGGTCGCCGGCCCGGCCCGGCGGCAATACCTTGATGGCGACAAAGCGGTCCAGGTGAGTGTCACGCGCCTTGTACACAACGCCCATCCCGCCTTCGCCCAGTTTGCCGGTGATGGAGTAATGGAGCAGGCTCTGGCCCAACATAATGGCGTTATGATACCGCGAACTTAGAAGAGTCGGGGGATACCCGGCGATGGCCCCGTTCGCCCAAATGTATCGCCATTCAATACGATAATGCAATACCTTTTCGCAACGCGAGAACCCCAAGAAACGGGGATGATGCCGATTCGTTGCAAAATCGCTCGTTTGCGCAACAGCCGCCGGTGCGGAACCACGTCAAGTTTCGAGACAGACTTCTGCAACGCTGGAAGGCCCGTGTTGCGGGCCTTCGCGCACGGTTCAAAACCTATCCTTTGTGGGACGGTACGGGAGATCATGAATTACCCTCATGGGCTATAGTTGTCTATGCCCAACAATACATGTGAACACTGCGGCGGTTCACAACTCATCAGCGGTCTCACTGTTACTGCTTCTGGTGGTGGTGACGACGTACGTCCCGGCCTCCTCTGCAAAAAGAAAGAGAAAGGCTTTTTTTTCAGATGGACCTCAAGGGAGAAAAGGGAGACCCTTTTTGCTGACCTGTGCACCTCTTGCGGCACTGTAAAACGTTTATACGTGAAAGACCCGAAACGTGATTGGGTCGTATAACTTTCACCGATACTGTCCCCGGCCCAAATGGGCGCAAAGGACCGTTTGTGGAACACGCGCGCCGTGGCGGCTTCGAGGCGCGCGCGGTTGCTCGCCCCGGTTGATCCACCGCTTGCCCGATGACAAGATTCTCTCGTGCCGCCTCAACCACTTGTTTGGTCACTAGCGGCAGGGCGTTGATTTCAAGAATCCGCTCGACTTGTGTCAGGAGGCGATTCAGCAGCCGGAAGTTGCCGCCGGTGAT
>JANLPT010000232.1:0-3130 GCA_031367405.1 Bryobacteraceae bacterium
ATCGTTCTGATATCGACACCGTCGGCAGCGGCTTCGCCGCGCCTGAGATCATAGAGATGGGTGGCACAGGTGTGCCGCAGCGTGTGGACGTTGACGGCCTTGTGGATGCCGGCCGCATTGGCCGTCTTGTGGAAGATGTTGTTGAGCTGATGCACCGAGAGCGGCTTGTCGCCCTTGCGTCCGGGAAACAGCAGCCGTTCCGGGCCGGGCACACCGACGTCGAAGCGCTTCGGCCGCACCTTCCACCAAGCCCGCAGCAGGTCGAGCGTATCCGGCGACAGCATGACGAGACGGTCCTTGCGGCCCTTCGACTGCTGGACGTGGATCACCATCTGGGCGCTGTCGATGTGCTTCACCCGCAACCGCATGATCTCTCCAGCCCGTAATCCGGCGCCGTAACCGAGGCTCAGCAGCAGGCGGTTGCGCAGCGTGTGAGCCATCGCCAAGAGGCGCCGAGCCTCGTCCTGGCTGAGCGTGAGCGGCACCTTCTGCGGCTCGTTGAGATGATAGATCTCGGCCGCCAGATCGTGCCGACGCAGCGTCACCCGGAACAGGAAGCGCAAGCCCGTCATGGTGGCGTTGCGGGTGACGATGCCGACCTTGGTCTCGGCCAGATGCAACTGGAAGTCACGGATGTCGTCGGCGGTCGCCGTGTCGGGCGAGCGCTGCAGCCAGGCTGCGAACCGCTTGTAGGCCCGAATGCGGCTCTTGTGCGAGGCGGGGCCGAGTTGGCGGCCGGTCATGTCCTCGATCATGCGCTGGCAGAGCGCATCGAGCGTGGTAATGTCGAGCATGAGGAGTTCCTTCCTGAGTGAGGTTGCTTGAACACCTCCACTCTCAGGACGGGGCTCCTCACCCCGTTATCACTGCCTTCTCAACTGGTTACCGCCGGCTCCAAGCGGATACCCATCGGCTCTTGCATCCCGCGCAGCGGGCTGTTGCGTAGCGACTTCGTGCCGTGACCCACTGCTGCCAGTCTGCCAAACCCCGCAACTCGACGCGATCGGATGAGGACCGGAAGTTCTGCGACAAATCGACGCGCCATGTCCGCACCTGAAGGTTGACCTACCGTGGCCGGGACGGCATCGTCACTCGTGCTGCTGTCGAGTCGCCCGGGGGAGTTTCACCCCCAGGCGCTCCCAGAACCGTGCATGAACCTCTCGATTCACACGGCTCCCGATGTTCGGCCGTTGCCATGGCATAGAGGCCAGTGAGCAAAGAGCTTCGGTGTCTTCCGGCGCAGCCGGTCGAACCAATCCCTCGCCCCCTTCACTCCACGGCCATTACAGCCGCTTCATCGCTACTACGAGGCAGTCCGCCCCTCTCCGGCTCATCGGTACTTTCGGCCTCGCGGTTGTCGCCGCTTGTGCCTTTCCCTTGGCATCGCCGGCCAGGTTCTCACGTTCCGCACAAGAGCCCGAATGAGAGTCACGCCCCCTGCACACCGGACACCACACGGCCAGTAGGTAGGTTGCCGCCGTGCTGATCTCGGGGCACCGTATAGACCCCGGTTTTGATGTCGCCTGATCGGGTTTCGATGCTTCGGCGGAGGTTCGCTTGCGCTCGTCTCTCTCACTCCCACGTGACGCGGTCTTGCCCACGCCTTTTTCCATGACGTTCACCACCGCGGCTTTTGACCGAAGCAGCTCATGGTCGTTTGGAGCCTCCTCCTACAAGGCGACCCCGAAGGCTCGTCCTTCATCTCCCATGCAGTTGCGCACCGCCGTTTGGACCTGCGGCACTCGTGACACAAATACGGCTCCCGATGTTCGGCCGTTGCCATGACATAGCGGCCAATGGGCAAAGAGGTTGGGATTCGCCCGGCGCAGCCGATCGAACCAGTCTCTGGCACCTTTGGTTCGATGGACCATCCGCTTGTATTTGCGGCGGGCCCATCGGATGACATAGGCGTCGATCCTTATCAGGGTCGGACGCAACTGCGTCCGATAGAAGTGGCTGTAGTAGGTGATCCAGCCGCGAATTTTCGAATTGTACATCGCGGCCAGCTCTTCCAGTGATTTGTCGTTGCGATGATGCAGCGCCCAGCTGCGGATTTCCCGCCCGATGCGCGTGAGCGCCTTTGGGCTGGCCGCAGGCAGGAAGCTGTGCACGAACATGCGCTTGCCCTTCACCGTCCACATCGTCTTACGAGCCCTGAATTGGAAGCCCAGAAAGTCGAAGTGGATGTCGGGATAGTCACCCTTTCGTGTAACGTCCTTGCAGAAGACGATTTTCGTCTTCTCCGGATGCAGCATCAGCTTGCAGTCGGTCAGCCGGGTTGTCAGCGCTTGCCAAAGGGCGCGCGCCTCGACCTCGGTTCTGCAATGACAGATCACATCGTCCGCATACCGTTCGAATGGGATGTGCGGGAACGCCCGCCCCATCCACTTATCGAACGCGTAGTGCAGGAACAGGTTCGCCAACAGCGGCGAGATCACCCCGCCTTGTGGCGTTCCCGCCTGTCGCGGCACGACGCTGCCATCTTCCATCTGTACGGGCGCCTTCAGCCAGCGCTCGATGTAGAGCAGCACCCAAGGACAATCCGTATGTTGACGGACGGCCTTGAGTAGAAGCTCCCAGTCGATGCTGTCGAAGAAGCCCTTGATGTCGAGATCGAGCACCCAGTCGGAGCGCCAACAGCGCTCGCGGGCTTTCGCCACGACAACAATCGCAGATTTGCCGGGCCGGTGGCCGTAGGAGTCCGGATGAAAGACCGGCTCCAAGATCGGCTCCAGATAGCGGCGGGCGACTTCCTGGGCGATGCGGTCGGCGACCGTTGGGATACCCACCTGCGCGGTAGCGCACGAGCCGCCCCCGGCGGCTTCGTCGCCTTCGGCGACGGGGGCCTGGTGCCACCACTTGCTTTCGGAATATCGACACGCCGCACCGGCGGCGGAAAATAGCTGCCTGAGGACATCCGATTCCAGAGCTTGTAGAGGTTGCCCGAAAGATTGGCCTCGAAGTCCTCGATCGATTGTCCGTCTACGCCAGCCGCTCCCTGGTTGGCCTTCACACGCTTGAAGGCTTCCCAGACGTCCCGCTTGGGGATCAGAAACGGCTTTGCCTCGCCCATGAACTCATCCTGTTGCCAGTTGGCCCATGGCCTCGGCTGAACAACGCAGCCCCTTGG
>JANLPT010000278.1:0-2801 GCA_031367405.1 Bryobacteraceae bacterium
GCCATGCAGTTACTCCGCGAAGGCGTCATTGGCAAGGTCTATTTAGCCAAGGGGCTCTGTTACAAACGTCGTAAGTCGATTGGCCATACGCCCGACGAGCCGGTGCCGCCGGGGATCGATTGGGACCAGTTTCTCGGGCCCGCACCGAAGCGGCCATTTACGTGGAATCGTTTTCGCTATAACTGGCACTGGTTCTGGGATACCGGCAACGGCGACATCGGCAACCAAGGCGTCCATGAAATGGACATCTGCTTGTGGGGCCTCGGCAAGACCAGCCTGCCCAAAACTGTCTTCTCGACGGGCGGTAAGTTCCTTTATGAGGACGACCAGGAGACGCCCAATACGCAATCGGCTTCGTTCGATTTCGGCGACGTGCAAATGCAGTTCGAAGTGCGTGGCTTACTTACGGGCCCCGAAAGTTACTTACTCCGGCGCGGCACGAATACGGTGGGCAATATCTTCTTCGGTGCCGATGGCTACCTGAACATTGATAGCAATGGCTTTCAGGTCTTCAAAGGCGAGACGAGTGAGAAAATTATGGACGTGCTGCCCACGCCGGTCGGCTACGACACCAAGGCCCACATGGAAAACTTTATCCAGGCTTGTAAGTCGCGCAAACACACTGACCTCCATGCCGAAATCGAAATCGGTGCCCGCGCTGCGGCGCTGTGCCATATGGCCAATATCAGTTATCGCGTCGGCCGCAAGTTGACTTGGGATGATGCCAAGCGTAAGTTCGCTGGCGATATTGAGGCCGACAAGCTGATCACCCGCGATTACCGCAAACCTTACGTCGTTTAATATGTCACAACCTCGCATTCTTACTACCACCGTGGGTTCTTACCCCGTTCCCGACTGGCTCGCCGCGCTGCCTAGCGAACAAGCCAGGCTCGACGCCACGCGCGTCGTCTTCGACTTCCAACGCCAAGCCGGCATTGACTTACCCACCGATGGCGAGCTCTATCGCTTTGACATCAATCATCCCGACACCAACGGGATGATCGAATACTTCATCCGGCCCATGGGTGGCATCCGCACCAATGTCGGACGCAGCGATCACGAGGCTTTTGCCCGCAAAACGACGATGCAGTTTCGCCGCAAAGCCGCCGGGGTCATTGAAGGCCCGTTGAGCGAGGGCTCGCTCAACTTACTCGGTGATTGCGAACTAGCCGCTTCGGTGGCCGGGGGTCCGTTTAAGTTCACCGTCACCAGCCCCTATATGTTGGCCCGCACACTGCTGGACAATCACTACCCTGATTTCGAGACCATGTTAATGGCCTTGGCCGATGTGATCGCCGACCAAGTGGCTAACTTGCCGTGTGACTGTATTCAGGTGGACGAAGCCAATATCCCGGGTAATCCCGCCGATGCGCCGATGGCCGCTCGAGCCATCAATCGGGTACTCGCCAAGATCAAGGGCCGCCGCGCCGTCCACCTATGTTTCGGTAACTACGGCGGGCAAACCATTCAGGCGGGACACTGGGCCACGCTCGTCGAATTCTTAAATGCACTTACCGTTGACCACTTAGTGCTCGAGTTAGCCCATCGCCCCGTGGAAGACCTCGATGCTTTGAAGAATGTCGATGCCAAGATCAGTATGGGGCTCGGCGTCATTGACATCAAGGTGAACCACATCGAAACACCGGAAGAGATTGCCCGTAAGATGGAGACGATCGAGCAGCGGATTGGGCCGGGACGCCTGGGCTGGGTCCACCCCGACTGCGGCTTCTGGATGCTGAAGCGTTCGATTGCCGACCGTAAGATCGCGAACTTGGTTAAGGGTAGAAATTTATATTTGGGTATGGCGTGAGTGTAGGACCCGCAGCATCCCCTCCCTTACGGTCGGGGATGTTATGAGGCAGCCTCGCCAAGTTACTCGCTTTAACGCGATCTCCCATCCAACTTACTTTCTGCAAAGCTCCTTTTACCCCGCGGGGGGCATGTTCTTTATTTCTTACGAATCGGGCAGCGCCCAAATTTGGGAGACCGATCCCGATGGCTTCCGCCAAATGACTTACGGGCCCGGCATTCATCCTTACTCACCGGCGCTTTCGCCGCGCGGCAACGAACTGATCTTCACCCGGCAAGGGGCGATCTGGGCGCTCCAAAGGCATAACCTCGAAGAGCGCCTGATCGCCGATTTCGCGGGCGCTTCCGTCGGCGAAGCGTCCATCGGCGCGGATGGCGAGTGGCTCACCGCCGCTATGAAGCGCGATGGCCAGAACGGTTTGGCCGTGGCGCGCGTCGATGGGTCTGGCGCGCAGTTCATTCCTTATCCGCGCACCGTGATCCATCCGCAGTTCCATCCGCTGGAGCCCGAGTGGATCGAGTTTGCGGGCGACCCGGCCCCGCGCATGCACCGCATCCGCCGCGACGGCACCGGGCTTGAGTGCTTGTACGATCACTCGAACGACGAGTTCGTCGTGCATGAGACGTTCCTCGGCCATACCGGCGACCTGGTCTTCACCGTCTGGCCCCACAAACTCTGCCGCATGGATTGGACCACGCGCGCCATCACCACCATCGCCGGCTTTAACGCCTGGCACATTGCCCCGAACGCCGATGGCTCAAAGGTGCTTTGCGACACCAACCATCCCGACCTGGGCATCCACATCGTCGATGTCGCCACCGGTGCCCGAGAATTTGTTTGCGAAAGCTCGGCGACGAACCAGGGCAGCCAATGGAAGACTTCGCGCTACGCCCTGGCCGAAGATTTTGCGGCCGCCCAGAGCGCCGCCAAGTCCGGCGGGACGCTCAGTTGGATGGAGGCGGCAACGGACACCGTATACGGGCCCCAGTGG
>JANLPT010000359.1:0-2348 GCA_031367405.1 Bryobacteraceae bacterium
GTCGAGCAACTTTTCGGCACGGTGCTGACGGGCCGAAAGAAGAGCGCAAGCGAAAGTGGGATGGTCGCGGGTCCAGCGGTGGACGGTGCTGCGGTGGACTCCGCCCGGTTGTGCGGCGGCGGTGATGGACAACCCTGTGGCGAGGGCTTCGAGGACTCTCGCCTGGACAGGAGTGAGAGTGTCGAGAAGTGTCGAATTTGCGGTGGCGGACATGGTTTGGCCTCAATTCCAGTCTAACCCCGGGGCGCAAATTCCGAGTCAGCGCTACTTCGCTAAGCGGTTCATTCGATGACGGTTAACGTAATTTGAATTGACTGTGAACGGGCCCGAGTTCTCGCGCAAACAGAGGACGTTGAACGCCGCGCGGTTTAGTCAGCCAAATACGGCTGCCTTCGGGAACTCCCGCCAACGTTCCCGGAATGGCGTTGTATTGCGTATTTCGATCCTCTCGATCGAGCGGGGCTCGGCGGCGCGGAATACGCGTTTTGACATCGATGAGGAAGGGATGCTAGTAGCCGCCCCGTGGTACTCCCGTCGTGCCCGAGCCCGTCAAAAAGGCCGAATTACCTCGGGTTCGGCGGGTGGCTGTCTTGTTTGTTTTGAGAGAGATCGCCGGGTTCGTTTCTCGATATTTTGTTTTTCAGGCAGTGCGTGCTTGGCGGACGGGGTTGCCGCAGCAACGCTTCTATTTGAGGGGACTGCCGCAAGGGCAGGGAGCATTGCGCCCGACTGGGGTGGAATTCGGGGCCGGGACCGTTTCCGGTGCGGCAATCAGGTCCCCGAAAGGGGCGGCGATACGGAGGTCGGTGTCGCGTTTTTCGAATTTGGGGTCGGCGAGGGCGGTGCAGATTGTCGTGAGGCGTTGAGCTTCGACGATTTTAACGACCGCCACGGCGGCTTTGAGGCGCGTCGAGGCCGGGGCAGATTCGTCGCTCAAAATGTCGAAAAGTGTTGAGGTAAGACCGGCGTCTTTGGCGGCGGCGGTGACGGAAAGGCCCGCGACGAGGTGAATCGGCGTCAAAGTGTCGAATTGTGTTGATTGGGTGGTGGATGGCATAGGTATTGACCCGATTTGAGCATACAACGGTGTGAGGTAAGTTCTCGGAACGAATTCCCGGTAAGTTGTTCATAGGATGGGTTTAAGAAGTTTCCAAATCGTCGTGATTCAATGTTGGCGCTTGCGACTCGGGAATTACGCATGGGAGGCACCAAAGACAAGAAAGATTCGGTCTTTTGTCCCGATCAACGAAGGGAGAAACGGATGCAGGCGCAACCGGACCGATGATCTGGATGCCGCCGAAATCGCCATTTCTTACGAGGCTTCTCTGATCTGAGGAAAGGTCCCTGGGGGATGAGCGATTTCGAACGCGAAAAAAGTCGGGCGGAGGCGAGTTTCGAAAATCGAACAGGGGTCAGGGTTAAGGAAGGGTCGGTGGATGCCTAGCCTAGCCCCGTCCGCATGGCCCCGTCCGCACGGGATTGACCGGAATTTCTTGGGTAGGTCTGGTTGGCTCGACCGTCTTCGGGCCGGGATCATCGGGCCCTAGGCTCTGAAGCGTGGGAGAGAGAGTGGGGATAACCGACTTCTTCTCCTCGGGCTCGGATAGATCTGCATCTGGCGGCGGCAGGCGCATTGGGAACATCTCGCGAACGCGAAGGCCTGGAGCGGGATGCGCCAGGATCGCCGCGAAACCTGAATCTTCGCGCAAGGAATCCAGGCGATCTCTCCTCGACAGGCTGCCGGGCCTCGAGCACCTCCACCGTACTCTGAAACAGTGCCGACCAAGGTGGGTGCGCGCGTACCTCCCCACCTTCCTGGCAATGCCGGTTTTCCTCGTATGTAGTTGTAAAATCGACGAGTTATTCTCGTCCAGCGAGAAGATAGGTGTATGAGGGTGAATGTCGCCCCGGTGCGTGTCAACGACTTTGAGACACTCCGAAGAGATGAGTTTGGTGGTTTGTTGATCCAGACCTCCTGGGGAAGCGGAAGGGGAGTAGGAGGTTTGCGGACGAAACGGTCCGGGTGAGCCAGGTAGGCGGCGTCAAGAACAGTTTGGCGCTTTTCGCGGATTACCGAAGCGTGGCCGAAGTGGACCATGGCGGGCGTGAGCATGCCGATGCCAGAGTGGCGATGTTCGTCGTTGTACCAAGGGAAGAAGCCGTGGCAGAAAGCGTGGCTGTGTTCCGGGCCGCCGAAGCGATCCGGAAAATCGGGGCGGTATTTCATGGTGCGGAAGTGACTTTCTGAATAGGGATTGTCGTTGGAAGTGTAAGGCCGGCTGTGGGTCTTGGTGATGCCGAGATCGGAAAGGAGAAAGGCGACCGGCTTGGAACGCATGGAGGAGCCG
>JANLPT010000382.1:0-7491 GCA_031367405.1 Bryobacteraceae bacterium
GGCATGGGGCAAAGCCTCGGCCGGCTGCCCAGCCTGCAGCAGCGCGCGTGCCAGGGCGGCCCGGGCCGCAAGGAGGCGAGGGTCCTGCGCGGCGGCCTTTTTCAGAAAGACGATGGCTTGGTCAGGCAGTTGCTGGGCCAGGAACAGATCACCTTGGAGAAAGTTCAAGTCAGCGGTGGGGGACGAAGCCAGCAGCGGATCTAACTCCTTCTGCGCGAGAGCGTACTCCTTGGTCTGCAGCAGCGACGAGATCAACTCGCGCGCGTATTCCGGCTGACCCGGCATCAATCGCAGCGCCTCACGCCAGGACGCCGCCGCTTCTGCATGCCGGTTCGCATCCCGATGCGCCTCCGCCTGAAACCGAAAGCCTTCCGCCGACTCGGGCAGTTGCCCCAAGCGCATAAAAGCCTTTCGCGCCAGGCCGTCGTAAGCGCGCACGCGCCAGTAATAGCCGTCGGCAGTGCGCATGGCACGAGCCAGGGCGATCGTTTGCGGCAAGTTGCCGACCACAAAAGCGCACTCCGCCGTCTTCACCGCGTTGCACTTAGGTTCACCTAATTTCAGTTCGGCCACGTCTTCGCTTAACGCCCACGACGGCTCACCCGTCCGCCGGTAGATCTCCGCAATCGCCGCATGCAAGCCCCGCATGCCCGGCGACTTGGCTAGCGCCCGGCGGTAGAAGAAGAACGCCGCCCGATTCTGGCTCACCTTTGAACGCGAATCGGCCAGGAGGGCAAAGAAGGGTCCGCTCTCCGGGAATTGCTTCTCAAGTTGCGCGAATTCGGCCACGGCCAGTTCCTCATAAGTCCGGCCCAGCTGATACCAGACCATGGGCCGCTGGGGATCGAGGTTGGCCAGCGCTTCCAAATGCGGCAGGGCCTCCGCCGGTTGCCCGGTGAGCCCGGCAGCATCCACCAGCATCAGCCGCGCTTCCACGTGCCGCGGATCGGCTGCGGCGAAACGCTTGAGCGGGGCCAAGGCCTTCGTGGCTTGGCCGGTTCGTAAGTAAGAAGCACCCAGAAAAAGGAAAGCGGGCGGTGCGCCGCCCTTGGCAGCCAACTCCAGCACGGGAATCGCCTTGGCATCCGCGCCGGACAAGTGCAGGGCCATCCCCTGGTTCAGCAGCAACCCCGGATTGCCCGGCATCGCCTTTACCAACTCGCCCCACAGTACGGCCGCCTCCGCGAATTTGCCGGACTCCATCAAGCTCTTGGCTTGCGCCGCCTTCTGCTCGACAGAGGGTGCTTGCATGACGAACATCGTGGCCAAGACGAGCGCAATCATTTCTTCTCTTTCAGGATCGCAAAAAGAAAACGGCCCCGGCGTGAACCGGGGCCGCTTTTTCTATTCTGCCGTTTCTCTAGAACTGGAACCGCAGGGCTAAACGGAACTGCCGTTCATCGGCCGAGCTCAGCACCCGGAGGAAGTTGACGCTCGTCACATTGGTGGCGGCGAAGCTAGTGGACAACCGGCTGTTGGTGAAGTTGTAGGCTTCCGCCTTGAAGTTCATGGTCAGCTTCTCTCCAAAGTTGAAGTTCTTGCTGAGCGTGAGGTCGTTGCGGAAGATACCGGGGTTGCGCAGGCTGTTGCGGCCCATCGAGCCGAAGCGGAGCGAGCCAGCCGGAAGATTCGAGAATGCGCTCGTGTCGTAGAAGGTGGCACCGGAGCCGATGCCTTCCGGGCGACCCACTACCGCCTTGACCTGGTCAGGAGTCTGTGCGTTGCCGGGGAGGTTCAGGGTGCCACCCGGGGCACTCGGCGTGAACGGCGTGCCCGTGTAGGACGACGTCACACCCGAAATCTGCCAGCCACCGATCACGTTGGAAGCAAGCTTGCCATTGGCCCACTGCTTACCCTTGCCGAACGGCAATTCGTAAACATAACCAAGTTGGAAGATGTGGCGACGGTCGAACCCAGCGGCCGCGCGGTTGCGGCCGAACACCGGTTCCCAGTTGTAGGTGGTGCCGACCCAACCCTCGTCGTCCGCCATATTGATGGCCTTTGACCAAGTGTAGGCACCCTGCAAAGTGAGCCCCTTCGCTTGGCGGCGCACCGAGGTTTGCAGCGCATGATAGTGGGCGCTCAGGTAGCCGTCCCACATGTTCGTCGCGATGTTGCGGCCGAACTTCGCGGAGTAAGGACGTCCGGCGTTACCAGCACCCAGCACTTGACCGGAGTTCACGTCGCGATCAGCCATTTGATGGGTGGTCTGCGTGCCGACATAGGCGATTGAGGAGACGATGGAGCCCGGCAGACGGCGCTCAATCGTGAAGTTCCAGCTTTGGATATAGCCGCGGTGAATCTCACCGGCATAAGGGCTGCGCATGTCAGCCACCGGATCCAGCGTCACGGTGCCCGTGCTCAAGTCAGGACCCACCACCGGCGGGATACCTTCGGCCAGCGAGCGGATCGCGACATTCGAATTCGCGGACGGGAAGCTGAAGTTCACCACCACAGGGTATTGGCCACGCAGCGGGCGAGACCAGGGTAGCGGGCTGAAGTTCATGCCGTAACCCGTGCGGATCACCGTTTTGTCGTTCAAGCGATAAGCCAAGCCCAGGCGCGGCGCAATGTTACGCTTGCTGACCGAGAAGCCGTTAGCGCGCGGAATATTGCCGCGGCCACCCAAGGTAATGATGTTCGTGGACGGATCCAACCGCTCCAAGCCTTTGCCGTTCGAACGGCCCATCAGCGGATAGTATTCGTAGCGCAAACCCCAGCTCACGGTGAGCTTGCGGGTCATTTGGAAACGATCCTGCGCGTAAAGGCCAAACTGATACTCACGAGCCGTGGAGAGGATATGCTGAATGCTCTTCGACATCTGATTGGGCAGGCCCAGTAGGAAGGCCGCGTAACCGTTGATGTTGTCGAACGTGCCGTTGCCGGCCACGCCGCCTTCAAAGTTGATGGCACCGCGAGCGCCAGCGCCGAGTTCGGGTTGATAGTGATTCAGACGATGCAGCACGCCGTCGAAGCCGAAGGCTAAGTTGTGCTTGCCTTTCACCCAGCGCACGTTCTGCGAAGTGGTGAAGCTCTCTTCGATGCGTTCGAGGGGCATCCATCCGGGGACGCCAAAGCCGTCGTAGCCGTTGATCGAGATGTTGGGGAAGCCCTTTTGGCGCGGATCGGGTCCGCCGATGCCAGGGATACCCAGCGTGGTGGAAAAGTCCTTGCCGAAGTCTTGCCCCTGCACCACTTGATCCATGCGCTGATAACCAAACACGCCGTCGACTAGCAGGTTGGAACTGAGCGTCAAGTTGTGGCCTACCGACATATTCTTTACGCGAGTATCGCCCAAACCAGGGTCGGAACCCGGGGCCGGGCCGACGCCGTCGCCGAAGACACCGCGGCCACCCGAAAGGGCGTTCATCTGTCCATAACGACCCCAGATCATGTGGTTCGCGTTGCGCTGGAAGTTCAGTTTAACGTCGTTGTAGGCGCGATTGAAGAGCGGCACCGCAGAGGCCTGGAAGTTCGCCAACTCGCGCCCAGCGATGGTGGGTGACGGATAGTAACTCTGAATCTTCTGCGCGATGGGGCTGATGCGGCTGCCCGGGATGATGTTACCGGGGAACACCGAACGGCCCGTACCCGTCAACGGGTTGCCGGTTGCCGGATCGTAGATCAGCGTGGGGATCGCCGAGAATTGCTTGCTGAAATCGCCCGCGCGAAGCGCGCTGGAAGGCACGGAGTAGGTACCAATCTGACCGATGCGCTGCTTCGTGTTGTCGTAGCTGTAGAAGAAGAACAGCTTGTTCTTCACGATCGGTCCGCCAATCGTGCCACCAAAGTTGTTAAAGATGCTAACCGGCTTGCCGATAAGCGAGAAGAAGTTACGCGCCTTCAAATGCTGGTTGTCATGAAACCAGAAGGCGCTGCCATGGAAGGCATTCGTACCGCTCTTGGTCACCAGCGTGATCGCCGCCCCGCCCGCCATGCCCTGTTCGGCATCGCCGGCCACCGTGGTGACATTGACGGCTTCGATCATTTCCGAAGGCATCACGTAACCGGCGTGGTGCGGCAGCCAAAGGTTGACGCTCGATGCGCCGTCGATGCGCGTGACGTTATTGTTGGCATTCGTGCCGTTGATGTTCGTGCGCAGTGAGCGCATCGGGGTATCCGTGATCGAGTTCTGGAACGAAGCCGGCGTCGCGCCGGGCACCAGATTGATCAAGCTCTGATAGTTTCGCAAGCCGGGCAGAGGAATGTTCACCATCATGTCCGAGCGAATTTCCGTGTGGGTGTCAGCCTTATCCGTCTGCAACTGCGCCACCTCGGCCGCCACCGTCACCTGATCATTCACCGCGCCCACTTCCATCCTAAAATCTAAGCGGCTAACGGTGTTGACGCTGATCGCCAGGTCAGTCACTGACTGGCTCTTGAAGCCCGTCAGCGTCGTCTTGACGTCATAAGTGCCGGGGGGCAGGTTTGAAATGGTGAAGCCGCCGTTGACGTCAGACGTGGCGTCCAGCACCAGACCGGTGCCTTTGTTGGTGAGAGTCACCTTAGCATTCGGCATCACGCCGCCGGTGGCGTCCTGCACGGAGCCCACGACGGAGCCGTAAAGAGTTTGAGCCGCTGCTGGAAGAGCAGCAGCCAGAAGGAGCGTCAGAGTTGCCAAAAGGCGAAAATAGACCGTCTCAGTAGATTTCATTGTTCCCCAATCGAATATACAAAACTTAACTGAATTTAGCGCTCACGTTTGCGCATTGTCAATGACAAACTGCGGCGCAGGGGACCTGCGGCGAAAAATTAAGAGAAAAGAGGCCGAAATCCCAAAAACCATAGCAAAATACACTTTTTCACAGCGTCATTTAGAACTCGAAACGTCCGACAATCACGTGATGCATCCGGGCCGTGCCGATGTCAGAGAAGCTGCCACGGCCAATGCCGTTGAAGCGCCCAAACGCCGCCAGGCTTTGCAAGTTGTAGCTGCCACCCGGGTCGGCCAGCTGCGGCTGCTTCGTAGGATTGTTGCAATCCCAACGCACGGTGAAGCGGTAACGCTCCTTCACGGCGATGGTCTTCGAGAGCGACAGCTGGGTCCACTGGAGACCCGGGCTCTCGAGCACATTGCGCCCCAAACTGCCGGCCGTAAACGCCGCCGGATAGGCGAAAGCCGCGTTGTTAAAATAGGGGTTCTGCGCCGCCAGCGGAAACCGGTTGCCCACCGAGTAATCCTTCACCACGATCTGATCCGCGGGCAGAACGGCGTTCGGCCGCACCATCCCCGGCAAGTAGCGGTTGGGGCTGCCGGCCGCCGTGATCAGCAGCGGCGGACCGCTCTGAAACGTTTGCGTCCAGGCAAAATCCCAATTGCCCAGAAAGTAGTTCTTCACGCCGCCGCCCGTCATAAACTTGCGGCCCTTGCCCACCGGCAGCTCATACGTAAACACACTCACAAAGCGATGGCGAATGTCGTAACTCGCCCGCCCTTTCTCCAGATTTCTATTGTAGAAAGTGATGCCGGAGCGGCCGCCATCGTCATCTCCGTCGTTTAACGTTTTGCCTAGCTGATAGAAGGCATTCAATGTCATGCCCTGGGCATAGCGCCGCTCGATGCGGAACGTACTCGAATGGTGCGAGTTGTGTCCATAGTTCGAAAAGTGCTGAATCTGGCCAAATTGCGGGTAAGGCTTAAAATTCTGCGAGGCGTTGAATATTTGTAGTAACTGCGCCGGGTCAGTCGATACATTCAGCGGAATAGCGTTGATGTCCCAGTTATTCAGCAATCCTACGCCTTGTGAACCCTGATACAACGTCTCGGCCATCCAACTCTTGGTCAGCTGAAACTGAAAGCCGCCTGACCACATCGATACATACGGCAAGCGCATATTCGGGTCGAACCAGGAGGCGTTGCGGCCCCCGTAATTTGTCCCTTGAAACGGCACTGACCCATCGGTCGCAGTCGGGAAGGCAATGGGCCCCGGACCCTGCGACAGCAGAAACGCGTGGCGCGGATCGCCGGGAAGCGGCTGCACGTTAGCCGTCGCAATATATTCCTCGAAATTCTGGCCCGCGCTGTTCGTCATCAAGTCCACCGTATACATGCCGAAGCTCGAGCGAAACACGGCGCGCGGGCGGAAGTTCCAAGCCAAACCCAATCGCGGCTGAAAGTTATTCAAATCGCGATTCGCCAGATTGCCCTTGCCATGCAGAATCGCGCCCTTGCGCCCCGTCAACGCATCGATCGCATTGGGGTCAAACTGGCCCTGCTGGCCATACTTAGTCGAAAACGGCGACTCGTAGCTCCAACGCAATCCCATTTCCACCGTCACATTCCGCACCGGCCGCCAAGTGGATTGCGCGTACCAGGCATGTGACCACCAACGCGGTAGCCAAGTCGCCCGCGCTTGCTGAAACACGCCCTGGCCTACGGTTCCTAAAAGGAAGCTGGCAAAAGGATTGCCCGTGTTCGGCGTAAATGGCAACTCCGTGCCGGTCATCCGGTATTGGCCCGATGGCAAAGTTGCCTGGAGAGAGTTATAGCGCGTCCGCATCATTTCATACCCAAACTTCAACGTGTGCTTGCCCGCGATCTTCGTAAAGTTTTCCTGAAAGGTGATGTCCTCGGCCACGTCGAGCGACTTACCGCCGGGCCCCAGATTATAGAAACGCGCGCCGCCCGAATTCTGAAAGTCAGGAAAAGTCTCGTTCGACACGCCAGGAATTCCCAGCTGTTTAGCCCAATCCTGCCCGTAACTCCCCGGCAAAGCTGAATTCACCCGGCGATTGAAGCCGAGCCGCACTTCGTTAATCGCCGTCGGGCTCAACGTCAAAGTATCCGACACGACGATATTACTCTGGTCGAGCGGTTTCACATACACATTGCCGAAGGTCACCTTCGAGAGTTCGCGCACCGGACGCTCCTCGCTGCGATGACGCACCAACGAATAGCGGCCGAAGATTTTATGATTCGTACTGAACTGATGATCCACCTTGGCGTCATAACGCCGGAAGTCATAAGCGCCGCCCGCGTTGTAAGTCAAGTTATTCACCGGGCCTGTCGGCTGGATGGTGCCGGGGTCCGATTGTGGCAGCCACGGCTTTAAGTCGATCGTCTTACGTGCCACCGGGTCGATCAGCGACGAGGGGATCTGGTTGTTTGGAAAAGGCTGCCGCGTCCACGTCGTCCCATTCAGAGTCGTAGTAAATGGATTGTAGATCGGCAAGCCCCGCCCACCAAAGGCGAAGTTACCCGCCAGCATTTCCGGGCTCGGCACGGTAACGATGACTGTTTCGCTCACCTTTTCGTAATGCTGCTGAAAGCCGGCAAAGAAGAATGTCTTATTCTTGATAATCGGGCCGGAGCCCGTCGCGCCCCACTCGTGATAAGTAAATGCGCCCGTCCGCGGAAGTTGCTCGAGAAAGGCGCGATGGATCAGCTTGCCGTTGGTGTAGCGATCTTCGAGGGAACCGTGAAACAAGTTAGTGCCGCCCTTGAACACCAGGCTCAGCTGCCCGCCCGCCGAGTGGCCGAATTCGGCCGGC
>JANLPT010000392.1:0-7522 GCA_031367405.1 Bryobacteraceae bacterium
CCACCGCCACAAAGACCGCCACTAATTCCAGCGCGTAGGTAATGGCGAAAGTCCGGTCGAAGATGATAATCGCCTCGCGACGCAGCGTCTGGTTCGGCAACACCAGCACGCGGGCATCGGCCAGCGCCGCTTCAATGGCGCGTTGCGCGGCTACCACCGGCGCGCCGGGCTTCAGATAGACGGCCAAGTTCGATGGCGCGGGGTCCGGCAGATAGCGCAAAAGCCGGGCCCGGTGCAGGATGATGTAGCCGCGCTCATTCGAATAGTCGGTGTAGACGCCGACAATGCGGATCGGGCGAATTTCCTCGCCCAGCGGCAGTTGAATCGTGTCGCCCACCCGCACCCCATGCTTGCTGACGAAGGGCTCGCTGACGATGGCCGCGTCGGAGTTCACCATAGCTTGATAAGCCGTCTCGGGGTCGCCTTCGAGTAACTTGAATGCGCCCCGTTGCCGTACCGCATTGGCATCGCCCGAGCCCAGCGTCACCGGAAGCCCACGAAAACGAATCGGGTAAGCGCGAAACTGGTCCACCATTTCTACCATCGGCAAAGCCGCCACCCGCTCGGCAATGCCCAGGCTCAGCGTGGGGAAACGATCGGCGCTGGCGGGCACGGCGGGCCGCAGAAAGATATCGGCTTTCAGCTGCGAGTCAATCCACTGGATGACGGTTTCGCGAAAGCTGCCCACCATGATGCCGACGCTCACCAGCATGGCAACGGCCGTGATCAGCGCGGCAATCAGCACCGCCGTTCGCCGCAGCGCGGCATCGAGACTCTGGCTGGCCAACCGTCCTTCGACGCCCAGAAATTTCCGGGAAATGCGCGTGGCCGCATGCACCAAAGCGGGCGTGGCCAGCGCCGCGCTGAGCACCAGCAAGGCCGCCGAGAGATAGCCGAAAAGCGGCCGGCGGCCAATCGGCGGCATCTGCGCCGACAGGAACGAGAGCAACGCGCAACCGGCCGCGATAGCCAAGTCGCGATACTGCCGCACGCCCGTTTCATAGTCCTTACGACCGCGCGCCATCGCTTCCACCGGGGCTATGGCGGCGGCCTCGCGCGCCGGAGCCCAGGCTGCGGCCAGCGTCACCACGAAGCCCGCAACGATCGCCTTCAACGACGCCACCACGCTCAGAGCGATGGTGCCCGGCTGGCTGGAGACATACAGATTCTGCACCGTCGCCCCGATGGCCCCCACCGCACCTTCCGCCATCAGACGCCCCAGCGGCACGCCCACCAGCATCCCGGCCACACCGAACATGGCCGCCTCCGCGAGAAACATCGCCAGCACCGTCGACCGCGTCATGCCCAACGCCCGCAAAATACCGATCTCCGTGCGTCGCCTTACAACCGAAACCGAGATCGTGTTGTAAATCAGAAACGCGCCCACCACCAGGGCGATGTAACTCAGGATGATCAGGTTCGAACGAAAGCCAACCAGCATCTTGCGATTCTCTTCGGTCCGCGCGCCAAACGGAGCCAACGTAATCCCCGCCGGCAGAGCCTTCCGCAACGCGGGCTCCAAGGCCTCATCGGCATCCACCAGCAGACGGTCCACGCGCCCAGGCTTGTTCAACAGGCGCTGCGCCACTTCGATATCCACCACCGCGAAACTGGTCTCCGAGGGCACCGTCGCCCGCACCGTCAAACGATAGTCGTGGTCATTGACGCGCAACGTCACCTCGTCGCCCGCCTTACGCCCCGAAGCGCTCGCCAGAATCAGCTCGCCTTTGGCATCGGCCGCTTGCTTCGTCACCGTCGCATCCAGCGCGTGCGCCACCAGGTCGACCCCGATCAAGGGCAGTGTCTGCTTGGTCTCCATCAGCACCGCATGATCCTCAATGCGCGGCCGGACGCTGATCGCCAGCGGCAACGTGGCAAGCCGCGCGTAGAGCCGTTCGTCCACACCGCCCACCGCCGTCACCTCGTAGTCGGCTTCTCCCGCCAGCGTCTCGATGGACGACCGAAAGGAGCCTGCGGCCGCGTCGCTGGCCAGTTCAATCGCCAAGACGACGGCGATGCCTAGCGCCACCGACAGCACCGTCAACAAGCTGCGGACTGGTTCGGCACCGAGTGGCCGCAGGATCAACCTGGCGAAAAGGCGGATCATCTGGGGCAGATAATCCGTCCGTCGCGCATCTCCACCACCCGGTCGGCCACCGCCGTGCTCTCGGCGCTATGCGTCGCCATCATGATCGAAGCGCCTTCCTCAGTCACAATGCGGCGAAGCAGCTCCAGAATGTTAGCGCCGGTGGTCGAATCGAGGTTGCCAATCGGCTCATCCGCCAGCACTAACCGGGGCCCATGGACCAGCGCCCGGGCAATCGCCACGCGCTGCATCTGGCCGCCGGAGAGCTGATGCGGGTACCGGTGGCCCAGCCCTTCGAGCTCAACGCGCGCCAAACGGCCAAGCGCCTGGTCGCGCGCATTTTTCCTGCCGCTCAGCAGCAATGGCAGTTCCACATTCTCCGCCGCCGTTAAGTTGGGCAGCAGTTGAAACGACTGGAAAATGAAGCCGACTTTCTCTCGCCGTAGCCGCGTCAGGCCCATGTCATCTAAACCCGAGGTGGCTTGGCCGTCAATCTGCACCATACCGGACGTCGGAAAATCCATGGCACCGGCGAGGTTCAGTAAAGTCGATTTACCGCAGCCGCTGCGGCCCACCAGCGCGATCATTTCGCCGGCCGCCATCTCGAGCGACACTCCGTCCACCGCCCGCACGGCCAAGCGATCGCTGGTGTACTCCTTCTTCACGTCGACAAACTGGAGAACTGGCACCATCTCCTCTGATTCTCGCGCGAGTCAGCACCGATCTAAAACATTCGCCGTTCGCCGTGCTCAAGGTCCAGCAAGCGCTGCTTCACGTCGAGCCCCCCGCCAAAGCCGGTCAGCTTGCCGTTCGCGCCAATCACCCGGTGGCAAGGCTGAACGATGGCAATCGGATTTGAGCCATTGGCCAATCCCACCGCTCGCGAGGCGTTTGGATTCCCCAGCCGCTTCGCCAGTTCCCCATAAGTGCAGGTGCGGCCATAAGGAATCTTCACTAACTCCTGCCATACGGCCAGTTGAAAGGGCGTGCCCTTCGGCTTCAGTTCCATGGTGAACTCCTGTAACTCCCCGGCGAAGTAAGCTTGCAATTGCCGGCTCATTTCCGCGAAACTCCCGGGCGCTTCCACCCAAGTAGCATCGGGCTCATGCGCCTTTGAGCCGCTCGAAAAATGCAGCCTTTCGAGAGCTTTACCATCGCCGGCCAGCAATAGCCGGCCGATCGGGCTCGCGGTAAAAGTATAGTAAGTCATCGCAGTTTCTCGATGATGCCTTCCATAAACACGCCATGACGCTCAAAGCCGAGGCGTTCGTAAACCCGGATCGCCACCGCGTTCGATTCCGATACGTTCAGCACGATCGCCGAAACGCCCAAGCGCAGTAACTCCCTCACCACGGCACTGACGGCTTGGCTCGCCAAACCGCAGCCCCGGCAATCGCGCCTGACATAGACGTTGCCAATAGCACCCACGCCCTCCGCCACGTCCACTAAGTGCGTGCCTGCCACGGCAGTCAATTGGCCGTCCTCACGACTACCAAAGAAGACGCCGTTCGACACCATCGTCCCAAAGAAAAACTCGGGCGACTCGCCGGCCGCCGCGCCATCCGCATAAAGCCGTTCGAGCGCCGGAACATCCGCTGGCCCTAAGCGCCCCGGCACAACAGTCTCTGCAGGGCGAAAATGGCCGGCCGGCAGAGTCATCCGCCACATCTGTTTCAGGCTGGAAGTGCGATAGTAGCGCCCCAGCGCGGGAAGAGAACTTGGGCGCACCTGCACCGAATAACCTGGCTCCCCGGCGATCTCCTCCGCTAAGCCATCCAACGTTCCCGACGCCCACAGAATCGGCGTCGCGTAGCATCGCAACACCAGCGCTAACTCTTCTTCCGCCCGGTGCCACGTAGTATGTGGCCACCACTCCGGCCCCAAATCTCCCAGGGCATAGGCGGCCCACACCGGGTCACGCCGCAAAAGCTGACGAATCTCATCGCGATCTTTGATGAAGGGCATACGGAACCCTTATGGTCGCAAAAAAGGCCGGACCTCCCGGCCCGGCCTTCTTGATGATTGATGCGATCAGGCTTTTTAGAAGAACACCGCCAGGGTGAGGTTCATCAGCGGCTGGCCACCCAGCGACGCCGTGCGCGGATCGCTCGATACCTTGCCGAACGTCCGGAAGTTGCGGAAGTCCACCGTCGTGGTGGGCGGATTGAAGTTGTAAGTCTTCAGCGCGTTCTGGAAATCCCAGCGCAGTTGAGCCCGCACGTGCTCCCTGATCTGGAAGTTCTTTTGGGCCGAAATCTGAGACCACAAGAGCGGCAACCCCGTGATCGTATTGCGGCCCAAATTACCCACCTTGTAGGCATCGGGATAAGCAAAGTTATCCAGACCATTCTGGCCACCGCTAAAGACAGAGTTAATGTTCTGAGGATTAAACCGGTCGCCGCCCGTGTCGCGGAAGTTATCCCGGATCGAAGGCGTACTCACCACATTCGGACGGCGGTTGCCGGCGAACGTGGGGTAGTAATTGAGCGTGCTGCCATCGAAGCTAAAGGTAAGCGGATTGCCGCTTTCCACGGTCTGGATCCAGGAAAGTTCCAGGCCGCCCACCACATGTTTCTTCCAGCCGGTCGAAGCCCATTTCTTACCGGCACCAAACGGCAGTTCGTAGTTCACCGTGGCCAGCCAGCGGTGGTTACGGTCGTAACCCGCGCGGCCCTTTTCCAGGCCCCGGTTCTGCAGGGGCGCGACGCCCGAACCGTCGTTGTCGTTGTCCTGTGAGTTGATCGCCTTCGAGAAGGTATAAAACGTCGAGAAGAACATGCCACGCGACATCCGCTTCTCTAACTTAATGGTGCCCGAGTGGAATGTGGAGTGGCCAAAGTTTGATCGCAGCCGGACATCGCCAAAGGCGCTGAAGGGCCGGAAATTCTGCGCCGATGCAAGCACCGTATCCTGCTGCGCACGGTTGCCGGCAAAGTAATCGATGGGGAAGCTGTTGGCTTGCCACCGCTCAATGAGGCCCACGCCCGACGAACCTTGATAACTCATGTCGAGGACGTAGTTGCGTTTCACCTCATACTGCACGCCGCCATTGAAGTTGATCACATACGGATTGTGAAGGTTCGGATCCCACCATTCGACGCTGCGCGATCCGTAGTTGGTGCCCACAAACGCCGAAGTCTGATTCTGGTTAATTTGGAACTTAATCGGCGCCGGACCCTTACTTACCTGAAATACTGGCGAAGGGTCGCCGGGTGCCGCTTGCTGGTTGGACGTCGCAACATACTCGTCGTAGTTACCCCGCTGCTGCGGAAACTTAACGTCCGCCGTGTAAAAGCCGATGCCGCCCCGGAATACCCATTTCTCGTACGGATGCCATGCCATTCCAAGCCGCGGATTGAAATTATTATTATCGCGTTTATTCAGGCCATCGGTCGGGTGGATAATCGCACCCGGACGCCCGGTAAGCGCATCGGTAGCCGTCGCGCTAAAGTTACTCATCGCCTTGTTCTTCGTATTGAACGGTGCCTCATTCGAGTAACGCATACCCGCGTTCACCGTCAACGTACGTGACAGCTTCCAATCGTCCTGGACGTAGAAACTCTGAATGGACGAACGGGGCAGCCAGCTGGTGAGTTCCTGTGTAAAGAGACCCTGCGAGACATAGCCCGTCAGGAAGCCGGCGAAAGTGTTACCCGTATTGGGTACCGCCACGCCATTGCCTTGCAAGCCTGCGGTGACGCCGGCGAAACTCAGCACCGACGGGCGGGCGTAATTAGCCGAGTTCAGCCGGAAGCTAAGATTCTCATAACCAAATTTGAAAGCATGGGTGCCGCGAACGAGCGTCGTGTCGTTGCGGAATGAGTAAGTCTCATTGACTAACTTGCCTGGAGTCGCGCCGGTGAGGCCGTAAATAGAGTCGGCCGAGTCGCGGCCACCAGACCCAAACGCCGGCATCAATGACGCATCCACATTCGGAATGCCGAGTTGTTGCGGCCAATTGCCCCCGAAGGAAGGCACCGTGGTGTCATTGCGGCGGCGGTAGTAACCAACGCGGGAGTCGTTCACCACCGATGGGCTCGCCACCCAGGTGTAACCGGCCGAAACGTTAGTTCCCCGGAACGGCGTATAGTTACCCTGCTGGTGATCGAAGGCGCTACGATCCGTGCGGATATTGATGGGACGGTTAAAGCCCGTCTGCTGATTGTCAGTGTAACTCCCGTAAATTTTGAAGGCTTGGGAGAACTGGTGGTCGATACGCAGGTTGTAGTCGTTGAAGAAAGTCAGCGCCAGTTCGTCAGCCAGCAAGTTACCCACCGGGCCCAGCGCATTGAACGTGCCGGCCTGATTGGGCTGCACCCACGGGTCAAAGCCCAGCACCTTACTCGCCACCGGGTCAAAGCGGGCCGAAGGCACGCGATTATTCGGGAATGGATCGCGTGACCAGGTGCCATCCGCATTGCGGCGCGTGGTGGCGGGGTCGAAAATCTGGTTGACGCTGGCCACGCCAGGGAAATTAAAATCTCCCGCGCGCATGGCCGGCGTGGGCGTGGCCGCTGTAACCTGGGCCACCTTCTTTTCATGTAGGCGTTGATAGCCGAAGAAGAAGAACGTCTTATTCCGGCCATCGTAGAGTTTCGGAATCATCACCGGACCGCCAATGTTCCCGTCCGGCTGCATAAAGAAGGTCATCACGCCATTGGGACGAGTGAGTGAAGGTTGGCTGGTCTTGAACTTATCGAAGTACAGGCGATGCTGCATCCGGCGCGTCCGGCCGTACCAGGATCCCATGCCATGCAACTCATTCGTGCCGCTCTTCTTGACGACAGAAATGACGCCGCCCGCCGAGTGCCCGTATTCGGCCGGAGGAACCGTGGAGATTACTTTTACTTCCGCCACCGCGTTCTGCAAAGGCTTGATGGTGCCGGTGCCGCCCATTTGATCGTTGCCATTCACGCCATCTTCAAAGATACCGATCGCGCCGTTGCGCTGGCCGGCCAGATGGTAAGAGCCTAGGTCGCCACCATAGGCATAGCCGCCGCTGGTCATGCCGGGCACCAGATTCAAGGTCGAGTTGACGTACCGCTGATACAGCGGCATTTCATAAAGCACATTGCCACTCATCACCGTGCCGGTGGCCGAGGTTTCCGTCTCGAGTAACTGGGCTCCGCCAGTCACTTCGATCTGGTCAGTCACCTGCCCGACTTGCATGGCCGAATCCACCGCCAGCGTATCGCCGGTGCGCAGTTCGATTTCGTCTCGAATAATTTTCTTAAATCCGGCGGCCTCAAAGGTCACCTTATAAATGCCAGGCTGCAGGGAGAGTACCCGGTAGAGGCCCTCTTCGTTCGTCTTGGTAGTGGAGGTAAAATTGGTCGCCTTCTGCACCACGCTGACCGTACAGTTGGGGACGATCGCCCCGGTGGAGTCACTGACGCGACCAGTCATGGTCGACGTGCCGATCTGCGCCATGGCCAC
>JANLPT010000255.1:0-4723 GCA_031367405.1 Bryobacteraceae bacterium
GGCCTTTACATCGAAGGCTTCTATAACCCGCAGCGGCGGCATTCGAGCCTTGGCTACAAAAGCCCCGCAGCATTCGAAACAGACTTCAAGACAAACAGCCCGACGGAGAAGATGGCTCTCCACTAAATACGGGGAGGTCCATGAAGGTCGGCATCGGAGACGTAGTGGCATCGTATCAGGAATGGTGCGAAGGACGCGACTGGGTGGCTTTGAGCGAAGGTCAGTTCTTGGATCAATTCGACAAAATTTGCTCAGACGAGCTTGATCGGCGTGTCGTCAAGAACAGTGATGAGTTCGAAGGGATGAAGTTGATTAGACTGATTGGCCAGCCGCTGAGTTGAACGGGGAAGTGTAAAGTAATGGACCAAGTGCCACATTCTCCACAGACGTTCCGCGATTTGGCCGAAGCGGATCTGCGCCGTGTCGCACGTCTCATCATCAAGATCCAGTACGAAATGACTGGCAGTTTCGGATGGCGTAGCGCATCGCGCATCGCATTCTCGGGCCGCCGTCACTTAGGCGTGTCATAATTAGTGCAAGCCGGTTTGCGTACAACCGCCGGTACGGTCGCGCCGGATCGAAAGCGCCAAGCATCCGACCCTCCATCGAAACGATGGAGGAGGAAACTACGCTTACAAGTCCGGCGGAATCGCCAATGGCTCAAATGAGTCCTTATTTTCGGGCGACGGTATAACTTGTGCTCGCGCAGCGGTGAAAGCTCCCCTAAGACTAGCGAAAACAAGAAGCGTGCGCCAAGAACCCGTCGCACGGAATCCAACATTCCCCACCTCCCCCAACTTACTACCTGTCGGGATGGTCCACGTGCCCGCATCTTCGATTTCGCATCCGTCCTGGAACATACTATAGTCCAGCCAAGTAATCCCTGCCCCGCTGTTCGATCAATTCCATGCCCAACGCTGCCAAAATTCTTCACACCCTTGCCGCCCATCTGACTTTCCTTCTCGATGAAGGAAAGGACGGGGTCGTGCTTGAGCCTTGGAAAATCGAGGCAACAGTTCTCCAGACTCTCTCAGGATCGCAATACAGGCGTCTCGTAGGGGCTGGGCTCGCGGACCCGGACACAAACGCTCAGGACGCCGCAGTTTCTTACTTCTCGGCGGTCTTCGAACGACGGCTTTGGCTTAAAGGAGCGGAACCCACACATAAGGGCCACGAGCTGTTTTTGGCGTTATGTTGCCGTGGCGCGGCTGAAGGGTGGGAATGCGTCGCCCTAAATCGGAAACGCGAGGTGGGTTCGATGGCATGCAATCGAACCTCTGTTCCGGAGGGCAAGGATATGTGGCGCGCGGGCTCATCCTTACCCTCGATCGCCGACGATTTCGCAGCGATCGCCTTGCGCCTGACGCAGATTGACGGCGCAATTTCTCCCGGCAATCCAGCAAAGAATACGCGGCAGAGATCGGGCCCCCTTTTTCTCGTGGTTGGCGAAATGAACGCTGAAGTGGCCGAAGAACTGACGATCTGGCAGGCCATCTGCTGCGCGCCACTTCGGATCCGCAAGCTTGAGAACAAAGCGACCTTCGACCAACTCTGCAGCCTCGTTATCAAGGTCTTGGAGGCCGCAAACCGTCCGTTTGGAGAACTCGTCGGTCTTGGCCTTTGGCCGCCTCATTGGATTGACGTTTTAAGCCTACACGCTATCCGGGAAGCCCGAAAATTTGTAGCCTGTGTCAAGCGCTTGCTTGGTCCTGAGGCAGGCGGCTTAGGCAGCTTATCGATCTGGCGAAAGGCTTGGGAACAGCAGAAGGTGCCAAGTTTCGGTACCGTTGACGAGTTTTGGAACTCCGACCTCGGAAGCGCACTTCGCAGTCCCCATATCTACCGTCACATAGAAACCAAGAGTATCGATGAAATCCAGAGCGAGGAACAAAGCGAATGCTACGAGCCCCAGATGTGCGACGGGCAAGAATTCGAGGCCCGGGTGGCCTTGCTACGCAACTCACGCTCGATCGACGATTTCGATGCCATGATCTTAACTGCAATCCGCGAAGGCGACGCGATCAGGAACCTATGGCTGCGGCTCGAGGTTCAGGGGCGGTTTAAGCAGCCTGCCGACTTGGCCGAATATGTCGAGGCGCTTGGCCAGCGGATTGCCGAAGCCGTCAGAAGGTTTGATGATTTATGACATAATGAGCCATCCCGATAATCTGATTAAAGTCACTTCAGGAATTGCGAGCTTGCCTATGGAACTCAAAGACAAGAAACCGTGGCGCGACTTTGCCCATACGGTGGAGGTCATCACGGGCAGCGCCCTGGCCGAGCATGAGCGCCACACGTCAAAGGTGGCAGCGACCGAAACCGTTCCGTCTGCAACTCGGACGGGACGCGCCGGCGGGGGTAAACCCAGACACTATGTTACCCTATTTGAACTAGAGCGTCTCGCAGCCGCCTCGGCGGAAGAGTTGTCCGTCCGGAAGGGAGAACTCTATACACGAGATGGCAACATCGTTGGCAAGTTCGCTCCAAACGATGGACACCTGCGGCTTTCGCTTCAGCTCAAGGGGTATGCTCTTCTATCGACCTATGGCGGCCGGATGGCACGGCTTACGTGCTTCAACGGCGTGCAAAGCGATAGTTTCCGTTTTGATGAACGTGGTTCCGCCGAACTCGAGCTTCCCGACGATGCGGCTACACAGGAGGGCCTGGGACGCGTGACTCTCGATTTCTCCGAGGATTGACCCGCCCGCCCAGGAGTTCTTTGTCCATGTCGCTTGAGCGACGATCGGTACTCATCCCCCTTGTCTCTGGCAACAATGGCCCTGGGCCCGTGATAACCGTGGAAGCAGGGAACGAGGCCCCGCCGCCGCATCCTGCAGAGCTAGATCCAGCGCTCTCGAACCTCCACGACTATGGCCTCTATAAAGCAGGCCAGACGGCGCAAGGGAGCCTGAGCCGGCTTGCGCTGAAGCCCAGCGTCTTGTCGCTCGCTCAACGGCTTAGGCCTTCGGTGCGGAACTCCTTTCTCACGATTACCAATGCGCCCGAGGTTGGCCGCCTGGAGCCCGGGAACTCGCGAAGCGCCGAACTCGGTCTCGCTCTAGCTCTGTTGATGCATGCTGGCCAAGGACCGGATACGCGCGTGATTGCCACCGGGTGCCTGTTGCCAGAAACGATATCAACTGACGGCAAATCGCCAGATGTTGCCGTCGGCCCTGTCGGCGGCATCAAGGGCAAAATCGCGGCGCTTATGCGATCTCTGGAAACCGCGGAATGCCGCCCGTTACCGGAGCGGATAAAGTTCTTTCTTCCGGACAGAACTCTCGACGGTGGGTCCAACTTGAGTGCCCATGCGAAAGACCTTGAGGATCTCGCATCGGCCTATCGTGAAAAAGGATTTGTGCTTGAGGTCGAGGTCGTCAAGAGCCTCCGCGAGGCGGCCGAGAAATTGGGTATCTCGACCCTCGCCATGTCGCCACGCGATCGTTTCTACACATCGGTGGCCGGACTTCTGCTCGTAGCCTTTTTGTCGGCGGGATTGTTTTGGTACTGGCTTGTACGTCCGATCCAACTCAGGTTCACGACCATCGCGATCGCCGACGGAACCGACGTCTTGAGCCCCGTGCGCGCACGCTATGACGTCAAGCAAGCGCAATTCCGTCTAGAGAAATCCTGCATCGGCGAGCAAGGTCTTCCCGTCTATCGAGAGGGGGACTCCCTTGTATTCCGCGCACACGCCGCGACGGCATCTGCCATCGGGGAAGGCCTGATCCAGTCTCACTTTGTCCTGGTCACCGTTTCAGAAGAGTCCGGAATCAAGGTTTTTCCCCCGGAAACAATGGCAGGGGCGCGCACGCCGACTAGGACGAAGAAAGCTGCGACAGATCGCGGAGAGGAGTTTGACGTGGCTCTTCCGATCAGTGGCCCAAAAGAGAAAAATAAGTTGATCGTCATTGCCCGCCGGCTCCAGGCCTTTGACCCGGATAAGCTGCGTCAGAAACTTGACAAAATCTCGACGGGGAGACCAAAAAATGAACGAATCAATATCGTCGTAGCGCATCTCACCAATCGCTATCCGGGTTATCTCGACTATTCGTTTTTGAGTACCACGGGGGACCTTCCTTGCGACGGTCAGTAGATTTCGTTCTCGTTCTTCTCGGGACGGCCGCCGCATGTGGCGATGCGGTCGCCTCTGATCTAGATTATCGCATTCTCTTCCCAATCAACAGCGAAGCCCCAATCTCTGACGGCAAAGAAGGCGATTCAAACACCCAGTCCTACGGAAGAATTGCCGAGGCATTTAAACGTCTGGCGAACTTGCCGCAGGTTCGGTTCATTTTTGTTGCGCCGCGGCAGAACGCGTGCGGATCCCAGGAAGGCTGCGTCCCAGAGCAACGCATGTGGCAGCGGGTGAATACGGCTACGGTCAAGATAAAGCGATTGAATTGGATAGAAGGCGAGGCACTGCCTTTTCAGCGCATCGGGTGGGCCTTTCTCGACGATCTCCCTTCTGGGACATTTTTTTCTCCGGCGCGGGTCGGAAGTACTGCGATTGATCTTCGCCTCCAAATTGATGCACTGAAGACTAGCGGCACTTGCCCTTGGATCATGTATTTCAATGACCCGTATAGCGCGACAATCTGAATGAGAACGGCGCGTCAATCTGGATGAGACGCGGTGGCCGAGCGAGAGCATGATCTGCGTTGGCCCCGACGATAGCAAGCACTTTGATTGACGTTGGACGCGTCAATCAGTGTCGGCCTTT
>JANLPT010000415.1:0-26232 GCA_031367405.1 Bryobacteraceae bacterium
GGTGGCGTAAGTCGAAAACTTATAGCCACGGCGGTATTCGAACTTGTCGGCGGCGCGCATCAGGCCGATGTTGCCTTCCTGGATCAAATCCAGAAGGTGCAAGCCGCGGTTGACATACTTTTTGGCGACCGAGACGACGAGGCGGAGGTTCGCCTCCACCAGATCTTTCTTAGCGCGTTCGGCTTCCACTTCACCCACGCGGATGATGTGCAGCGAACGATTGAGGTCGAGCAGGCTGGCACCGGCGGTGATCTCTTTCTTTTTGATTTCGCGCTTGAGTTCCTTAGCGCGGGTCTGGGCGACGGGGCTGCTTTTGTCCTCGTGACGCTTCAACTCGGCTTGCAGGTGATTCAACTCTTCAACGGCGCGTTCGATCTCTTTGCCGAACTTACGCCACATGCTGATCTGCCAAGGCAGGGCGCGGAAGGCGCGGGAGAATTCCACCGAGGAACGGAGCGACTTCATCCAGCCCTTTTTGCGGCCTTTGCGGTTGGAAAGCGGCACGGCGTCGTGCTTTTCAAGCGCTTGATGCTTTTTCTTCTGCAGCGAGAGCAGTTCGTTCATCTGCTGAAGGAGCTGCTTGCGGCGCTTGTCCTCAGCCGGGGTGCCGACTTCGACGTCGCCCAAGTCGGTGATGTCGTCGAGGTCGATCACGCCTTTGCGGACCTGCTCCATCCAATCGCAAGCGACACCTTCCACCATGGCGGAACGGCTGATCGCGCGGTACATGCGGACCTTGCCGCGCTCCATCTTGCGGGCGAGATTCACCTCACCCTCGCGGGTAAGCAGCGGCACGGCTCCCATTTCGCGCAGGTAAACGCGAACCGGGTCGTCGGTGTAGATGGACTCTTCAACGACTTGGACGGGCTGAAATTCTTCACCTTCCGCATCGGGCGCTTCCTCAGGATGGAAGAAATTTGTCTCTTCATCGAAAGATAAAGCGAGCGGTTCGGTGGGTTCGGCTATGTATTGGTCTTCAAATTGATCCACGTGGCAATTACCTCCTCAAGACCGGCGGGCGCAACCGATGATTCGAGTCTGGTTCCTCTCTTGAAACTGCAATAAATTTTCTTAGGTAGAATTCATTCCCCCCATACGCACGCATCTGCGGGCGCAGGCGTCTCCTCAGCGGGGCCTGCAACCGCGCATCGAAACGACCGAGAAGAGGCGCACCTCTCCTAAACAAGGGGGAAGCGGTGAAGCGCGAGGGCAGAGAATCTTTGCCGGTCAGGGTTAACTGGCCTGGAATGAAAAAGTTCGCAGTGGCACAGTTGATGTCAGATTCGTGTTTGCTTCGCGACCGCTTGGTACCCAGGAGAGTATACCACCATATTGGTGGCAACTGGAGTCCTATATAAAAGATGTTCGCGGCGCGGATTGGTTACAGCTTTATTTCATGGGGATAGAGGCTACCCGCGCTTCTGGCGCATCAGGTTCTTCATTTCATTGAAGAAAGCGTCTTCGTCTTGAAAGTCACGATAGACGGACGCGAACCGGACGTAGGCGATCTTGTCCAAAATTTGGAGACGCTGCATAAGAAGCTCTCCGATCTTACTGGTAGGGATTTCGCGATCAGGAGCATCGTTGAGCAAACCTTCGATCTCGTCGACCAAATTGGCGAGCTTAGTCATGGGGATAGGACGCTTCTCGCAAGCCTTCAAGAGTCCGCTGAGCACTTTTTGGCGCTCAAACTTTTCGCGGCGGCCATCTTTCTTGATGGCCATGTAGGGAATCTCATCAATTCGTTCGTAAGTGGTAAATCGGCGAGTACATTGGAGGCATTCCCGGCGACGGCGGATCGATTCGCCCTCCTTGGTTTCGCGGGAGTCGATGACCTTGTCCTGAAGATGGCCGCAGAAGGGGCAGAGCATGTGGGTGGCCCTATTCTACCTTGCCCGCTTGAGCCTCATCGGGCAAGTGCCGCAATTTACTCCAGTTGAGGCCATCATGGAAGGCGAGCGCGAGTCCGGCGGGTACGACAATGACGAAGGTACATAGCCAAAGCAGAATCGCCATCAGGCCGGCGGATTCATTGCCAATGCCGTAAATTTCCGTAAGAACCAGAAAAGAAACGATTTGCATACCGCCTCCGACTCCGGGAATTTGGACAATGCTGCCAAAGGCGACGAAGCCGCAAATGACGATGGCGTCCCAGGCGGTGAGCTGGCTGGTGGGGCCGAAACCGCGAAGAAGGGCGTAAAAGGCAGCCACCACGATCATCCATTCGATGGCGGTGTACAGCAGGACCAGGGCCATTTGCGTGTTGCTTTTGGTGGAGGCGATACCATGGGCGACCGCTTCCACTAGCCCGCCGAGGCGTCTACGGATAGAAGTGGGCAGTACGGCGATGAGACGGTCGAGCAAGCGTAGGGTGCCATCGGCGAAGAGACGCAAGGCCAGAATAAAGAGACAGGCACCGGCGCCTAACAAGCCGGCCAGCTGTCCTCCGGTACGAAGTACCCAGGCGAGGCGGGGGCTGACGTGGCTGGCCGTCGAAGGATCAAGCTGGTTGAGGGCCAGGCCAAAGAGGAGAAGGACCGCCAGCAGGTCAAACACTCGTTCCAGAAACCAGACGGCGAGTTGAGAACTGAAACTGATGCCTTCGTTGTGGGCGATGAGGTAGGGGCGCACCAGTTCGCCGGGCCGGCCAAAGAGCGTGACGGCGGTGAACCCGATCACTTGGGCCCGAAAGAGGCGGAGCAAGCTGGCCTGGGGCGCGATCGGCTTAATCATGGCCGCCCAGCGGATGGCGCGGCCGAAATAAGTTAGGAGAATCAATAAGATAGATCCACCGAACCAGAACGGATCAAGCGACAGAAGGGCGGTCTTGAACTTTCCCCAATCGAAGCCATTGTCCTTTAACCGGGCGAAGCCAAACCAGATGGCGGCGACCAGAAACAGGATTAGGAATACCAGGTACTTGATCCACTTACGGGGTGAACTCAATGAGCCTCCTCGAAGAAATAAGCGCCGGTCCGGCGATTTCGCGCGAAGCACGGGCGCATGAACGGGCTAGAATGGTGAGTCCAAGGGGCAAGATTTGATTGAACTTCCGTGATGCGCGCTTCGTTTCCTTGAATGAAGGACAAGGAACGATGCTTTGGAGCGCCATTCAGTTGCTGTCATCCGGGCCGTTCGGGTTGCCGAGCGTGGCGGAGTTCCCCCAAGCCGAGCTTAGCATCAATCGGCCGGCGGGCGGGGTTGGCGCATGGGCGATGCCTTGGGGGAGACGGGGTCCGGCGAAAACGGGTTCGCGGGAGACCGGTTCGCAGGAAAGACGATTGGAACAGATTTTCTCAGCCGACTCGAATGCCGATTCTGAATTGGTGGAGCGTTGCCTGGCGGGCGACGAATCCGCATGGGAGGATTTGGTGCGTGTGCACACCAAACGGGTGTACTCCATCGCTTATCGCTTCACGGGCAACGACACGCAGGCGCAGGATCTGACGCAGGACGTATTTTTGCGGGTGTTCCGGAGCTTGAAGAGTTTCCGGGCGGGCGAAGGCTCATTTCAGGTATGGTTGGCGAGACTTACGCGAAACCTATTGATTGACCATTACCGTCGAAACAAATTAGAACGGGCCAGCGATTCGATTGAAGACTCGGTGCTGGTGCTGGAGAGCAAGACGGCGGTGGAATCGCGGACGGACAGCCGCGTGGTGGGGCGGGAGGCGAGCGAATTGTTGCAGGGCGCACTGCAAAAGCTATCGCCGGAATTGCGGGAGACGGTGATTCTGCGCGATCTGGAAGAGCTGGAGTACCGGGAAATCGCTTTGGCGTTGAAGGTGCCGGAGGGTACGGTGAAGAGCCGGCTGAACCGGGGCCGCGCGGAGTTGGCGCGGCTGCTGCGGCGTCATCGGCCGGCAGGTTGGGGTCTGGCGACATAGGAATGAAGGAAATGAACTGCGCGGAATTGGACATCCTGATTTGCGATTACGTGGACGGCGCGCTGCCGGCGGCCGGGCGCGCGGCGGTGGAATCGCATTTAAAGGGTTGCGCCTCCTGCCAGGCGCTGGTGGACGATTCGCGAGCGGTGTTGAGTTTTTTGGAGGGTGTGCCGGCAGTGGAGCCGCCCCCGCAGTTGATCACGCGGATTATTAACGAAGTGCCGGCGGCCGAAGGGTCGCCATCGTCCGCAGGGCGGAAGGCCGGCGGAGTGGGCGGATGGCTGTGGGGCTGGATGAAGCCGATGATGCAGCCGCGCATGGCGATGGGCATGGCGATGACGATTTTGTCGTTTTCGATGCTGGGCCGGTTTACGGCACCCGTGAAGCAGTTGAAACCATCGGATTTGGATCCGGTAAAGGTGTGGGCCAGCGTGGAAGATAAAAGCCATCGCGTTTGGGATCGCACGTTGAAGTATTACGAATCACTCCGGGTAGTTTACGAAATACAAAGCCGGCTGAAGGACTTGAGCGACCAGGAAGCCAGTGATAAGACTGATAAGAACGACCGGAAGCCCGACCAGAAGAAGCCAGAAGGATTAGTGAAATGACGCCAGACATGCCGAACTCCGAAAACGCTCCCCCGCCATTGGAGGCAATCACGCCGGTGATCACGCCGGCGCTGCCCGTGCTGCCCGTGCTGGGTTACTGCCGTGGCTGCGGTGTGGCGCTGACGGCCGCGACGGTACGTTATGCCATGGGCACGATGTATTGCCAGGAGCATGTGCCGATTGGTGCTGGTGCGCCGGGGGCGGCGGACAATCCTTATGCCGCTCCTTCAAGCGGGCCTTATGCCGCTTCTTCAACCGGGGCACCGGTTTCGATGACGCCGAAGAGCGACGTGGTTCCGGGCCTCGCCTTCCTTCTCGGCCTGATTCCGGGAGTGGGGGCGATCTACAACGGCCAATACGCCAAGGGGCTGTTGCACGTGGTGGTGTTCAGTTTCATCATTGCCCTGCAGGAACAGGATGGCCCGTTGGCGGTGATGAGAGGCTTTTTGATTCCGGTGTTCGTCTTCTATATGGCGTTTGAGGCGATGCATACGGCCAAGCGCCGGTTGGAGGGGTTGCCCGTGGATGAGTTCTCCAGTATCGCGCCGCTCGGCAACCGGGCGAATGGCTTTCCGGTGGGTCCGGTGATCCTGATGGCAGCGGGCCTTTTCTTCCTGCTGGCCAATTTAGACGTGATCTCCGTCCGGGCGATGATGCGCTGGTGGCCGGTGGGCCTGATTGCCCTCGGAGCTTACATGCTTTACGCGCGGACGGCGGGGGCCAGCGATGAATCACGCTAATCTACTGGGCGCTTTGCGAGGACCCGTGCTGCTCATCGTACTGGGCTCACTGTTCGTCGTGGATCAGAACGGGGGCGTGTCGTTTATGAATACTTGGCCCGCGCTGATTATCGTCTTCGGCTTGTTCAAATTGCTGGAAGCGTTGGCGGCTAAGGGTTCGTTGCCGTTGGGAGGGTCACAATGAAAAGGGCCAGTCTGATTGCACCGCTGATCCTGATGCTGATCGGTGGCATTTTCCTCCTGAACAACGTCCGGCCTGACCTTTCGATCTGGCGGCTGGTGGCCAGCTACTGGCCCTGGCTGTTGGTAGGTTGGGGTGCCATTCGCGTGGTGGAAATCCTTGTCTCCTGGCAGAAGGGGGAACCGTTGCCACGATTCGGCGTGAACGCGGGCGAATGGATCTTTATTATATTCCTGTGCTTCCTGGGGGCGGGTGTTTCGTCGGCCAGCCGGATCGGCAATTGGTCAAACAATTGGCCGGGAGGGCGATTCAAGATGCTGGGCTGGGAAGTGATGGGTGAGAGTTACGACTTTCCCGTGAAGGCGGAGCAGCAAGCGGAAGGCGTGAAGAAAGTAGTGCTGGAGAATCTGCGCGGGAACGCGCGGATCGTGGGCAGCGATGGCCTCGTAGTAAAGGTGGAAGGGCGGACAATGATCCGCGCCATGGACCGTCCATCGGCTGATCGCGCCAACGCTCAGGTGCCACTGGTGCTCTCGCGGCAAGGCGACATCCTCTATATCCGCACCAGCCAGGAGCGTTGGACCGGGCAGGAGCGTCTGACGGCCGACCTCGACATTGTGGTCCCCAGGAGCGTCAATGTGGAGTGCAAAGGGCGGCGCGGCGACTTTGAGGTGACCGGCGTGACGGGTACGGTGGACGTGGATAGCGACAATGCGGGAGTGCGGTTGAGCGATGTGGGCTCGGCGCGCATCGAAGTGCGGCGCAGCGACACGGTGCGGGCCTTGAATGTGAAGGGGACCGTGGAGGTGAAGGGCCGGGGCGAGGATCTCGACCTCGAAAATATCGGCGGCCAAGTCACCGTGGACTTCCGGTATACGGGCGATTTGCGGTTCCGCCAATTGGCCAAGCCGATTCGCTTTCGCAGCGAGAGCTCGGAGTTGGCGATGGAGCGCATCAATGGCGAAGTGCGAATGTCGCGCGGAGAACTGGAGGCGGAAGATTTTGTGGGGCCGGTGAAGATTATCGTGCGCTCCGGGTCGCGCGATGTGAAACTGAGCAATTTTTCCCAGGCTGTGGAGATTCAGTTGGAGCGAGGCGATATCGACTTGCGGCCTAACCGGATGCCGCTCGCGGCGATCGATGCACGGACACGTAGCGGCGCGGTGAGGATCGCGATGCCGTCGAAGGCGGCTTTTCAGCTGTCGGCGGTGACGAAGCGCGGCGAGCGGGAGAACGAGTTCGGTGAGCCGTTAAGGGAAGCGTCGATGGACCGCGGCGGGTCGATTACGGGAACGACGGGCGCGGGTCCGTCGATTAGCGTGACGACGGAGCGCGGGTCGGTGACGGTGTTGCGGAGCGAGGGCACCGTTTTGCCGGCTCCGCCCGCGCCGCCCGCCCCGCCGGCGGGGCCGGTGGCTCCGAAGAGTCCGGTGGCTCCGAATCTGCAGGAGCAATAAGGAAGAGGCGGATGTCCATGACGTTGGTGCCGGTGGGCCCGGTTCGGATCAGGTCACCGAGGGCATCGAAGAACGGATAGGCATTGTGGCCATCGAGTGAGGCGCGCGGATCGAGTCCGCGCGCTTTTGCTTTTTGGAGGGTGAGCGAATCGGCGATGGCACCGGTGGCGTCGGTAGGGCCGTCGGTGCCGTCGGTGCCGGCGCTGAAGACGACGATGCCTTTCGGCAGGTGCAAAGCGGCGGCGAGGACGAATTCCTGGTTGCGTCCGCCGAGTCCATTCTGGTGGAGAGTGACGGTGGTTTCGCCGCCGGAGATGAGGCAGGCGGGCGATTTGACGGGGCGGCCACTCTCGATCACTTCACGGGCGATGGAAGCGTGCATGCGCGCGACGTCGCGGGTTTCGCCTTCAATGGTGGTGGAGAGGACGAGCGGGTGGTAGTGAAGGCGTTCGGCTTCTTGTGCGGCGGCGTCGACGGCCAAGCGATTGCCGCCGACGATGATGGTGCGGGCGTTGGGGAGCGTAGTAGGGTTTTCTTGGGTGGCGTTTTCGAGATGCTTCTTCACGGCGGGGGGCGGCTTGATTTTATATTGCGCCAGAATGCCGCGCGCTTGTGAGTAAGTGGATTCGTCAGGCACGGTGGGGCCGGAGCCGATGACGCTCAAGTCGTCGCCAATGACATCGGAGAGTACGAGCGTGAGTAACTGCGCGGGAGAGGCGAGGGCGGCGAGTTGTCCGCCTTTAATGGCCGAGAGGTGCTTACGGACGGTGTTGATTTCGTGAATATTGGCGCCGCAGTCGAGTAATTGCCGGGTGACCTTTTGTTTGTCAGCGAGGGTGAGTCCGGCGGCGGGGAGTGGGAGGAGGGCCGATGCGCCGCCGGAGATGAGGCAAATGACTAAGTCGTTGGCGGTGGCTTGTTGGGCGATCTGGGCGATGCGGCGCGCGCCATTGACTCCGGCTTGGTCGGGTACGGGATGGGCGCATTCGTTGAGCTCGATGCGGTTGAGCTTGGCCAGATGGCCGTATTTGGTATTGATGAAGCCGGCGGTGATGCGTTTTTTGAGCAGGCGTTCGATGGCTTGAGCCATGGCGGCACTGGCTTTGCCGGCACCGAGGACGTAGATGTGGTTATAGGGTTGGTCGAGTAGGGTTTGGAATTGCGGCTGCGCGCGACGGATACCTTCTTGAGGATCGGCGGCGCGCAGGGCGGCGCGGAAAATGGCTAGGGCATCGCGGCGAAGTTTAAGGTACATGCGGAGTAAGTGGTGGGTTGGGGGTATTTTCTAGATGTCGTAATACAAGGAAAATTCATAAGGATGCGGGCGCAGGCGAACGGCGTCAGCTTCGTTCTTACGCTTGTAGGCGATGTAAGTCTCGAGTAACTCCTCCGTAAAGACGTCGCCCTTGAGTAAGAAGGCGTGATCTTCTTCGAGGCAAGTAAGTGCTTCGTCGAGCGAGGCGGGCATCGAAGGTACGGCCTTCATCTCCTCAGTCGACAAGTCATAGATATCTTTGTCGAGCGGCTCACCGGGGTCAGCTTTGGTGAGGATGCCATCGAGGCCGGCCATCAGCAGGGCGGCGAAGGCGAGGTAGGGGTTGGCACTGGGGTCTGGCGGCCGGAACTCGACGCGCTTGGCTTTGGGTGACGCGGAGTACATGGGGATGCGCACGGCGGCGGAACGATTGCGCCGCGAGTAAGCCAGATTCACGGGCGCTTCGTAACCCGGGACGAGGCGTTTATAGCTATTCGTGGTCGGGGCGATGATGGCCGAAAGGGCGCGAGAGTGCTTCAGCAGGCCGCCGATGTACCACAGGGCCATCTGCGACAGGCCGGCATAGCCGTCGCCGGCAAAGAGCGGCTTGCCATCTTTCCACAAGGACTGATGGCAGTGCATGCCACTGCCGTTGTCGCCGAAAAGCGGCTTTGGCATAAAGGTGACCGTCTTGCCGTTGCGATTGGCCACGTTGCGCACGATGTACTTATAGAGCACCATGTTATCGGCCGATTTGAGCAAGGTGTCATACTTCTGATCGATTTCGCATTGGCCGCCGGTAGCGACTTCGTGATGGTGGCACTCGATGGTGAGGCCGCAGCCGATCATCGTTTCCACCATTTCACTGCGCAAGTCCATGTACATATCGGTGGGCGGCACCGGGAAGTAGCCTTCCTTGACGCGCGGACGGTAGCCCAGGTTGTTGTGCTCGCGGCCAGAGTTCCAGCGGCCTTCCTCGGCGTCGATGAAGTAGAAACCGGCGTTGATGGTGCTATCGAAGCGGACGTTGTCGAAGACGAAAAACTCGGCTTCGGCCCCGAAGTAAGTGGTGTCGGCGAGGCCCGAGTTCTTGAGGTACATCTCGGCCTTTTGGGCGATGTAGCGCGGATCGCGTTCGTACTTCTGGCGGGTGAGCGGATCGATGACGTTGCCCAGCATGACGAGCGTCGGGATCTCAGTAAAAGGATCGAGGAACGCGGTGGTCGGGTCAGGGATGAGGAGCATGTCGCTCTCGTTGATGGCCGCCCAACCGCGGATGGAACTGCCGTCGATGCCGAAGCCGGCTTCGAAGCTGCTTTCGTCAAGTTGATCGATGGGATAACTGATGTGGTGCGTCAGGCCGGGGATGTCGGTGAATCGGAGATCCACTTGACGGACTTCGTTTTGTTTGGCGTACTCGAGGACTTCTTTAGGGGTCATGACAAATTTACAGCGTTCGTAACCATTAGACATGAAAAGGCCCCGGTCAGGGACCAGGGCGATTTCATGCCGGACAGGCCTCCTGGCCTGTCTACAACATTTTTGCTAAAAGATGTTCCAGAGGAATTGGTTATAAACCTCGTGGTGATACTGCACCTCGGCGGTTTTGATGATCGAGCCGAGCAGGCGCGGGCAACGGTCGGCCGAAGCCTGCTTCAAGTCGGCGTAACGTCCCTTGACGTCGGCCCCCAGCAGGTCGTCCGTCCACTTGGCGGCTTTGAAGTTTTCGAGCGCCGTGTAAATGTTGTCCGGCAGATAACGATCGGCTTGCCGCAGATTCTTGATCTTGCCGATGTCGCCGTCGATGCCGGTCTTAAACACCGAGTACAACACCATGTAGGGGTTGGCATCCGGACCGACCGAGCGGACCTCGACGCGCGCGCTTTTCTCATTGCCAATCGGAATTCGCACCATCGAGCCCCGGTCGATGGCCGAAGCTTTGATCTGATTCGGCGCTTCGAAGTGCGGGTCGAGCCGCCGGTAGGCGTTGACGCTGGCGTTGAGCAGCAGGCAGATGTCATTGCCGTGGGTGAGGATGCGATCGACAAACTGCCAGGCCAACTTGCTCACCCGCTCCTCGCCTTTGGGGTCCCAGAAGAGGTTCTTGCCGTTCTTCATGATGGAGACATTGGTGTGCATGCCGCTGCCGTTAACGCCCACGACGGGCTTGGGCAGGAAGCTGACGCTGTAGCCCATCTGCGTGGCCACTTGGCGGCAGATCAACTTATAGAGCTGGATTTGGTCGGCGGCGGAGACGACGTCGCCGTAGCTGTAGTTGATTTCGAATTGCGAGGGGGCCACTTCCGGATGGTCCTTCTCGTTTTCGAAGCCCATGGCGCGCTGCACTTCGGCGACTTTGTCGATAAAGGTGCGCAGCGGATCGCCGGGCAGCGAATGATAGTAGCCGCCGGTGTTGACGTATTCGAACTTGCCGGTCTCGTGATACTTGCGCTCGGCGTCGGTGCCGGCGAACAGGAAGCCTTCGATTTCGTTAGCCGCGTTCAAGGTGTAGCCTTCTTTGGCGAACAACTTGTTGGCGTACTGCTTCAGCACGGCGCGCAGATCGGCGCGATAAGGGGAGCCGTCTTTGTCGACCACTTCGCCGAAGACCATCACCTTGCCGGGCCCGAAGACATCGGCGGGCGTGCAGTAGAAGGCGTTCCAGTCAATGCTCAAGCGCAGATCGCTTTCGCGCTGGGCAGTAAAGCCGCGGATCGACGAGCCATCGAAGGTGAGGTTGTCCCAACTCTTGACGAGAAACTTCTTGTCATAGTCGAGCATGTGCAGGCGGCCTTCGAGATCGCTGAAGAGCAGCGTGACGGCTTTGATTCCGGGCGTGTCGTTCAAAAACTTGAGACGTTCATCCTGGATGACCGCGGGGTCAATGTGAGCCTTCCGCTGGGCCTTGTAACCCAGGTTCAAATCTTCCAACTCTGCATAAGAGAGTGTCAAAAAGTTCTTCAGATCGGTGGACATCGGACTCCTCAAGATTGGGTTTAACCCGGATCGGCGGCGGGCGGGCAAGAGTCCCGCGCCTTCACTGAACCTCGATTATACGCATGGAAAGGCGTCCGTGAACCAGGATCGAGGGAGGTTGGACCAAGCGTGGCGATGGACATTTTTTATGGGGCCGATTGGCAATGGTAATGAGTTCCAGTAAAACGGGGCGTCCTGGGCCGGTTGGCGTGACGGCGTAAGACTTGTTTTGATGGGGTTAGCGTGGCTGTTTGGGGCGAATGACTTATCCTCTACTGAACGGGCGCATTCCGTAGGGCAGATGACGGCCTACTTGGCCAGCATCGGAATCAGCGACGAGTATAGGCTAATTACGGCCGGGCCAAGGGTGACAACCAGCACCGACGGGAAGATCAGAAAGAAGACGGGAAAGACGAGCTTCACGGTGGTCTTGCGAGCTTGTTCCTGGGCGAGCTGCCGGCGGCGGGTGCGCATGTAACGGGCGTGGGTGCGCAAGGCGGGTGCGAGGCTGCTGCCGAAACGGTCGGCGTCCGCCAGCAGGTTTACTAGCTTGGTGAGCTCCGGCTCCTCATTGCGGCGGGCGAGGTTCGTGAGGACTTGGAGCCGCGGATAGCCCGCCCGCAGTTCGAGCGGTACGATGGCCAGTTCGGAACTGAGCTGAGGGTAAGCGTCGCGGAGTTCGCGGCTGGCTTCGGAGAGCGCCTGATCTAAGGTCTGTCCCGCTTCGAGACCCAGCACCAGGAGGTCGAGCGCCGGGGGCAAGCCACGGCGAATGGCGAAGGAGCGTGCGCGGGCCCGGTATTCGAGGAAGCGATCGGGCAGCATGGAGACGAATCCCCCGGCGCAAATGGCGGCGATCACCATGCCCTTCAAGTCGTGGCCATTCAGCGACGCCGCAGCCGCGACGCCTAAGGCGACGATGGCGGCGGTGAGGATCTTGATCCCTTGAAAGGTCTCAATGGCGCGGAGATGGCGATAGCCGGCGGTGCGTAGCTTACGCTCAGTGTCATTCCTGGCGGCCGGCTTGGGGGCCCAACTGCGGCCGAGGTTGCGCAGAAAGCCAGCTTCGTCCGGCGTTTCGTTCGGAGTCTCAAAAAAGACGCTGGGCTCAGCAGCCGCTGTCGTTTTGGGCTCAGCCTTGGCGGGGCTGGTGAGGAACCAGTATCCGATGACGCCCACCAGAACCAAGACCGAGATGAAGCAGGCGGCCAGTAGCAGGATCATGTTAGAGCCGGATATCCAGAATGCGGCGGATGACGAAGTGGGCCAGCACTAAGCAACCGGCGGCACCGGCCAGCATCGGCTTGCCCCAGGGATGGTCCAACAGGACGTACAGGTAGGGGGGGTTGACGTAAAACATCATGGCCCCAATACCGACCGGGAGCAGCGTGAGCACCGCGCCGGTCATGCGTCCGTGGGCGGAGATGGCTTTCACTTCGCCTTCGAGGGCCAGCGACTCACGCATCGATTCCGACAGCGTGCCGAGCACATCGGTGAGCTTGCCCCCCGAACGGCTTTGCAGCCGGACGGCGGCGACGAAGATCTTCATGTTGATGGTGGGTACGCGGCGGGAGAGATGGTCGAGCGCCTGGTCCCACGTGCGGCCCAGCTTCCATTCGTCCAGCGTCCGGCGCATTTCCGTGGAGATCGGCGCGGGGCTTTCGCTGGCCAGCAGGTCCAGCCCGACCGCGAGCGGATGACCAGCTCGCAACGCGCGAGCCAGCGAGTCAAGCGCGTCAGGGAAGGCCTGTTCGAATTGATCCAACCGGGCTTGCCGCTTTTGGCTGACGCGGAAGTAGGGGATCAACGAGGCCAGCAATCCGCAGCCGAAGGCCACCAGCATCGGTACCCACGGCACGCGCCACAGGGCTACCGTCACCAGCGTGCCGCTCAACAGCATCATGGCCGCCAGCCGGCCGACCGACCAGGAGACGTCAGCTTCGGCCAGCACCGATTTCCAGTCTCGCGAGAAATGAAAGCGTTCGAGCATCGACTCCCAAAAGCCGATACTGCTGACGCGGTCGGAGCGCAAAAGATTGGGCGAGTTGACGGCTTCCGCCTCTTCGGCTTCGACGGAGCCGGCATCGGCCAGCGCCGGCGTCTGCTTGCCGCGCGCCATCAGGAAATAGGCGGCGGTGCCAGTGAGCCCGAAGGCGGCAACGAAGAAAGCGAGAAGCGAGACGAGGAGCATGGCAGATTATTTGGGGGCCCGGTCGACCAAGCGCGGCGTAATCAGGGCAAACAGGCCGTCCGGCGCATCGAGGCCCGTGACCAGAAAGCTTTGTCCGGGCGAAAGCGAAAGCTCGGAACGGATGCGGCGTTCAGTGGACGGTTCGCCGGCGGGCGACGATTTCACGGAGGGCTCCACACGCAAAGACAGGCGGCCATCGCTACGCAAGTGAGGGGCGAGAAGAATACGGATGCCGGGCAGGCCTTCGCGCTGCAGGCTCACTTCCCCCAGATCGCGGGTCAGCACTTGGCTCTTGGCAATGATGGCCAAACGGCCTTCGCCTTCGAGCGTCGACCAGGACTTTTCTCCAACCACGGGCCGAACCTGGAGCGCGTCACCAGTGGACGAGAAATGGCCGCCCAGGATGTCGAGCGTATCCGGTCGTTTGGGGCTGATCCACTGGACGTCGAAGTAGATTTCGCGAGCCGGGCCTGAGTTGCCGGGCGAGGCTGGGTTGCCGGCCGAGGCAGAAGCGGGCGTCCTGGTGCTGGACGCTACGACCGCGGCTGGCGCGCCCACAGGCGGGTCGAGGTCCTGCCGGTTACGCAAGACGATCCGCAAGCGGCCAACGGTGTCAGCCAAGCTGACGCGGTCCGCGTCGGCGGGCGAAAGCAGCACCGTGACGACGGGCCTTCCCGAGAGCGGGGAGCCCAATTCCGGCGGCCCGATATTGAGCACTTCCACGCTCCGCAGCACGGCCCGGATCTCGAGCGAATTCGGGTTGGCCGGATCGCGCGAGTTTATCACTTGAATATCGACATGATCACCGGCGCGCACCATGTGCACCACGCCGATGGAGTCAGCGACGTGCATGGTGACGGCGCGCATTCCCACCGGAATCACTGAGGAGGGAGCGGAGATACCGGCCGGGCGGCTCAGAGAGGATTCAGAAAGCGTTTGTCCCTCGACGAGGGGGTCGAGCGTGGCACGGCCAAGCGCGTCACCCACTTGTTTGACGCATTTCTGAGCCGGGGGACAGCCGCTTTCGGAAACTCGCACGTCGCCAGATTCGAGCAACTTGCCGCGGTCGACGTTACGCGCCGCCACCAGCATGGCCGACGGAGCCGGTCCGCTTGACGCGGCGGCAGACTTGGCCGGTTCGAGGCGGTCGGCGACGAGACCGTAGAAGACGACCGTCGAGAGCACGGCGACCACCAGGGCAATCACGAGGAGAGGGATTAGATTTTTTCGCATCGCAAAGCGCACGGATTACCGCAGGCTACCGGTCTATCGGTCACAGTTGTGAAGGTCTTTAGCGGCGCGCCTACAATAGAGGCTTGTCAGCTGAATCAGTTTTGTGGCAGTCCTGGATCAAGCCGGCCGTTATTCTGGAACAAGTTTGGAATACGGCCCCGTATCTGCACGAGCGCGAGGCCAAGGCTGTAGCCGGGGCCGCCGCGCTGTCTTCGCGACTCATCGACTTAGCGGCGGGACCCCTCGGCTTTCTCGTCATCCTGCAGCATGCCGGACAGATCGACTTAGCCGCCACGCGAGCCGAGCAACTCGAAGATTATTTCGCCCTCTGCTTGTCCGCGCACCATGCCACAGTGGCCACGTTCGTCCCTACCGATGTCGACACCAAAATTCGCGGCTTGTTGTGGCGCGAGTCGCGTGACCCGCTCGTATTGGGGCGGATGCTCGATTTGACGCTCCAGATGGGCCATTGGACGCTGGAAGGTATCTCGACGCGGGTCGACGAGATAGCCCATAGCGGGCCGGTATCGGGTCACGATGGCGAGCGATTAGGAGCGCTCGCCGGGGGGCTGGGACGATTGATTGCGATGGGCCATACCGACCTCGCCGCTAAAGCCGAAGAGGCGATCGACGTGGAACTGGAGCGCGAGGCCGTCGCTTTCCGCATCGCGCTGCATGAGCCGGGGCAAGAGCTGATGGCCCTGCGGTTGGCCATGAGCTTGACCCACAACGTGGGCGACCTGGACCAGGGCATCAGCTTCTGGGACAGCAAGGCGATGGCCCATCCGGCCAAGGAGCGTTTTCACCGGTTAGCCCATGAGAATCAACAGCCCTATCAGGGTAGCTTCGCCGCCGCCGCCGCCATCTACCGGGTGGCGCTGGCCAGCGAGGGCCACCGCCACTATCCCTTGCGGCCGATTCGTGGTTTGCGGCAATCCGCTGACTTGCTGTTACCGTTGGGGCCCTGTCTGGACGATTGGGGAGCGCTGGTGGGGCGGCACGCGGCGCTTTCTGCCGCCGACCGGGTCGAAGTGCTGGCGGCGCTGGTGACGGGTTGCAAAAAGGTGCCCAATCAGCAGGGCTACTTCCGGGCGTTGTCCGGATGGCGTGAGGCGTCGAGCCGCACGTATGAGGTGGCGACGGCCGACGCGCCGAATGCCGTGCAGAAGTTGATGCGTGACGGGACTTTCCGCCAAACGGTAGCGGTCCCGCGAGTCTCGTTCGAGTCGATGCTCCGCAAAAAGGTGATTGCGGTGCGTCAAGCAAACTAGCGGGGAGCGCGGAGACCCTACACAGCTTTTAGGATAGTCCTAAGGTCTACTCCTTATAGACCAATCTCAGGGGACTTCCGAATAACCCCTTGTATGCGTCTCATCCTGACCTCCAACCCGGAGGCATCAATCGCGGCGGCCAGCAAGCACCCCCGGCTTCCCGGTGGCTCACTCGCCTCGAAATTTGCCATCTTTTCGGCCCTGCTCGTCTTCTGGGTGGTGGCCACCTTGATGGCCTATGACCTGCGTCAGGAGAACTTCGACTCGACGAAGGCGATCATGATCTTCATCATTGTCGTTATCGTGGCCGGGGCCATCGGGCGCTTCACCATCCGGCTGCTGGTGCGTCCCCTGCGCTCGTTGCGCGAGGGCATCCGGAAGGTGCAGCGAGGCGAATTGGACCCCATCCAGGTCTACAAAACCGATGATGAGATCGAGTTTGTAGGGCATTGTTTCAACGAGATGATCGAGACGTTGAAGGAATCGAAAGCGGAAATTGCGGCCCATCAAGGCGAACTGGAAGGGCGCATCAAGCAGCGCACCATCTCGCTCGAATCCGCCATGGAAGACGCGGTGCAGGCCAGCGCCACCAAGAGCGAATTTTTGGCCAATATGTCGCATGAATTGCGGACGCCGATGAACGGCATTATCGGCATGATCGACTTGGTGCTCGACTCCGGGCTCAGCCCCGAGCAGCGCGACGAACTCGAAACCGCCCAGCGTTGCGCGCACTCGCTGCTGGCGCTATTGAACGACATTCTGGACCTCTCGAAGATCGAAGCCGGCAAGCTGAGCCTGGAGCGCATTCCGTTCGATCTGCGTTTCGTGGTGGAGGATTGCGTGCGTTCGCAGCAAGTGCGCGCGCGCCAAAAGGGCTTGCAGATGATCACGCTGATTGCCGACGAAGTGCCGCATCAGATCATCGGCGATCCGGTGCGTTTGCGGCAGGTGCTGGCCAACCTCATCAGCAATGCGATCAAGTTTACGGAAAAGGGCCGGGTGGAAGTTTCGCTGGAGGCGCGCGGCGTGGATGGCACCCCGAACGTCACCGAGTTGAAGTTCATCGTCAAGGATACCGGCATCGGCATCCCTACCGACAAGCTGAACGAGATCTTCGAAAAATTTACACAAGCCGATGGCAGCATCAACCGGCGCTACGGGGGCACGGGGCTCGGTTTGACGATCACCCGCAAATTGGCCCAAATGTTCCGCGGCAAGATTTGGCTCGAGAGCGAAGTGGGCGTGGGCAGCACGTTTTATGTGACGTTGTTGCTGGAGCGCGCCAGCAGTGCGAAGGAAGCGGTGCCCGGCGAGGCTGGGCTGGGCAGTTCCGGGTTGGGAGAGCCGGCGCACTCCGGCGATTGGGCCACTTCCGGCCAACGCACGCGCCGCCGCATCCTGGTGGTGGAAGACAATCTCGTCAATCAAAAAGTGGTGGTCACTACGCTTTATAAGCGGGGCTATGAGATTGAAGTGGCGTCGAATGGGCTGGTGGCGCTCGACCTGCTGGAGAAGACGTTGGCGGCCAACAATCGCTTCGACCTGGTCCTGATGGACGTGCAGATGCCGGTGATGGATGGCCTGGAAACGACCAAGAAAATTCGGGCCAACAGGACCTGGGCCGCTTTGCCGATCATCGCCATGACGGCGCACGCCATGAGCGGCGACAAAGAGCGTTGCATTGACGCGGGCATGAATGGCTACGTATCGAAGCCGGTGCAGCCGGTCTCATTGGTGCAGACGATTGAGCGCTTCTTGAACCATGAGCCCGAAGAAGATCTGCTGGAGGATGCCACCTTGCCCGGCGAGGATCTGCAACTGCTTGACCGTAAGCAGGCGGCCCGGGAACTGGACCACGACCCTGAACTGGTCGCCACGATGATCGCCCTATTCCTGCAACTCGCCCCGGAACGGATGGAAAAGCTTAACGCGGCGGCCAACCATCGCGACTACATCACGCTCAGCCGCGAGGCTTACCGGCTGCGCAGTGCGGCGGACCGGATCGCCGCGCGATCGGTGGTGGAATCGGCCAAAAATATCGAAGAGGCGGCCAAGCGTGGAGACATCGATTTGGCCCACGACAGTCTGCTGGCGCTCAATACCGAAATCGAACGGCTCAACCGTCACCACGTCCGCAAACGCACCCCGCAAGCGCTGCGCTAACTTTTGTACGCTAACCTTGACTGATGCGGCTCCTGATCGTGGGTCTTCTCAGCGCTAGTTTGCTGCTGGCGCAAACGGCCCCTGAGTTACTCGAACAAAAACTGGCGGCGCGAATTCGCGATCTCGATGCGAAGCTCGACGGCGTTCTGGGCGTCGCCGTCATTGACCTGACCACCGGCCAGACGTTTACCTATCACGGCGACACCATCTTTCCGCAAGCCAGCTCCATCAAAATTCCAGTGATGGCCGAAATGTACCGCGCCGAGCGGGCAGGCGAGTTCAGCTTGAGTGACGCCGTCACGCTCGACATGAAGGCCTATGTGGGCGGGTCAGGGGAGTTACAGAAGGGCCTCCTGAAGGGCCCGGTCACCACGACCATCGGCAAGTTGATGCAAGCGATGATCGAGGAAAGCGACAACACGGCCACGAACTGGTGCATCGCCAAATTGGGTATGGGCCGGGTGAACCGGCTGCTGGACGAATTGAATCTGGTGAACACGCGCTTGCGCCGCATCATGCTCGATGCCGCCGCCGCGTCGCGCAACGAAGAGAACGTGTCGACACCCAAAGAGATGGCGCGCTTAGTGGAGATGATCTATCGCCAGCGTCTAGTGGACCCCTCCGCGTCCATGGACATGCGGAACCTGATGGGTCTGGTGAAGGCCGATTTCCGCAAGGCAGTTCCGGCCATGGTCGAGGTGGCGTCCAAGCCCGGCGAAATGACCGGCGTGCGCTGCGAAACCGGCATTATTTATCTACCGGGACGGCCCTTCGTGTTAAGCGTGATGAGCTCGTTCCTGCCCGGCGAGGCCAACCCGGTGGGGGCGGTCGTCCACTTGGTCTTCGAGCATTTCGAACGCCTGGCGAGCGCCAATCGCTTCGGCAACCTGGGTACCCGTTAACTGTGATCCCGGCCAAGCTGGAACAACTACGAAACAAGCTGCTTACCGAAGGGCGCTTCGGAGAGGCCTGGGAATATTTTCTGGGCGACGTGGTGGAGGATGAAGAATTCATCCGCGCCGGCCGCGCCTTGATGCCCGCTTCGCCCATGTCGCGGAACTTACTCGGTCTACTCAGCCGGGCGAGCGGTGCGGCCCCGGAACAGATCGAAGCCTTACTCGTGGAGATGCCGCAGTTCCGCTTCGTGCATGGCACTTGTAAGTTCTCGGCCACCGAGGTGGGCGGCCTGCTCTGGTTCGACGACCTGGAATTGGGCCTCGCGGCGATCATGAGTCTGACGTCGCCCGAGATCACCTACGCCCGCATCTCCACCGCCATGTCGAGCGGCAAGCCCAGCTAAGCCGGACGTGTCTCGCGCCGTCGGCCCCATGCCGCGACCCAGGCTTGGGTCTGCGGGCCAGGATTGACGAGCCGGTTGAGGTCGGCGGGTTCGTCGACGTCGTGCCACAGGGGGCCGCGGGCAACCGAGAGTCCGCAGGCCTGGCACGCCAGCATGGTGTCGGCCAATGCGGTAGACGAAGACCAGCGAACGCGGGCGAACATGAGAGGATGAGTCCGCTGGCAGACGATGGCGTAGTAGCCGCCGTCGTCAGCGGGCCCCAGCGTAACGTCGGCGGGAGACGCGAGCAACTCCAGCAGGTGGCTGGGGGGCAGATCCGGGGCATCGCTACCCACAATGGCGACGGGCGAGTGGCCGCGAGAAAGTGCGCCGTCCAGGGCGTGGAGCATGCGATCGCCCAAGTTACCCTGCGTCTGCAACCGGTCAGCCGGCCAACGGGCACTCGGTTGGTCGAGGTGCAGTTCGATGGGGAGGGCTAAAGTGGCGAGGAGGGCGAGCGTGTCTTCGACGAAAGCTTCGTGTAACGCGCATGCCTCATCAGCCGTCAGGATTGACTGAAGACGGGTTTTCACCCGGCCCGGCCCCGGCGCCTTGGCAAACAGGATCAGCAACGGCTGCACCTTGAAGATTGTAGACTAAAAGAGAAGTCCACTCATCGAAAGAAGAGTGAGAAAAATTAAGGAGAACATCGACTCGATGCTCAAGAGCACCCTAACCAGCCTTTCGCTCGGCGCTCTGCTGGCTGCCAGCCTCATGACGGCGCAGGAGAAGAAGACCGTTGACCCCGTGGTGGCGGGCAAGGAGGTTTTCGAACAATGCTCCGGCTGCCACAACGCCGATAGCGACGAAAAGAAGATGGGCCCCGGTTTGAAGGGTCTGTTTTCGAAAGCCAAGATGAAGAATGGCAAGAAGCCGACGGAAGAGTCCGTGAAGGCCTTGATCAACGCGGGCGGCGGCGGCATGCCGGCTTATGAGGACATGCTCTCCAAAGATGAGCTGGGCCAAGTGCTGGCTTACCTCAAGACTCTCTAACTCCCTTGCAGTTTTACGCCAAACGCCGCACCTCCTGGGGTGGGGCGTTTGGCGTTGGATACACTACTGCTTATGAGTGAACAGATTGATGTCATCGCCCACATCGAAGCCCAAGCGGGTGAAGAAGCCTTCGTGCGCTCCGTCCTTGAAAGCAATGTGGCCCCCACGCGCCTTGAAGAGGGCTGCTTACGCTACGACCTCTTTACCGACGTCAGCGCGCCCACCAAGTTCACCTTTATTGAGGAGTGGACCAGCATGGCCGCACTCGAGAAGCACGGCCAATCCGCGCACATTGCGGCGGGCAAGGCCAAGTTGGCCGGCAAAGTTGCGGGCCCGGCGTGGGTGCAGAAGTTGACGCGGGTTCGGTAGCCCCGCCGCCTTTCATTCGATTAAGGCAAAAACTCCACCGTTGTCGATTGAGTCCAGGCGCGGCCGCTCAGAGTATCGGTGCCCGCCAAGACGAACGTGTGCGTGGCGGGCGTCGATGGCGCGCACACCCGTACCCGAGCCTCCAGCTTGCCGTTGCGAGCGATTTCGTTGCCACCGAACCACGACGCAAGCTGACTCGTATAGTCTTCGCCATTGATCTGGAGCGCCGTAAGGCGGGTGTCGACGCCGCCCATTTCCTGGGCCGACAAGTTAAAGAAATAACGGCAGCCGTTCGCGTCCGGGGTGATCGGTGCCACGGGATTGGGTGTCGATTTGAAAGCGATTTCCGAAGGGATAATGCGGATATTGGCGGTGATGGCGATCGTCTGCACCGTCTTGCCCGACGTGACCGTGATCGCCCCCGTGTAGACTCCCGAACGATTGATCAACGACGGCCGCAGCCAGAACGGCACCGCTAGCGGTGAACCGGCCCGCGGCGTGCCTTGGGTGCGCGAGACCACGATCCAAGGGTCGCTGGGCTGCACGGATACGAGGGCCCCATCGGTGGACGTGGAATTGATCACCAGCGTCCGGCCCTCGGAAAGTGCGGCGACGTTGGGGTTCACCAATGTATAGGTGGAGCTTACCGGGCTGACCGTTAACTGATTGGGAGCCGGGTCTTCCAGATAGGGAGACACCGCGGGCCAAGCCTGAGATAACTTGGCATAGCCATCCACCCGCGGCTCCTGCTCGCAAATCGAGACCTTGGAGAACTCCGGCCCGTAGCTCAAGATGCCGGTAATCGTGTTGGTGCGCGAGAACAGCGGCGAGCCGGACGAACCATGGTCTGTCGCACCGCCGCTCCAGCGGACCTGATGATAGAGGGCGGGCGGGAAAACGCTCTGGTCAAACGCCCAGTAACTGAGGAACATCGACCCAAACGAAATGCGCTTTTGGGAAGCGAGCGGATGGTGGATGCCAACCAGCGGATTGCCGGCCGCCGGGTCAGTCGGGTCATAGTTGGCGAAGCGGGCACCGGCGGGAATGCTGTTCAGGATCACCAGCGAATAGTCGCCACCCAAATTATTCTTGCTGACGACATAGCGCGCGCCCGTGGGCGAGGAGCGCTCAATGCGCGAAGTATCCACCGTCTTGTCATTACATTTGGATGTTTGAAAATTCCAGACCGCCTCGACGGTGCGCGCCGTCTGGTCGTTGCCCAAACAGTGGTCAGCCGTCAGGAAGTACGGAATGCCGCTACCCGACTTGGTACGGACCAAGGCACCGGTACACGAGGCTTGTCCCCGGTCAGTTTCAAAGTAGATCAACGCCACGGAACGGCCGGTTTCCAGCCATTCGCTATGGCAATTGATATCGAGATGGCACTTGCCGGGGTCGCCAGGGCCGAAACCGATCTTACCCTCAGTCTCCGCAAAACGATGCGACACTTCGCTCATCGTGAAGCGCGGCTCCGTCACCGCCTCACCTGGACCAGGCCGGTATTCAAGCAGCAACTCGGCACCTTCGATCGTATGGCTCCAGAAGTCGCCATCGTCAAACGGACCCTGGCCTTGATAATGCGCATAGTCGGCAACCTTCGCCCCTGGCTGGCTCAGCGTCACTTCGCCCTCGCCCACATGGAAGCCCGTGAAGTGCAAGCGCAGACCGGCGGCATCGGTGGACCTGATGCGCAGCCGGTAAACCCGTTGGCCATCGCCATCGGTCTCCCACGCGCCTTGCTTGGTAGCGCCAGCCGCCACCGTTCGATGGACTCCCGTTTTCAGCAGCTTTCCCATCAGCCGGTCAGCCGACTCGGCGGGGGAGACGGGCCCCAATTCAATGGCTGGCTGAGCGCCGAGCTGAGGGGCGAAGGCGAGGACGAACGATAGGGCGAAGTTCCGGTGCATGGTTATCTCTTGAAGGGAGTTCGACTGGAAACGCCGAAATCTGTATCGGGCTTTCGCCCTAGTGCTGCGACTGGGTGGTTTGTAACTTTTGTCTAACTAGCCAACGGCGTTAGACGTGGGGCGCGAACAGCTTTGAAATATGCCACGGGGCTTACGCCGTGGGCTAGTTAGCGGGTCACAAGAAAAATTATAAATCATACGGTCAGAATACTAGTACCGAGACCGCTTGATTTGCATCTTACCTGGAGAATCGCCAACCACCATCTACCCGGTAGATCCAAATTCAGCAAGAAGCTGTTGCCCCGCAGCCGGTCGATTCGCGATGGCGCATTGATTGACTGGCGACGGCACGCAAAGCGAATGCGCCGAGAGCACCTAGGTCGCCATCCATGCCAAGGTCGGCGAGTGGGTTCCGCCGGCCGAAAAGACTCGGGCGATGACACGGTGTATCGCCCGGGAGTCACTTACTTGGTGAGACGCAGGATTTCCGACGCGATGCGGGCGAACGCTTCGTTGAGCGCGGACGGCGTGGGGGCGTAAACGAAGAGACCCTCGGGCTTGGACGCATCGAACATGTTGTTGGTGGCATTGGGGACATTGGCCGCGCGGCGCAACATATCGAACTCGGGCTCGCCGATGTCGTTGCCGAAGCCGATCGAGAACGTGATGGTGTTCAGCTCGTTGGCGGCCGTCTCATTGGCACGGATGCGGATGGCGGCATTAGCCACTTCGTTCATTGAGGCGTTGATGAGTACATTGCCATCGTTGCTCACGATCCGTCCGGCATCCGGATGCCCCGCCGGCCACTTGGTGGTCGACATGTAAGTGCTACTGTTGACACTGGTACCGAAAATGTCCCGATCCGGCAAAAACGCCAGATCCTGGTGGACCAAACTTTCGTTGCTGCTGAAGCGGCAGTTATTGCCTGAAATTCGCGCTCCGCCAGCCGGGTTGTATATTCCTCCGAGCGGAGAGCCGAACGGGTACACCATGCCGGTCTTGTTAGCGGTACTGGAGCAGGGGCTGCGGCTATACCAGGAATTGAAGGAAGAACTCGAAGACGTGGTGTATTTCTGCGGAGCGGGTGCGGCAATATTCGTGCGGATCGCGTTATAACCCCAGGCGTCGATCGGCGCGGAGAAGTTAAACGGCACCGTATTGGGCTGTCCGTCCGTCATCAGCAGGATGATGTTCAAGGCACCCCCTTCGTTAATCAGTTTCAACTGTTCGTAGCCCTGCCAGTAGGCCGAACCGGTGGCGGTAGCGCCACCGCAGTTGAGCGCCGCCGCTCTGGCGGGGACGCCGGTGCCCGAGTTTTGGAAGTCTCCGGGAGGATCCTGCAAAGCGAAGTCGATACGGTAGTCAGTGGAAAAACTCACCATGCCCACCCGATCACGGAAGTTAGCGAAGCGCGAAGCAAAGCTGGCGGCGGCCGCCTTCATCGCCGGGCACCCGCCATTGGCGTTCATCGAGCCAGAACGGTCGAGCACCATCATCACATTGACGTCGCGACGCGAAGCTTTGCCGATGGTTCTGACGGTCACCGCGTTCGGATTCAGGTAGCGCATGAAGAGCGTCGGGGCGGCGACCGTTACGTCGACCGTTACGGTGCGCGTGCGATAAGCCGTCTCGGCCACCGTCGGGGTAATCGTCCGGCTGGCGGTGGTCAGAAACGACCCCGGTGGGAAGTTAGCGTCAAAAAAACGGTTGGCGGTGTCGAGCGCGTTCGTCTCCTGCTGAGCGATCGTCAGGCCGATCGACAGGTTGCGCGCCGAGGAGATCGCCGCCGCGTCCGCCGCAGAAGTAATACGCGCCTTAATGCCGTACATCAAACTCGCGTCAACGCCCAAACCCACCACGGGGATCAACACGGTCAGCGCAATGGAGGTTAACACGATCGCGAAACCCATTTCGCGGGCCTCGCTGGAACGGAAGCGATTGAGTCTTTTTTGCATAGCTACTATCCTATTTCTTGTCTTCTTGTTTACGATTTACAACCAACCCGTCACCATTACCCCTCAGCGTCAGCTGAGGGCTGCGACCCGCTCTGGAATGTACCCCCATAAAGCCTTGGGCTACTAAACACTCCAACCGGTTCGGCTAAACTAAAAAAATCTGGGCGAGGCACTTACTATTCGGTAACTTAGTAGATGGTGCGGGCATAAATACCCGTATTCGTCATCCAACCGGGCAGATCATAGTCGGGTGAACTGAAATAGACTTCGGTCACAAAAGCAATCTCCGTGGCGTTCAGCGTTTGGATGGCACTGTAATTCACGGCTCGTAGTGCGCTGTTGGTCAAATAATCGTTCGCGGCGACGGAGCCGTCAGCCGCAATCAGGTTCGCCGGCGGCTGGCCAAGGTCGCTGGTGCGCAGCGCGATGTTTCCGAACCTGACGCGATGCGTGATCACCGGTATGCCCCGATTGGTGCAAGCACCCAGCGCCAGCCCCGCCCCCGTGCAATCGGCGTCCGAGGGAACCGTCACTTTTGACACAATCACCACCCCCCGGCCGTTGGGGTCAGGATCGTAGTTGGTATTCAACGTCATCCCCAACCCGTCCGTGAGCCGCACAATCAACCGCTGATTCTGCGGGATCGAAAAGTCGATCTGGCGGACATACATCAAACCCGTGCTCCGCGAGACCTGCGTGACTTGCATGTTCCGCGTCAGGTTCATGCCGATCGAAAACAGACCGAGAGTCAAGGGCGTCAACAAGGTGAGGCACAACGCAAATTCCACCAGCGCGTTGCCGCGTTCCCCGCGCTTTCGTTGTTTGTCTCTGATCCTCATGGTGTCCTTCCTATTCACGGGCTTCTCAACGGGCTACTCAACGGGCCGGTACCGGCGTGCCGGGGGTCAGCGTCTCCATGCGATCGGATGCCCGCGCCGTCATCAGCAACGGCGTGGCGCTGCGCAGCAGCGGCGCAACCCAGTTCCACCCATAATTTTCCACCCCCACCTCGATCACATTCCCCGGGCTATTGGCCGTAACGAAAGTCAACGTCGCGGGGTTGTAGTACCGGATGCAGATCTTGCAAGGGTCCTCCGTCCCGTCTACACTGTTCAGAAAGCCCAGCGCGTTGTCCTTCACCACCTGCCGAATGGAAGCGTCGTGCCCCATGCTCGGCATCGTCTGGTACGTAATGGCGTAACGCAAACCCGCGCGTACCGCGTGTTGCAAGGTACTGCGGGTCATGATCAGCAGTGAATAGTCGAAGATAGCCACGATCATGGCCATTAAGGGGACAAAGACAAAGGCGGATTCGACAAATGCGCCGCCCCGCCGTCCATTCCGGTTCCGCTGGCTGGCTGTGGCTTCGTTCGTCAGGGCGATCTCTTTCGTTGGGCAACTTCGCATTTTGAAACTTGGCATAAATGATGATCCTGTAACCAAGACTCTTTCCCGGCACTCACAGACTAGACCCAGAACGTCCGGCTGAAAAGAGAGAAAAGTTCCAGTACTATCGCCAACTCAGTGGTACTTTCGTTGGGGTACTAGAGTCCCGGAACCATCCCACCCAATTCCCGCTATCATGAAGGTTCTGTGTGCTTATCGGCGGGAGTTTCAAGTTTGATATTTATTGCTAGCGGAGGCGCTTCGTGAGTCGCCGCCGCAAAAATCTTTTTCTCGTACTGGCCTGCACGTTGCTGGGAGCCG
>JANLPT010000008.1:0-5544 GCA_031367405.1 Bryobacteraceae bacterium
GACGACGGGCGGGCAGGTGGCGACGGTGAAGGGCGCGCGGCGCACGGTGCCGAAAGCTAAGTTAGTCGCGAGTTTGGAGATTGCCAGCGCGCTGCCGCAGGCCAACTTACTGGGGGAGGAGTTACGGCAGTTTGAGGGGCGCAGCCGCAGGGGTGGATCGATGGACTATGGGGCGGGCGCGGGTCATGACGATTTGGTGATGGCGCTGGCGATGGCCGGTTGGTGGGCGTATGAGAACCGGGCGCGGGCGTTGTCGGGTCCGGAGATGAAGTTATTGGATTAAGCCGCACGGCTGCCACGCGGCTTGGCCAGGTCGTCTCAAGGCTTTACGCGCACCTCAAATCGAGATCGGGGTAAGAGGGGTGCGGACACCGATCTCAGTGGGCTGCGGTGGCGGGCTGTTTGCCAGTTTTGTGCAGCGCGCTGGTTTCCCAGTCCTGGGGCTCGATTTTTCGATTGACGCGGCTCGTGTCGCTTGGCGATCGAATCAGGTTCCGGCCTTCGTCGGCACACTGACCCAGGCTCCGTTGGCGCCCGGCAGTTGTGGCGTGATTACGATGTTCCATGTCCTGGAACATCTCTATGACCCCGCCGCGTACCTCGAATCGGCCTACGACTTACTTCATCCCGAAGGACGCCTCATCATTCAGGTTCCCAATGCCGCTTGCCTGCAGTTTCTTCTGTTAGGCGAGCATTGGAATGGCTTGGACGTGCCGCGTCACCTTTGGGACTTCCGCCCGGACGACCTCGAAGTGCTGCTGGATCGTTGTGGCTTTGAGAGCGTCAGGACCAAGCACTTCAACTTGCGCGATAATCCGGCGGGTATGGCTACGTCGCTCGCACCGGGTCTCGATCCGATGGCGCGCCTGATTCGCGGAGTGAAAGAATCGCCCTCCCAGCGACTGGCGAAGAACCTGGCTTATTCCGGGCTTACCGTGGCGTGTTTGCCTTTCACGCTGCTCGAAGCCGCTTGCCGCGCCGGCACCAGCATCATGGTGGAGGCCCGCAAGAAATCTCCATGATCTACGGGGATGTTCAGCGGTGGCTGCCCGGATGGCTGCACCGGCATCTGCTGCATTTCGATGCGGTGTTGGAGGATGCCGTGCGGGACTTCGCCCGTACCGTTCCAGCGGGAGCGCGGGTGCTGGACGCTGGCGCGGGGGAAGCCCGCCATGCACAGTATTTCTCTGCGCATCTGTATACGCCAGTCGACTTAGCCATCGGCGATGACAGCTGGGACTATACCCGCATCCAAGCCCTCGCAGACCTCACCGCGCTCCCATTCCGCTCGAGTGTCTTTGCGGCCGCGCTGAACATTGTCACCTTGGAACATGTGCGGGAACCGCAGCAAGTGGTGAGCGAGTTGGCCCGCGTGCTCGCTCCCGGCGGGCGAGTGTTGTTCGTCGTGCCGCATGAGTGGGAGGTACACCAAGCGCCACACGACTATTTCCGCTACACGCGGTATGGCTTGGGGTACCTGTTGAGCCAAGCCGGCCTGGAGGTGGAGCAGATCGCTCCGCTGGGTGGCTATTTCCGGTTGATGTCCCGGCGCTTGTTGAACGGCTTACAATTTTTCCCTGGGCTATGGTTTCCGGTTGCCGCAATGTTTCTGGTGCCGCCAGCCCTGGTGTTGCCTTGGCTGGATGGGCTGGACAAGGCGAAAAATTTTACTTTGGGCTACGTCTGCTTGGCGCGCAAGCCTCTGTAAGCGGCACCAGCTATTAGAGCGCTACGCCGAGGCCTTCCGCGCGAAGAGATGCTTCATCGGGACCTCCGTTGACACAGCACGCGGCGAGCTTTCCGTCTATGACGACCGCCGGGGCCGCTCGAACGCCGTATTGTTGTGCCTTGGCTGCGACAGCGGGTTCCTGCATGTCGAGTATCCGAACCTCACAAGACGGGCAGGCGATCCTTTTTACGAGTTCCACAGTTGGTTCGCAAGCCGGACACCCCGCAGTAAATATTTCAACGATTCGTTTATTTTTCATCTTCATCTACCTTTCAAATTTACACTTAATTGCACCAAACGATCCTTTGTAAGGCGCTGGGGCCAGCTATTCCAAATCGATGAGGCAATCAATACGAGAAGCCCCGTATACATGGCCGGCATCGATTCAAACTTGAATTTTCCTACGAGCACCATGGCGGCCCCGGCCAGGCCCAGAGCGGCGGGAATCAGGCCACGCCGTTCCCGACAACGGTAAGCGAGAGCCCCTACCGACGCCAGCAGGAACACGGCGGTGACGCCAAAAAGGTAACGTTCGGATATCAGAAATCCTAATCCCAGTGTCGTTAGTAATCCTGCATAAGCAGGCCAACATAGGGGGCAAGCTAATTTCGGCAGCAGGGAGACACCAACGCTGGGCAGAACAGTTGCAGCTCGTTTCCACGTCATTGCAGGACCTCGTCCGAATCGATGCTCTCCAGAATCGGACACTCGTTGGTGGGACCACAGCCTGAGCATCGTTCGGTTATGCGGCGTAGCGCTTCTTTCATGCGCTGAAGGGTTTGCATTTTGTCCTCAATAACGGAAATCCTGGCCTCCGCGAGAGATCGAACTTCGGCACTTTCGCGGCTTGGGTCGAGGCGAATGGCGAGCAGATCCCGAATCTCCGCAAGGGTAAAACCGATCTCCTGAGCGCGTTTGATGAAACGCACCCTGCGCACCGTATCGCTTGGGTAGAATCGATATCCGGACGAGAGCCTGGGTGGCTTTGGCAAAAGCTGCTCCCGTTCGTAATAACGAATGGTTTGCAGGTTCACTCCGCCGCGCTCCGCTACTTCGCCAATCTTCAGGCCCATGGCTCACGTCTCCAAGAACTTCTCACAATCCTAGCTTAAACCCCGTACCTTGGTACAAGGTCAAGTGGTTTGCAAAGAAAAAGGAAATGGCGATGTCACCTCCAGTGCCAAGATTCAGCAGCGGAAGAGTTAGCTAAAGCATCCTACCATTGTGAGGGAAGATTTAGCTCAAGTCGTTTGTAATGAAATATACGCCACATGCCTCCGTTGACAGCACTTAGCGTTCAATTCAGCCCGGAAGGCATTTGGATTCCCGAGATCGACCTTTGGCTCGACCCTCGTCATCCCGTCGCCAATGCCTGGTTTTCTCATGCCCATTCCGACCACGCCACCGGGCGTCCCGCGGAGGTTTGGGCAACGCCCCGCACTCTGGAATTGTACCGGCTGCGATGGCCGCAGACTCCAGATACCGTACAAGTTCTTCATCCGATGGAGTTTGGCGTGGCGACGGCCTTTCGGGGAGCCACTATCACGGCTTGGCCAGCCGGACACATCGTGGGTGCCGCGCAGATTTGTGTCGAAAAAGACGGCTATCGCGTCGTCTACACCGGCGACTTAAAACTGAAGCCGCCCATTTGCGGCCAAAATACCACCGTAGTCGCTTGTCACCGGCTGATCGTCGAATCCACGTTCGGCTTGCCGATCTATCACTTTCTTGACCAAGCCGAAGCCCGCCGTCGCATCCTGCAATTCGCTGAGGAAGCGCTCGCGGACGGCGCTACGCCCGTATTCTTGGGCTATCCCCTTGGCCGCGGGCAGGAAATTGCCCATGTGCTCTCGACGGGCGGCATTCCCACTTCGGTGCATGGGGCGATGCATAAGTTCCTCCCCATTTATGAAGCTGAGGGCTACGCCTTTCCTGGCGTCGAAGCCTACCACTCGAAAGTCGATCGCCACCGGGCGCTGGTGGTCGTGCCGGGTATGCGCGACTACCTCGAAGCCAAAGGCGACGTCCGGGTGGCCTATGTCTCCGGTTGGGCGGCGCTGGCCAACGCGCGCACGCGGTCAAACGCGCACGAGCTGATTCCTTATTCCGACCATGCTGACTTCAGCGAGTTGCTGGACTTGGTGGCCGCTACCGGAGCCAGGCAGATCGACATCGTCCACGGCTATGCCGAGCCCTTCGCCCGCATTCTGCGTGACCGGGGCTTTAACGCCCAAGCCGCCGCTTCGCAAATGGCGCGTCAGGAAGAAGAAGCGAGCGCATGAGTTTCGACCAACTGGCGCAAACCTGTGAGCGAGTGGCGGCGACACCCAGCCGCAATCGCAAGGTGGCCCTACTAGGGGCGTATTTCGGCGAACTTGACGAAGCCAACCTGGTGCGCGCCGTCCGCTTTCTGACCGGGCAGCCGTTGCCGGGTGACAAGCTATCGCTCGGGCACGCCGCCCTGCGCGGAGCGCTGATCGAAGCCACCGGTTGGGACCTGGAAACCGTGCGTCTGTGCTACCGCGAAGTGGGCGATACGGGGGAAACCATCGGCTTGCTGTTGCACGCGGCCACCAAGAACCTGCCCCTCACGCTGGAACAAGCCGAGCAGGAGTACCTGCGGATCTTCGCCGCGCGCCGCACCGCCGATCGCGTAGCACGGCTAGCCGAAGCGTATCTGCGCTACCAGCCCTTGAGCGTCAAATACTTCGTAAAGGTGATCACCGGCAACCTGCGTATCGGCCTGCAAGAGCGGCTGGTGGAAGAGGCGGTGGCTGCTGCCACGGGCCATACGGCTGAGCAACTGCGCACGGCCAACCACAAGGTGGGTCGTCTGTCCGACGTGGCCCGCGCTGCTTACCGGCAGGAGCTGGATGCGGTGAAGGCGCGCATCTTTCATCCTATGGAATTCATGCTGGCGAAACCGATTGAGCAGGCCCCGGAGATCGATGACGCGAGCGGCTGGCTCGTCGAGGATAAGTACGACGGAATCCGCTGCCAAGTACACGCCGGTGAGGGGCAAGTGAAGATCTTCTCTCGCGGTCTGGAAGAAGTGACGGCGGCTTTCCCTGAGGTGAGCGCCGCCTTCGCCGGCGTACCCATCGATATCGCCATCGATGGCGAGTTACTCGCCTTTCGCGATGCCCGCGCTTTGAACTTCACTGTGCTGCAGCAACGTCTGCAGCGCAAAACCGTCTCCGCCGAAATGCTGGCCGCAATTCCCGTCATCTTCATGGCCTATGACCTGCTGCATCTGGACGGCGAAGCGACGCCCGGTTTGCCCATCGAAGATCGCCGCGCCCTGCTGGCTCGCTACCTGCCCGGGGCGGCGATGCTGTCGCCGCAGAAGCCACTCGAGAGCGTCGCGGCCATCGACGAGGAATTCGACGCCGCCAGGGCTCGCGGCAATGAAGGGCTGCTGCTGAAGAAACGGGGCAGCCTCTATGAACCGGGCAAGCGTGGCAACACTTGGCTAAAAGTGAAGCGCGTCTTCGCCACGCTCGATGTGGTGATCACTGCCGCCGAACAAGGGCACGGCCGCCGCGCGACGATGCTCTCGGACTATACCTTCGGTGTGCGCGACGGGGATCGTTTGGTCAACGTGGGCAAGGCTTACTCCGGCTTAACCGACGACGAGATCCGGCAGTTGACCCGCGTTTTGCGGGGCCTCACGCAGGAAAAGTATGGGCGCGTGATGCTGGTGAAGCCTGAGGTGGTGCTGGAAGTGGCGTTCGACGGCATTCAGCAATCGCCAAGACACAAAAGCGGCTTCGCGCTGCGCTTTCCGCGAATTCTCCGCTGGCGGCAGGACAAGC
>JANLPT010000060.1:0-9413 GCA_031367405.1 Bryobacteraceae bacterium
ATTCCTAAAGCCGAGTAAATGGTGGCGACTACGTTCTCAATGCGTGGCTGCTTCGGATGCTGCCAACCGGTATCAATACATTTAACGCCGTCAGCGTCGCTGGCACCATGCACCGTGCCGCCCTTTACACCCGCCCCGGCGAACATCGCGGGAAAGACGTGCTTATGATGATCGCGACCGGCCTGAAAATTCAAGGGGCCAGGCGTCCGGCCGAATTCGCCCATACAAACGACCAGCGTCTCGTCCAGGAGGAATTTACCGGCCGCGGTAGGCGATGGCGTGGTGGCCAGATCCTCCAGCAGGCTCGATAGCGCCGGGTCCATTTCCGCAATCAACTGGTAGTGATTCGTGGCGGCCGAACGGGTCCAAATCTCTTTGTGATGGTCCCAGCCATTGTGGCAGATGTGTATATAGCGGGTGCCTCCATCTTGCATGAGTAAGTTACGCGTGAGGATCGACGACAGCCCCACCGAGGTATTTCCGTAACGTGCGCGATCCGCCGCCGCGATTTTGAAGGCCGCCGGCCAACGGCCATCGGAAAGTAGCTGTTTGGCCGTCGCGCTAAAATCTTCAAAGCCTGTGATTGACTTATCGAGCCCTTGCAGCCGTCCGGGATTCAATTCCCGCAGACTGGCCAATAACCGCCAACGCTCTTCGAGTAACTCCGTCGCTTTCTGGTCGAGCGTCATGCCCCTTAAAGCTTCGTCCGGGTTCAGGTCAAACACGGAGAAGCGCGCCGGCAGGAAGCCCGTTGCCATGGCACCCACCTGATTCGTCGTCAAGTTAAAAGAAACGTAAGTGGGAAACGTGTCGGTCGCCCGCCGGCGATCTTCAAGTTCGCTCGCCACCACCGAACCAATCGAAGGAATCTCCGTCGCAAACGCCACATTCAGTTGCCGCCCGGCCTGGACATAATATTGGCCGCGAAAGTGTACCTCTTCATGGCTGACGAACGAGCGCACGTGCGCCACCTTGTCCATCGCCTTCGCCATCCGGGGGAACAACGCATGCGGCACGTAAATACCCGTGTTGGTCTTACGTACATCGAAGTCTTTGAGCGTGGACGCATTCTCCTTAAAGTCAAAGGAATCCACGTGGCTCAATGCGCCGGCCAACTCGAAGAAAATGACATTCTTTGCATTGCCGCGCGGCGTCGTCTTGCGGGTCGAATCGGCCCGCATCTGCAGTGGCCAAACGGATTGCGCCGCCGCCGCAGTAATACCCAGGCCTCCGAATTGCAGCAGTTCGCGGCGGGAAGGAATCAGTTCGCCAATGGTTGGTAAGTGTTTCATGGGTGCGCCCTAAAAGTTATAAAGAAACTCCACCAGATTCAACAACGCCCACTGCAAATTCTGGGCACCCTCCACGCGGCTCTTCGCCAGCGCGGAAACGGCCAGCGCGCGCTCGGCCGGCAGTGGCTCGCGAGAAAGCGTCCCCAGGAACAATTCGTCAACCACTTTGCCATTATCGGCATAGGAATCCAGCAGCCGCTGCACCCGGCTGTCCTTCGCCGCGAGAACCCGATCATTCACCACCGGCGACCGCATCATCATGATGGGCTGCAACGGCGACGGCGTGGGAGGACGTGGCGGCGAGCCCCGGTTCGATTCGCCAAAGGCTGCCATGAAGGACTTCAACTCGCCGCGTGGCTGCGGTACGGCCACCTGCATCGCCATCTGCACCGACGAAGCCGCCCCGCCATCCGACGACCCATCTTCTTTCTTCGAGGCGAGCACGAACTTACCTGGACGGCTGGTGGCCGTGGCAATGGCATCGTGCAACTCCTCGGCCGTCAGCATCCGCACGAACTTACGCGAGTAATAACGCGTGTAAGTCTCTTTCCATTCTCCCGGGAAGCGCGCCGACAATTGATAGGCACTCGAGTTACAAATCAGCTTGAACAGCTTCTGTAAACTGTGATTGTTTTGACGAAAGTAATCGCCTAATTTTTCGAGTAATTCGGGATGCGACGGCTGCGCGTCCCAACCAGCGGGAAGATTCTTCGGGTCCAGACGGGCCAAATCGAATTCATCGTAAGGATCCACCAGACCGACGCCCATCAGCTTGGCCCAGAACATATTGGCGGTCGCCCGGGCAAATTGCGGGTGCGTGGTAATCATGCGGCCGAGTTCCTCGCGCGGCTCCACCCCCGGGCGCGCCGCCTCATCGGAGAGGATGAACTTAGGCGCATTGGTGCCACCGCTGCGGCGATTGCGCAGCATACTATCGGCTTTGGTGTCGTAACCGGCTCCCCCATCGTCGACATAGAAATGGCCCATCACGGCGGCACTCTTCTCGACGTGCGGAATATAGCGGGTCTTCCCCAGAAATGCGGCTTCCTGGAAAAAGTCCAGGCGGCGTTTGGCGGTTAGATAAGCATTCACCTTTTCCAGATGACCGCCGCCGTCGTGACAGGAGATGCAGGAAAGATTCATCCCCAAAAAAATCTTGCCGTGCAGAATCGTCAGTTCATCGTGGGTATCGAGCTGGTTCACCTTACTCAGGTCGTCGCCGTCGCTGGCTTCGCCCGGCTTCCCTTCCACGTGTTCGCGCACAATCGGATTGGCTGCGGCCACGACATAGTTACTCTTGGCCGAAGCGGCAATCACGCTGCGGACCCAATCATCGTAAGGCCGGTCCGCCGCCAGGCTCTCCTTCAAGGCGTAGTGAAAAAGCTGATAGCCACGGCCCATCTTCCCGTTGGCCCGCAGAATGTCCATAAAGAAGTAAGCCCACTTATCGACAAATTCCGGGCTACCCACTAACTCAGTAATGAGACGTTCGCGCTTATTGGGCGAAGCGTCGGCGACAAACGCGCGCACTTCCAGAGGACTGGGAATGCGGCCAGTAAGGTCGAGCTTCACGCGGCGGAGAAATTCGAGGTCCGTCGCGAGCGGCGCATGCGGGACGCCATCGCGCCGCATTTTGCCGAACATTTCGTCGTCAATAAAATTGCGATGCGCGATTTGGCGCACCGGTCCCGGCACCGGCGGCAAAACCGCCGTCACCCGCTCCGTGATGCGTCCTGCTTGACTGGCTTTCGGGCGAAAGAGCGGCGCGTGTACCTCGGCGGGCACGGTTTTGTCATCGGCACCCGCCGCGCGTTGGGGCTCAGCCGCCCAAACGGGCAGCGCCAGCAGTACCGTGGATAACAACATATAACTCAAAAACGCACGTCTCCGGGTTTGAAATGCGAAACTGCGGCAGGGCACAGATGTTGCGGTGAGAATATCAAACGAGCACGTGGGCGTCAATGGGCCCCCAGGCCCTGTCAAGGCCAGTGTCGCCCCACCGGTCAACCGGGCTTCGGGCGAAAGATCTAGCCCCTCATGGAATTCATCGCATCCCTCACCGGTCGCCATCGTCAATATCGAGGCTCAGGGGCGCGAAGGCGGCTTGGCGCGTACCAGGGTAAGGAATGTTCCAGCCGCGCACGGCGTGCCATAGAATTCGATTCAAGCGATCGGACGGTGCCGCGTCCGGCTCGCTCCACTTGAAGCGCGCCGATGCCAGCGCGGCTTGGCGAGCCTCGCCTTTTAGCGCTGCGGCCACCGGGTTCACGGCAAATAAATCCTGTTGCGGCGTCAACGCGGTGTAAGTGGCCACGTCTGGCTGGTTAGTGAAACTGGCGCGCATGTCATGAGCGATCAAGTCGAAGAGCGAGAGCGTTGGCAAACCCAGAATCAGCTCAATGGTTTTGAGCATGCTCTGGTTTGAATAGAAGGTGGAATCCACGCGGCCGCCTTTGCTATAAGGGCTGACCGCGAGGGCGACGGTGCGATGGCCATCGACGTGGTCGACGCCATTTTGCGCATCGTCCTCGACGATGAAAATAGCCATCTTGGGCCAGAACTTCGATTGAGAAAGGCCTTCCACAATCTGGCCAAGAGCCAGATCGTTGTCGGCCACCATCGCTTTCGGCGTGGAAGCCCCCGGGCTCGTCCCGTAAGTATGGTCGCAAGGCAATTGCAGCAGGACGAAATTCGGCATCTTCCCTTCCCTGTCCCAGTTCGCCAGATGAGTCAGGAAAATCTGCGCGCGCACGACGTCGGGGATACCGTTCGTGTAACTCGGATAATTCCGGGCCAGGATTTTATTCAAAGGGGCAATCGGAGCGGTAACGTTCCACTTCTTCGAATGGTCTTCACCGCGCTTCCAGGAGTCGAGCAGCGAGCGCCGGTCGCGCGCGGAAATGCCGTTCATAATGCCGGCATATTCGCCAAAGACCTGAACGCTTTTGCCACGCTTCAAAGCTAAATCCCAGATGAAGCCGTTCTGCGAGTAAGCCAACGGATCCGAGCCATCGAACGGGTAACTGCGGCCCGCATAACCAGGCCACATCGTATAAGCCACTTCGTTCGCCTGGGTCGCCCATTGATGGCCGTTAGCGCTGTTACCGCCGGTGGCGTAGAAATTATCGAGTAACACATAATCCTGCGCCAGACGATGTTGGTTGGGAGTAACATCCTGGCCGAACATGACGAGCGAAGGGTCGCCGTTACCCTTGGGCAAATCGCCGAATAACTGGTCGTAAGTGCGATTCTCCTTGATGATATAGACCACGTGCTCAATCAGACTGGGGTCACCGGCCCGCAGCGGAATGGCCATGGGCGTGGTGGCACGAAGGGCGGGCACCGCCGGACGGTCATTGGCCAGTCGAAGATGACTATTCTCAGCGGCGGCGGTGGAGTAACTGGCGAGTTGCGCGGCATCGGGCACCTCGATCACGTGAGCCGCGCCGCGATTGCTATGGACAAAACGCTTACCCGGCTCATCGCGCCAACCGGACCCCGCACCCAACAAAGTGCCCACCGCCAGATACCGCCCGTCCGCGCTCACCGCCAGACTACTGGGATACCACGCCGTAGGGATCAGCCCTTCCAGCGCGCGCGTCGCCAGGTTCACCACGGCAATCGCATTGATGCCGCCGCAGGAGACATATAAGCGCCCACCGCTCAACGCCAGCGCATTTGGAGCAATGCCGGCGGCCTTCTGGGCGAAAGGTTGAATGGTGATGGACGGCAGCGCGATGTTCTTAGCCGTGTCGATCACAGAAACCGAGTCCTGGTTGGCGTTGGCCACATAGAGCCGATCCTGGGCTTCGTCCCAAGCTAGCCCCGTGGGGTGCAGTTCGGCCGGTATGGTGTGGGTAACTTTGAGCGTCTTTAGGTCGATGCGCGTAATCGTGCCGGTGGACGCGATGCCGCGCGCGTCGACCACCACGCGGTCGGCGGAGGGCGCGTAGCCGGTGGGCGCGGACAGGTCTTTGGGCGTGGGCCGGCGTCCACCCCAGTTACTCACATAGGCCACAGTGCCGGCACGATTCATCACGGCGGCGAACGGCGCAATACCGGTGTCCACTTTGCCGAGGGTCTCCCGGGTGGCGAGGTCAACGACGGCGAGCGAATTATTAAAGATCAGCGGCACCAGTGCTTTGCCGTTGCCGATGGCAAGCGCGCCGGCCAGATGCTCGCCCAGCGCGCCGGTGAGGACGTTCGGGCTGAGGTCACCGGGCGAAAGTTTGGCCAGCCGCACTTGGCCCGCTCCGCTGCCTTGCTTCATCCCAAAGTAAGCCGCGCCGTCGGCGAAGGCGAGCGACTGCAATCCCGGCGCGCCGCCATGCACCACCCGGCCCAGCACCTTATTCTGCCGCCAGTCGAGCCGGTAAACGTGGTTCGCATTCAGCACCCAAAGTTCACTCGCATCCGGCCCAAACGCCACGCCATAAACGCGCCCCTGGAAGACGGTAGGGACCCCAGCAGGAGTAATCGTTTGCCGCGTAGTAACCACGCCCGGATCAGAGACGGCGCGGACCGGGCGATCCACTTGGACGAGGAACATGAGCAAAAGGGCGGCAGGCATCATTGTTGTCCATTTTAGACTGCTTCGCGGTGACGGAACCGGTAAAAGTGTTTCAAATGAAAATCTTTTTAGATTCAATCACATAACGGGGAAATGGGGGATGTTGCTTACTGGGTGAACCGCGATCTTAACGAGCGTTCCCTCCAATCAAGTGGCACCATACTATACTTGACGAATCAATGCCAACGCCCGAACAGATTGAAGCAGCTGAGGCACAAATCGTTGAGCAATCGAAACGGATCGAGTTTTACCTGACTGAGTATTCGATAGAATTCCTCGCCGCCAAGATGGCAAATCTGGATTTCGAGATTCCACCCTACCAGCGCGAGGATACCTGGGAACCCGAACGAAAATCGCGATTTTCGAATCCGTCATCATGGGGCTTCCAATCCCCTTCCTCTTTTTCTGGGAGAGCCCCAGTTCCGGGAAGCTCGAAGTCGTAGATGGCTCCCAACGGCTTCGGACCATCCAGCAATTTGTTCTGGGCGATCTCGTGCTAGGCGAACTTGACGAATTGACTCATCTTGAAGGTTTCAGGTTCGTCGATCTTCCTGAGTCGCGCCAGCGCAAGATTAGGAATCGATCCATTCGGGGCATTGTCCTGAACGAACACGCGGATGAACGGGCAAGGTTCGATCTTTTTGACCGAATCAATACCGGCAGTAAGGTCGCCAACAAGGCCGAGGTCCGGCGTGGTGCGCTTATCGGTCCGTTCCTTGACTTGGTTATCGATCTCGCTCAGGATGAACGCTTCGAGGGTTTGGCTCCTGTATCTGACGCTCGCGGAAAGCTTCGTGAACGGGAGGAACTCGTCACGCGCTTCTTTGCTTATGGTGACGGGTTAGATGGATACCAGGATCGAGTTTCGCCGTTTCTGTTCTCGTACGCGAAGGAAATGAACCGGCGCTTCACTCAAGAGCCTCAAGCGATCAAAGATTACCGGCAGCGATTCACAGCCACAATGGAGTTTGTCAAGAAGGTCTTCCCATTCGGCTTTCGGCGCAGCGCGAGCGGCGCGTTTACCCCCCGCGCGCGATTCGAGGCAATTGCCATTGGCAGTTATCTGGCGTTACAGAAACAGCCCTCGCTCGCGAGAACGGATGTCAATGTATCGGAATGGCAGACCGGCTCAGAATTCACCATAGTTACCGGATCGGACGGGGCCAACGCCATCGCCAGACTCACCAGTCGTCTTCATTTTGTTCGTGATAAGTTGCTGGGAGTTTGAGCGTGGACTCATTGACGAGCATATTTGAGGAGCGGCTTCAGGAGATCGAAACTTATCTGGACTTACTAGACGCGCTGGAGCGCCAAGTCAGGGAAGGACCGGGCCCTCCCCTAATTGGACAAGTCGTTATCTCGACCCAGCAACAGAAAATTCTCTATTCATCGGTCTATCTACAGCTTTACAACCTTGTTGAGGCGACTGTTACTTGGTGCGTTGATGCGGTATGCGAAGCTGCCGTCCGGGACGGACGGTGGCTCCCTACGGATCTCTCAGAGAACCTACGCCGGGAATGGGTCAGACACGTTGCACATGCCCACGAAGATCTCAACCATCAACACCGTTTAGACCGTGCCGTCCTGTTGTGTGACAGTTTAATTCAGGCTCTCCCGATCCTGGCATGGACGATCGGGAAAGGTGGTGGAGGCAACTGGGACGAGATCGAGATTCGGAAGATAGCGCATCGAATCGGATTCACACTCACCGTCAGCAGCAAGACTTACAAGGGAATCAGGCACCCGATCCGCGACAACAAGGGTTCACTAGTATTGGTGAAAGATCTCCGCAACCGGCTCGCGCACGGTAGCTTGTCATTCGCTGAGTGTGGGGATGGCGTTACGGATCTTGATCTGCGGGATCTCAAAGAGCGAACGGCCGCGTATCTCAGGGAAGTCGTCGCAGCTTTTGGCACCTTTATTTCGGCTCACGAATTCCTAATCCCGGCGAGGCGACCGGCTCACGTTGAGGAAGTATGATTGCGGCGATCGATTTATTCTGCGGGTTGGGCGGATTGACTTTCGGACTAGCAAAAGGTGGAGTGCGCGTTGTCGCCGGTATAGACCTCGATCAACACTGCCGGTTTCCTTATGAAGCAAATAACGAGGCCGTTTTTATCGAGCGAGATATTAAAACGGTATCTGCAAGTCAGCTTCGCGCTCTCTGGGGAAAGGCAGGCCATAGGCTACTAGCCGGATGCGCGCCCTGCCAGCCCTTTTCCACCTATAGCCGGAAAAGAGGCTCCCGCGCGAATGGGAAGTGGGATCTTGTCGCGGATTTCGGGCGACTCGTGGTTGAGACCGGACCGGACTTTGTAACGATGGAGAACGTGCCCCAACTAGTCGATCACGATATCTTCGGATGTTTTCTGAAAGCGCTCAAGGGCTATCACGTTTGGCATGCAGTCGTTCAGTGTACTCGATACGGAGTTCCACAGACCAGAAAGCGGCTGGTCTTGCTTGCCTCCCGTCTCGGTCCGATTGCATTGGCTCCACCCGCTCCCATCGGTAACCACCCCACCGTGAGAACGGCGATCTCCCATTTGAACCCGCTGGCGGCCGGTGAGGCGGACCCCCACGACCCCATTCATTCCGCATGCTCGTTGAGCGACCTCAATATGCGGCGGATTCAAGCATCGAAGGCGGGAGGCAGTTGGCGTGATTGGAGCGAAGATCTCGTGGCACAGTGCCATCAAGGAAAATCCGGAGAGACCTACCCGAGTGTCTACGGGCGAATGGAATGGGATGCACCCGCTCCGACAATCACTACGCAGAGCTTCGGGTATGGAAACGGCCGGTTCGGCCACCCCGAACAGGATCGGGCCATCTCGCTGAGAGAGGCCTCATTGCTCCAGACGTTTCCAGAGTCCTATCGATTCCTCAAAGAGGGCGAGCGTGTTCGGTTTAGCGTCCTCGGCAGGCTCATTGGCAATGCCGTCCCGGTGAGGCTGGGTGAGGTAATCGCAGCTAGTTTTCGTACCCACTTACGAGAACATAACTCACACGGGAAGCGTGGAACGCACAAGCCCAACTTTTCAAAAAACTCCGCTTAACAGAGATATCGCAAAAATTAACCGGGCTACTTCCGCCCGGCCACCCAAGTGGATCCACGACTAACCGAACGCGGCTGTTACCGCCACGCATCCGATGCGGAGCAGGCCGGCGGCGGCGACATCGGGGCTGGCTGATCGAGTGCGGTTGCGGCGTCAGCCGTTGACCACCCTCAGGGGTGGGCCAGCCGGTTGGGGACGTCGGGGAAGTGACCAACCCAATCGGGTGTGCCCCATCGTGCATCGGCTATCCTTGAGGTCGATGAAAGCTGAAGCCGCGATTCTTTTTCTACACGGGGTGACGCGGCGGGCCGAAACCTTCGCCCCCATCACCGGGACCCTCGGCGAGCACTATCACCTCCACCAGCATGACTTTCGCGGCCACGGCGAATCGCCCCGCCGCGGACCCTATCGCGTCATCGACTATGTCAAAGATGCCGTCGACTTTCTGGATATCGTGCCCCAGGAGCGCGTCTTCGTCTATGGCCATTCTTTAGGCGC
>JANLPT010000114.1:0-2269 GCA_031367405.1 Bryobacteraceae bacterium
ATTTGTACCAATGATGTACAGGGTGCAAATGATGAACCTGGTCAAAAAGACTTAAATCTACTTTGTAAATATACCGACGATATAGCTGGTGAAATAACAGTTGCATGGCAGTGGGATGAAATTGCATGGAGTGGCAGTAACACAGGCGATGCATGTGCGCTATTTGATACTAATAATAACAACTTTTCAAACTATGCTGTGTGCGTAACGGTTAGCGGCAACCTAGCTGCTCAAAGTGGAGTCAGCCCACGTATTTACACTTGTAATGATATGGCTCTTGAAAAATGTGCAGGTGCTAATATTGTTGTAGGTCCATACCAAACTACCTAAGTAGTGGGGTACATCGACGAATAAAAACTTACAACACAATTCAATCGGGTCCAGCGAAGTACGTTATTTGATGTTTTCTTATACCAATTTCTGAGAATTCTATGAACTGTCGGGAAGTTTCGTGAACCGGCTTTATGTCGCCGCGCGCAAGAACCTCACGTTATTGGAGCCCGGTTCGTCTTTCTCTATTGCTTCCAGGCGGCTCGCCAGCGCTTCCAAAGTGATTCGCATTTGCGGCAGCATGTCAGCCGAACCCTCATAGTGTATTGCCGTCACGCCTTGCGGCGCGTGGTTGAGCACCGCTTTGCGCACGTCGGGGGAAACCCCCATTTCCTTTAAGTGAACGGCCACGGTCCGGCGCACGTCATGGATGGTGAAGGGTGCTTTGCCCTCGCGGTCCGGCACAAGGATAGCCCCGCGAGGGACACGCCGGCTGATGCCATCAGCGTCGGGCCGGATCGTGAGCCCAGCGCGGAAGGCCCTCAACAGGCCCTTGTTCAAGACGCCCCGGTCATAGACTTGGCCAGTGAGCGGTGCGGGGAACAGCAGCGGCCCCGCACCCGCCAGCGCCACGGCCTCCTTAGCAACCGCCAGCGCCAGACCCGATAGGGGCAAGGTGTGCGTGCGACCGTTCTTGGTCCGGCTGCTGGGGATGACCCAAACCGGATTGTCCGTGGCCAAGGCGAATTCATCCACCCGCGCGGCCTGGACTTCCATCTTGCGGCAACCCGTCAGCAGCAATAGGCGCATCATCAACTGAAGCGCACGTTCGGGGTATACGTCGGAAAGCCGCCGAAGGAGCGTTTGCAGCTCAAGCCGGGACATGACGCGCTCGCGAGCGTTGGTTGCCGCGCGCCGCCGAATGCGCTGGGCTGGATTGGCATTCACAAGGTTTTCGTCCAGCCCCCAATTGAGAATAGCGCTCAGGATGCGCGCGGCGCGATCAGCGACCCGAAGCGACCCGCGATCTGTGATGCGCTCAACCACGGCCAGCACATCGGCCTTGCGCAGCTTGTCGAGTTCCGTCTTGCCGATGCGCGGCAACACATCCTTGGCCAAGAGCCGCTGTTCTTCTGCCCATGTGCGCTTGCGCTGGGCTTCGGCGCTGGCGGCATAGCGGGCCACCAGATCGGCCACGGTGCGCGGCCGTCCAGAAGTGCCGCCAGCGGCCGGATCGTCGCCGGCAAGGGCCATGTCCCGCCGCTCGCGCGCCAGCTTGCGGGCATCGGCCAAGCCAATCCCGCCGTCGTTGGCGCTGCCCAGCGCGGTCCGACGCTTCTTGCCGCCGTGCCGGTAGAACAAGAACCAGGTTTTGCGGCCCTTGTCAGTGACCCTGAGCACCAGACCGGGGCATCCGCCGTCCCAAATGTCCGTGCGGGGCCCCTTGGCCTTGGCGGCTTTCACGCCGATTTCAGAAAGTCGCTGTTGAGCCAAGATCGCCTCGCCGGTTTCCAGGGGACCATCTGGGGGACCACAGGGGACCATCCAGGGGACCACGAACCGTCGATTTTAACCATACCGCAGCGAACGCATGGGAACAAGTGAATAGGAAAAACGCAACGATAATAGCGCTTTATCGACGTTCACTTGCGTCCTGGATTATTCAGTACAGATCGGGCTTGACCTGCTTCGGGAGCAGGGGGTCGGGAGTTCGAATCTCCCCACTCCGACCAAGTTATTGATTCCGTTAAGTATTTCGTGACGGGCGGGGCTGGGCCCCGTGGCTGCGACATCGGGCGATTAAGGCTGCCGCAGGGTCGTTGCGTGCGACCCGTTGCGCCGGGCTCGCGAAAAAGGTCCTCGCGCACCTCGACTCGTATCTCTCCGCCACGCAGTTCGGCGTGACCGTGGCCAGCCTCGCGCGCGGCTGGATCGGCGAACCGTATTTCGCCCATTTACTCCAGCCGCTTTTATTACGCGTCCACAAAAACAAGCCCGG
>JANLPT010000222.1:0-6862 GCA_031367405.1 Bryobacteraceae bacterium
CACCCGCTCGAGTTCGCTGTCCATGGACGCCTCATGATAGACATTCTCGACGAAGAAAACGTTCGGATTCTCATCCCAGATTCGAGCCGCCCGATGATTCAGTCTCTCGGCCAAAGCTCGAAGAATGTCGACGTCAGTGCCGCCCTCCACATAGAACACGTATCCCCGCTGCCGGGCTCGAATGTAATGCGCGGTCCCATACAGCTTCAGGCTCTCGTGGATCTCCACTTTTTTCGCCAGATTGTCCGCCCGGCCTTCCAACAACAACGTCAGATTTGTCTCCAGCGCCGCATCCAATATAATTTCAGAGTGAGTAACGATGACTACTTGCGATTGATTCTCCGTGGCGATATCCCGCAGCAGGACGAATACTTGTTTTTGGCGAAGGATCTCGAGATGGGCGTCTGGCTCGTCCACCAGTAACACGCTCTTTTTATGGGAAAACAAATAGGCGAAAATGAGTAACATCTGCTGAAAACCGCGCCCGGACGACGAGAGGGCGAGCGGCTCTTTAACGCCGCGCTGCGTGTAGGCGAGATCGATAGCGCCCCGGGAATTTTCGACGGGGATTCCCAATTCCAACTGGAAGAGGCGCTTCATTAATCTAACAATTTTGGCCCAGTCCGCCGGGGAGCTCTTATGCACCATGGAACACAGATTCCGGAGGACCTGCGCCGTCTGCCCTTGTCCGAGCAGCACCCCGATCCTGCCGGGCTGCAGCACCGGCTCTTCGATCTCCAATCCACTCATCGGGTAGAGTAAATCAACATTGATCTTAGCCACATAGGCGATCAAGTCATTGTTGTCGCGAATCGATTCATCCAGGGAACAATAAACCAGGTCTTCGCCTTGATTCCGGAACTGGATCGAAATCGGCTCCACCTTACCCCGAAACGCCACGCCGACCGTAATGACCATCCGAATGTCGGTATTCCCGGTCCGTACCTTCGTCTCGTGCCAGAAGAATCGTGTTCTCTGCACCGGAACATTGAGGATTTTCAGGCGATTGAGCGGAGTGCCGGCTCTCTCTCGCGCTGACGAGCTCGCTCGCGCTTCGTGCCAGGTCTGCACCGCCTGTGACCACAAGGCGATTGCCTGAATCACACTAGTTTTGCCACAATTATTGGGGCCAATAATGACTGCCGGATGATCCAGTTCGATTCTTTGCCTAGTGCCAAACGTCTTGAAATTTTCAATCTCTATGTAGTGCAGCAGGCGCATGGAACAGCTTCAATCCTTAGTGCGACCCGGTCACCAAGTAATTCAAATAGACCGAAATCAACACGACGGCGATGGCCGAAATACCCACACCCTTGAGCAATCGGGCCCGTTTCTCGGGCGTGTGGTTGGGTCCGGAAACGATGAAGGTCATCGTCAGGATGTGCAGCGCCAGCAGGAACTTGATGCCGAACCACATATGGTAGCCCTTGGGAACGCCGGTCCCCAGACGCTGGACGAAGTTGTTGGTGCCGGTAACGATCAGCAGGATGATGCCGACCAAGGCTGAGCGTCGCGGCAGTACGGAGATGGTGGCACCGCCGCTGAACAGGGCGGCGAGTCCGCCGCCGGCGATCAGCATGGCCATGACGATGTGGATGCAAAGGATGAGCGAAGAAGGTAAGGACATGGTCCTTACAGTTTTACACTTAACTATGGCTATCAACGCGACTCTGAAGCACGATTATTTCCCCCTGGGCGTTTTCCAGTGCAATTGCTCCATTCTGAGCCGCGATGGCCGGGCGGTCGTCATCGATCCGGGCGACGAGTTCGAGAAAATTCTGGCGCTTTTGGAAACGAGCGGTCTCACCGTGGAACAAATCCTGCTCACGCACGCCCACATTGACCATGTCGGCGCAGTCGCCCAGATGAAAAGCCATTTTGGCGTCACCGTCGCCATGCACCCGGAAGACCAGCCCACCTATGACATGCTGCCGCAGCAAGCCCAGTGGACCGGCGTCCCTCAACCAGCACCCTTCGCCATCGAACGGCACCTCTCGACGCGCGAAACCATCGATTGCCTGGGCCGCGAGATGCGGGTGCTTTTCACGCCGGGCCATTCGCCGGGCAGCGTCAGCTTTTACCTGCCCGAGGAGAATAAAGTCATTGCCGGCGATGCCCTATTCCGCCGGTCCATCGGGCGGACAGACTTGCCTGGCGGCGACCACGCACTCCTCCTCCGGTCGATCAAGAAGCAATTATTGTCCCTTCCGCCCACGACGGAGGTCTTTCCCGGGCATGGGGACCCAACGACCATTGGGGAGGAGATTCGGTCGAACCCCTTTCTCCAGGAGCGCTAGGCGATTGGTTCTAGAACGTCCCAAAGGTGTTGCGCGAAGTAAACTTTCGTACTACGGCTAGGCGATGAAACTAGAGGTAAAGTGAGGTCGACGGGGTTAAGGTCAATCTTAACTGCATCTTAGAGGCGACAGGCGCGGTCGTTTGGCGGGTGGCGCTGGTGGGGAATAGCGAAAGTACTAATGACTTTATGAACCGCCCGATCTATTTGTTCCCTAAGTCTGCGCCGATAAGATCTAAGTACTGTCATGGAACTAGTGACCGGGCTCGACACTCAAATATTCGTGATTTTTCTTGGAGTCGTGGTGGCGCTGGGCTGTACGCTCGTCGCTTTCCTGGTTGACTACCTGAAAGGAAAAAACGAGCGTTTGCGCGAGCAAGTGCTTGAAATGACGGTTCGTCAGGAAGAGCGCGCCCGTTATCCGCAGCAGCAGCTCGATTCGAATGCCGTGCTTTCGGCGATCGCGCAAGTTGGCCGGAATCTGGAAAACGTTGTCCGGAGCGCCGTCCATGGCGACGCGAGTCCCGAGACAGTGGCCGCAGCAGGGCCTGTTTACCAGTCGCGTCCGCCCGCGTACGAGCGTCGAGTGGCGCAAGTGCCGTTCGTGTATCCAGTCGCCCCACCAGTCGCGTTAGTAGAACTACCGGCGGAAGTGGCGGCCGCCCCGGTCCTCCCACCGGTGCCCCACGTCGCCCCGACGCTCTCTCCCGCTGAGATTCCCTCGATTGCTGAGGCCCCCGTAGTGACTCAGATTCAGACTCCAGAGCCTGACTGGCGCACGGCCACCTGGCATCAAGCGCCGATCATTCAGGAAGTGGCTCAAGAAAACGTCGCGGTGCCCGAGCCAGCGCCGTTGGTCGAAAGCCTGGAACGATCTGAAGTGCCGTCGGAAATAACTGACGTAATCACGCCAACCCGTGAGGCGCTTCGCAGCCTCTTTGAGTCGCCATCCAGTATCGCGAACGCTTCCCGGTTAGCGTTCGAGCGTCGCCTGGATGAGACGATTCCAGAGACAGCCGCACCCGTCCCGGTCGAAGAAGTACCGGTTGCCGAAGTGCTGCCCTCTTGGGAGTTTCCGGTTCCTGAAGCGGACACTCCTGAAGCTCACACTCCTGAAGCTCACACCGAGGAGCCAGTCGTGCGTATCCGGGTTTTGAATAGCAACGTTGCCTCGCCTTCGCCGGATCAGGCGCTCCACGAAGATCACCATCAGCCCGCGTTGGAATCCGCCTCTCTCGATCATGCGCCCGAGGCTCTAGCGGAGGCCGCGCCGGAAATTGTCGCGGAAGCTGCAGTTGCGACTCCTCAATTGGTAGAAGAAGAATCGGTCGAGAATCTGCCCGTCGCCGCGCCGGTTGATTTCCTGACGGCGGCCGATCTGGGCGAGGCCACGGTGCCCGCACCGCACGAATCGTTCGATAGCTTGATGGCCGCTGTCAACGCCGAGCCGGGGGTTGCCCCGGCGGAACAATTGGCGTTGGCGGAGGCCGAAACGCCCTCCGAGCCTGGTGTCCTCGCGCTGCCGGGCGGCATGAACGACCGTGCCACGCTCGACTTCCTGAAACGGGATAAGGCCCTCTTCACGGGCTTGATTGTCTCCATCGGCATTAACGACTACGCACGCTTGCAAGAGACGTCCGGCCGGCCCGCCGCCGAGGAACTCGCCAAATCCGTTAGCCAATTGGTGAAGTCACTGATTACCGCTCCGAATGGCAGCGAGTTCTTCGGATGCCGCTCCTCGGACGACGAGTTCATCGTGGTCTTCGCCAACGAGAATGGCTCTGTCGCTCAACGCCGCTTGAACGGCCTCTCCGAACGCCTCTGGGACTTCCAGTTACGCTCGCTGGGCAACTTCTCCGTAATGTTCAGCTGGGGTGCTACCGAGGCCAACGGCGAAACCTTCGCCGACGCCGTCGAAGCCGCCAGCGAACGCATGCGCGAAACCCGCCACAATCGCCGCACCATCTCCATGGAAAAGACGCGCCTCAAGAAAGTCGTCAACGGCTAGCCGGTTCGCCTGCAACCAGTCAGCGCCGGCCGGACCGCACCAGATCTGCGGCGTCGATCCAGGCTGATGCAGCATGGTTCTTCGGTTGCGAAGCCGCGATCGCTTTGGCCTGGCGGATCAGGTCTCGCGCCTCGCGGCCGTGGCCAGTCTTCCGCAGGATGGAAGCGGAGGTGATGAGGATGTCGGCCATGAGCGGATGGCTGCCACCCAGGCGAGCTTCGGTGATTTCGCGGGCCCTTGCCACACTCGCCGCAGCGAGCGTCCATTGTTTCAATTGCGAATAAACCACCGCGAGATTGACGTGAGTGCGGACCAAGTCCGGGTGAGACGGACCGAGAAGAGCCTCCACGAGAGCGATCGATTGCAGGAAGGATTCCTTCGCGGTAATCCACTGGCTATCCAGGGCCGACAACGAACCAAGATTCGCAAGAACATAGCCTTGACGGAGTTTCCCTTCGCGGCTGTCACCTGCCAAATCGAGTGCCTGCAGGTAAAGGCGGCGGGCATCTTTGCGATCCCCCAACTGTAGACGCGCCGAGCCCAGCGCGTAGAGGAAGGTGGTCAATTCCGGAGAGCTCGGGCCGTAGAGTGCGATGGCATTTTTCAGGGCTCGCCGGCAAATTATCTCCGTCTGAGCCGGCCGCTGCCCCATGGCCAGATAGAGAGAAGAGAGGTTAACCAGGAGCGTCTCCAGGTCACCGGCCGAATTCCCTTCCTTTTCGGCCAGCCGGATGCCTCGCTGGTACGCCCGCTCGGCCTCTGTGTATTCACCCTGGGCTTGGAAATACACGCCCACCTGGTTCCAGGCGAGGGCCGATTTCGAACTCGGTTTCGCGAGTTCCTCGAGAACATCGGGCACCAACCGGCCCACGGCCGCATGATCGCCCGCGAGCGACAACTGGCGCATCCGCGCGATGAGGTCTGCGAGACGGTCCGGTGGGGCGGCGGCAAGCACGAGGGGAAGCAACAAGACGAGGACGACGATGAACATGAAAGTGATTTCTCCTTGGATTGGGCGATCGTTCACCTTGCCCTAGCGCAGTCCTCCCTCAGAAGAGCTCATATTCGCCAGAAAAAATCGAGGCGGGGTAGATTAGGCACGCCGGCGCATGGGTTGGCGGCGTCCATAGGCGAGCGAGCGCCAGAGCCACTCGAACGGGCCAAAGCAGAAGCGTCCCAGCCAGTATCGGCTCAGTTGGATTTGGACGAGGTAAATCAGGACACCGATGCCCGCCGCGGCAGCGGACCCCATTCTTCCAAACAGACCGAAGCCGTAACCATAGAAAAGGAAACCCAGGACGAGGGACTGGGTGAGGTAGTTGGTGAGCGCCATCCGGCCCAACGCCGCCAGGCCAGGCAGTGAAGAAGTTCGGCCGGGTGTGAGCAGCAGCAGAAGAGCCGAAACATAAGCGAGGGCGAGCAAACTGGGAAATGAGGCAAAGGCTACACCCCCCACCGCGCCGAACGCCAGGGCGGCGATGAGTTTGCCCCGATGCCGCTCCGGTTCGCGGAGGATGCCGCTGCGCCAGGCCGCCATGCCCCAATACATGAAACCGACGGTGCGGGGAAGGATAGCGAATAGCAAGGGTGCGATTACGGTCCAGGCTTCGTACCATCGGAAACTGAGAATGGCCATGAAACCGCTGTGGCCATAGATTTCCCGAGCTTTGGCGATATGTGCGGTGGCTGCTTCTCCGGTAGGGATGACGAGTGGGCTGGAGACGAACTCAGGGAGCGCCATCGCGGCTGCGCCGATGACGAAGAGCGCGGGCCATGGCAGCTTCAGCGACGGCAACAGCAGTAGTCCGCAGACGCCATAGAGCGCCAAAATGTCGCCGTTCCAAATGAGAAACAGGTGCGCCAGGCCCAGGACGAAGAGCCAACTCAACCGCCGGACAAGGAAGCCTTTGGCGCCCAAGTTCGCCGCAGCGAACCGTTCGGCTTGCATGGCGATGCCCGCTCCAAAAAGGAACGCAAAGATCGTGACGGCTCTAAATTCGAGCGCGCGAACGAGTACCAGCGCGACGATTTGGTTCGCCCAGCCGGATTCGGCCTGGGGCCGCAAGATCTGCTCGAGCAGCGGAACCCGGAACAGGGTCTCGAGATTGACGATGAGTACCCCAAAGAGCGCGATTCCGCGGAGGATATCGATATGGGTGTGTCGGCCGGAAGGCCTGGCCGGCTGACACTGGGGGCGCTCGCTCATTTTCGCGGCGGACTCTGGGTTAGCCGGCCCGCCGATCAGGCGCATCACCAGGAGCGCGATCAGCGAGACGCCGATAAACAGGCCGACGCTGCCGAGAATCGGGATGACACTCGCCTGAAAAGTCACCGCGGGGATCAACACCCCAAACCATATATATTCACGGACAGTCTGGCCGAGTGCCAGCGCCGCCAGCGAGAGGCCTTGGCCCTTCCAGCCAAACCGGCGTCCGATTGCGGAAAGCCCCAGCAGGACGGCCGCGCCCATTAAGGCGAGCACCACGGTGGTCCACGGGGAGAAGATCCCCAGAGGATCGGCATTCCCAGCAATCGAGCTGCGCCACCAGCCCAGATTG
>JANLPT010000231.1:0-13274 GCA_031367405.1 Bryobacteraceae bacterium
AAAGCCTTCGCGAACATCGCTATCGGCAAAATGAAATTCGAAGATCTGGGGCAACGTCGAATCGAGCGCCGCATCCGGTGGCTCGGATTGCTCATAGAAGCACTTCCGCGGGTTCATCAGCAACAGGTTGGCGAAGCCGAAGGTGGCGCGCTCCTCGGCGCAACCGGGCGAGGCCGACGGGAAGATGCGGCCGGCATCGAAGCCAATGCCAACTCCCCACGGAATCAGGATCGACTGGACCTCCTGGTCCGGCACCGCGCGAAACTCAATCAGTTCTTCCGCGCAATCCGGCCGTTCGGCGAAGCGCAGCGGACGCAATGTCATGCGCGTCAGGGCGTTCGCCACGAACGCGTCCGGGTTGCCGCCCACTTCCGACCTTCCGGAGCACCGCATGGCCTCCACAAAGGATCGGCCGCTCCACCCGGTAATCTCCGCCCCCAGGCCGAACAACGGGGGCGCAAAGCCGGGCATCAGTTTGGCGACGATAAAGTGCTGCTGGCCGTTCGCATCGAAGTATCGCTTCACCTGAAATGGCAGAAAGGCCAGCGCATCGGCGTAGGGTTTCGGCAAACCGTAGAACGTGTGCGCGTCCTCCTGGTCGACAAAGACGAGGCGAACCAGACGGTGAAATTCGTCATCCGGAAAGTCGTCGTTTTGCACCTCCACTCGCCGCCCAACCTCATCGAGCGCCAGCAGCGGATCGGGGAGACCGCGGTCGCGTTTGAAAGGAGCATGCGCGTAGAAGTTCGAAAACAGCAGCCCGCTTTGGGTGAGTATTTTGCGGCGATCCTCTGGCGAGAAGGCAGCCCGGGGGGCACTCGCAAAGAATTCAACGAACGACTTCATCTGGAAGTTGGGGAGGCGGGCTTGAACTGCCGACAGGACGAGATCGTCCCACGCCCTCATGGTCAGATCGATGGCATTGATGGGAGGCGGCATCCGTGTCTGCTATTCTCGCATCCCGGTAGGCGATTGCAAGGGACCGGTACCGGCCTCGTGGCTATTCCTTGGCTTTGCCGTCTAATCTTTGGCGACTGGGGAAACCACCGCGGCGGGTTGACCGTCGTTTGCTTTCAATGGGGATTTCGAGTCATCGCTCGTAATCACGATTAGTCTACACGAGAAAACTCTTCCCAAGAAACCAGCCTTCACTGGGCATCGCCGGACATCCACCGGTGGGCTGCTTTCTCGCGGATGGCGACGGCCGGATTTGCCTCACTGACGCGCGGGCGGCGATAACATAACGGAACATCCTCTCGGCAGACTTGGGTCGCGAATCGTGGTACTGGCCATTAAATCAGCCGCACCTTCATGTCACGTATTTGCGGATTTTGAATCCGAGCCGATGAAAATCGGGGCAGCCGGGGCTTGCGGGATCTGGCCATTGCGCCATCGGATGACAATTCGATGAAAGGCCGAGGAAGGGCTTGACGTGGCGCGCTGGGTCCTCGCACAATGGTAAGCACCTCAAACGGAAAGGGTCTGTTTATGATTGTTCTCTTACTCCTGCTATTCAGTGCGGTCCTTAACGCGCAATCGACATTCGGCGAAATTCGGGGCACGATTACGGACCCCAGTGGTGCCGTCATGATCTCGGCCAAGGTGGAAGCGAAGAACATCGCCACGGCGGAAACGCGCAAGACGACTTCCGATACGGCGGGAAATTTTGCGTTCCTCAATCTGGACGCCGGCACCTATGAGGTGGCCGTGGAAGTGAGCGGGTTTCGAAAATCTCTGGTGCAGGGCGTGATTCTGCGCGCGCGCGAAGTGGCGCGGGTCGACACTAGGCTGGAGTTACTCACGGCGGCGACGGAAGTATTGGTGACGACGGCGCGCCAGGTGATCACCACCGAAATTGCCACCATCGTTGATTCGAAGACCTCCGCGCAGATCCTCAGCATGCCGGTGAACTTCCGGGCCGGCGGCACCAACTCGGTCTTTTCGGCGATTTCGTTCACGCCTGGTGTGCAGCCTGACTCGGGCGGTGGCAGCATCTCCATCGGCGGCGGCATGCCATTCCAAGCTACGGCGACCATTGACGGCATCTCGTCAATCAACGTGCGCGGCAACGGCATCATCAACGAAATGTTTCCTTCCACCGAGTCGATCGACGAGATCAAGGTGAGTTCGGTGTCGAACAACGCCGAGTTTGCCCAGACGGGCGACGTCACGACCACTTCGAAGGGCGGTAGCAACAGCCTGCATGGCAGCCTCTTCTGGTATCACCAGAATGGCGCGATGGACGCGCGCGACTTTTTTAGTTCCCGCACCGGCGCTCCATTCAAAGTCTCGAACGACTATGGCGTCAGCGCCGGCGGACCCATCCGCCGTAATCGCACCTTCCTCTTTGGTGCCTGGGAGCAACTGAAATTCCGCGCCGCATCGCAGTTCAACGTCATTGTGCCGCCCGATAGCTACCGGGCTGGTAACCTATCCAGCGTCACCGCCGCCGTGCGCGATCCGCTCGGCGGCAACGTTCCCTTTAGCGGCAACATTATTCCCTCCAGCCGTTTCTCATCGGTATCCACGCGCGTTTTGGACTCGCTCTACCCGAAGCAGAATGTAGCGGGCGACCAGATTAGTAACCCCAACTTACGCTTCCAGAACAGTGCGGCCAATAACAATAATCAATACGACCTGCGGGGCGACCATATCTTCAGTGAACGGCAAAACTTATTTGTACGTTACTCGTGGAAGAAGGTGGAGCAATTAACTCCCATTGCCATCACGACGCTCGGCGACGGGCGCGAGACTCTATTTTCCCGGACGATGACCGCCGCCTATAACTTTGTCATCAAGCCCACGGTGCTGAACGAATTCCGCTTCGGCTTCGCCGATCGTCCCCGCAGCGTCGATTTCGGACCCAACGGCACCAGCTTTGACGGCCCCTCGCTGGTGAAGTCCTTGGGTATTGTTGGCTTGCGCGCTGACCCGCCGAAGGTGGCCAGCGTTCCGGACTTCGGCATCACGGGCTTTCTCGGCACGGGCCGCAGCCGCGGCTTCACGCAACTCAGTCAGAACATCCAGTTCAACGACAACGTCACGTGGACCAAGGGCCGGCACACGATGAAGTTCGGCTTCGACATCAAGCGCTTGCACGCCACCGACAATATTTCTTTCTTTGCCGGCGACGATCTGGGCGAGTACCGTTTCAACGGCATTTGGAGCGGCAACGCTTACGCCGATTTCCTGCTTGGCGTGCCACAACGTAACCGCTTGGCTAATACGAGCCCCGACATTAACGGCATTGCGGTTCACGCCGCCGGATACGCGCAGGATGACTGGAAGATCACGAACAAACTTACTCTGAATTACGGCGTGCGATATGAAATTCAGCAGCCCTTCTGGGATCGCACGTTGCAACTGGCTAACTTCGACCGCGACTTTCCTGGCGGTCGCGTGATTGTGCCCAACGCCGCGTCACTGGCGATCACCGCGCCGCCCTTCCGCGCCTCCATCGGCAGCACGCCGATCGTCACGGCGGCGGAAGCGGGTATTCCCGAACGTTTGCGCTATACCGACACGAATAACTTCATGCCGCGCCTCGGCTTCGCTTACCGGCCCTGGGGCAATCGCACGGTGATTCGCGGTGGTTACGGGGTTTACGCGGTAACGATTTTGGGCGCCGTATTCTATTCGCTTACCGGAATTCATACTTCCGATACGCGCACGTTTACTAATACGTTAGTGAATGGCGTGCCGGAGTTACGCTTTCCTAACGCCTTCGGCACCGGCTTGGGCGTCATTGGAGCGGTGGGCACGGCCGATTTCCGGCGCGGCAACCAGATTGACGGCCCCGTCCCTTACTCGCAGCAATGGAACCTCACCCTTGAGCGCGACCTCGGTTGGAACACGGGCTTGCGAGTTACTTATCAGGGTTCGCACACTATCAAACTTTATTCCAGCCCGGACCTGAACCAGGTGCGTCCGAACACCATCGGTTACGCGGCGGCGAGCCGCGCGCGGCCCTATCCCAACTGGGCCATCGTCTACAGCCGCGATAATGGCGTGTCGTCGAAATACAATGCCATGATCGTGGAAGTGAATCGCCGGTTTGCGAAGGGTCTGGGCTTTCAATCGTCCTGGGCGTGGACTAAGAATCTCTCGAATGCAGTCGGTTCAAATAGCACTGGCTTCGCGGGCGAGGCCGGCTCCGTCCCCACTGACCGCTTTAACCTCGGTCTCGACTATGGCAATGTCTCGCCGTCGCGGCGGCATCGCTTCCTCACCATGTTCAACTACGACATGCCCTATGGCAGCAGCGGTAAGTCTGGCTCGGGCGTCGAGCGCGCCGCTAAATTGATTGCCGGCGGTTGGCAGCTTTCGGGGATTCTCCTCTTCCAGACCGGGCCGTTCCTGACGCCCATCACCGGCGGCCGCAGCGACCCCAGCGGCACGAACGTCGATGCGCGCGCCAATGACCGTCCGGACTACGCGGCGAGTGTGGCCGACTACGGCAACAAACCGGCCGCTGATCGTAATATTTCGAGCTGGTTTGACGCGAGCCCGTTCGCGCTGCCGGCGAACAACATTGGGCGCTTTGGCTTGGTGGGTCCAGGACAATTGCTGGGTCCGGGGACGCAGACGGTTTCGGCGAAGTTACAGAAACGCGTTTATCTTCGCGAAAATATCTACACGCAGATTGAAGGCTCGTTCACTAATCTGTTGAATCACGCCAATTTCGGTATTCCGGCCCTGACCACGACAGCGGCAAATTTTGGCCGGATCACGTCGACGCAAGGTGCGGAGTTCGGCAGCGGTCGTACCATTCAGGTTGGCTTACGGGTGGTTTTTTAAGAGTCTGCGTTTTGAGTGCCAAAAGCGGATCGCCGGGACATTTTGTCCTATACTTTCTGGACAAACTGTCCTGCGACGGTCTCGCAAGTCCGTTCACGGCTCTGGAGATTCAGCGACTTAGCTAAAGGGCGAGTATGGTCTTCCACGTGCATTAGCAGGTGGCATGACAATCAGAAAATTTACGATACTCGTGATCGCGGGTTTAGGGCATGCTTTCGCGGGGGCGATCTCCAAGGATCTCCAAAACCTGCCCGCCGCCGCTATGACGGAGGTGATCGTTCAATTCAATGCGAGCCCGACTCAGGTGCAGTTGGGCAAGGTGGTGGCCAATGGTGGCGCGTTGAAAAGGCAGCAAAAGTCCTTTCCGGCGATCGTGGTATATAGCCTGCCGACGGCGGCGGTGAACGCCCTGGCCACCAACGGGGATATCAAGTTCGCAAGCATGAATCGTCCACTCGCCGGCAAGCTTGATTACGCCAATCCGGCGGTCGGCGCATCGTTGGCGTTGAGCAGCGGTTGGAACGGTGCGACCATCGGGATCGCGGTCATCGATAGCGGCGTCGATAGTTCCCATCCCGACCTCAGTGGGCGCGTGGTTTATTCAGAGAGCTTCGTGACGGGCGAAACGGCGACTGCGGATGGCTTTGGACACGGAACGCACGTGGCGGTGATCGCGGCAGGGAACGCGGCGGCGTCAACGGGTGCCAATACTACGGCTACCTTTCGCGGCATCGCTCCGGCGGCCAACATCATCAACCTACGAGTTCTCAATGGGCAGGGAGCGGGGACGGACAGTTCCGTGATCAGCGCCATCGATCGCGCAATCGTGCTCAAAGCCACTTACAACATCCGGGTGATCAATCTGTCATTGGGACGTCCGATCTTCGAATCCTACACTCTGGACCCGCTATGCCGCGCCGTTGAAGCGGCCTGGAGAGCCGGGATAGTGGTGGTGGTGGCCGCCGGTAACGGAGGCCGGAACACCAGTATGGGAACAAACGGTTACAGTACCATCACGTCCCCGGGCAATGATCCTTACGTGTTAACGGTCGGTGCCACGAAAGATCTGAAAACGCTGGTGCGCGCGGATGACGTGGTCACCACTTACAGCTCAAAGGGACCCACGCTGATTGACCAGATCGTGAAGCCAGATGTGGTGGCACCGGGAAATCTAATCGTCGCGGGCAAGGTGAATGGCGCCACGCTGATGTCTCTTTATCCGGGTAATGAAGTGCCGCAGAGTTACTATACGACGGCCGGATCCAGCAAGACTTCATCAAACTACTTCACCCTCAGCGGCACGAGTATGTCGACGCCCGTGGTTTCGGGCATTGTGGCGGCCATGATCCAAAAAAGCTCGAAGTTGACGCCGGACCTCGTGAAAGCCCGTCTGATGAGGACGGCCAGTAAGGGCTTCGCTTGGTCATATTCGTACACGGATGCGGCGGCCGGCACCAGTTACACCGTAACCCACGATATCTTCACCATGGGAGCCGGCTATGTCGACATGATTTCCGCCCTGAATGACAGCTCAACCGGAACAGGTTCGGCGCTTTCGCCGAAAGCGGTTCGCGATCCCGTCACGGGCGCGGTTTGGCTGAATTACAACCACGTGGCCGGGACCAATGTGGTGTGGGGCAGCAATGTGGTGTGGGGCTCAAATGTGGTTTGGGGCAGCAATGTGGTGTGGGGAAGCACCCTGCAGGCTGACACCCTGGTAGGGGGCACCAACGTGGTTTGGGGTGAAAGTACCGTGTCGGGTTTCAACGTGGTCTGGGGTGAATCCATTGTCTGGGGATCGAACCTTCCAGACATGTTCAATCTGGCCATGTCGGCCAATGGCGATCAGTAACGCGGTGGCGTTCATGGCGAAACCCAGAATACGGCCGGTGGACTCATTTGTTCTTCAGATACAAATCAAACCAGCGCACCATCTCTCCCAGATAGTCAGGTGGATTGACGGCTCCGGGAAAGGAGGGGCCGTGCCCGGCACCGGGGATGCGAAGTAACTTTACAGTAACTCCGGCGGCTTTCAGCTTGGCCTCCATCTCTTCGGATTGCGAGTAGTTCACTTGATCGTCCTTGTCGCCATGCATCAATAGAAATGGCGGATCGTCGGGAGTGATGTAAGTGACGGGCGAGGCCTCCAGGTGCGTGCGATACTCGACGGAATCTTTCGCTTCGGGCAAGGGGCGGTCGATGCCGAGCAGGAATCTTCCGTTGGTGCCGGTGAGGAAATCTACGGGAGCGGCGCGGGCCACCACGCATTGGACTTTGGCGCTTTCGCGTTCCACCGGATCAGGGTCCTTAAGATTGCCCTTGCCGTCGTGAGTGCCTAACATGCTGACTAAGTGGCCGCCGGAGGAGCCGCCCGAGGCGCCGATGCGGTCCGCTTGAATGCCGTAGCGTTTTGCGTTATGGCGGATGAACCGGACGGCCCGCTGCACATCTTCAACGGGTGCCGGATAGCGGAAACGGGGCAGGGCCCGGTGGTTGACGCTGAAGACTGTGTAGCCCGCCGAGGCCAGTGCCTTCGCATACAACTGCGATTGGCTATTCGACTTTAGTTCCGGCGCGTTGTAAGCGAGCGGGGCCGTCCAGCCGCTGCCGGAAACATAGATAATGCCGAAGCCGTTAGGGCGGACGGGATGATAGATGTCAAGCAGAAGCGCGGCACCGGAGTACATGCCATAAGCCACGTTCGATTCGATGGTGAAGGGGTCGGCGGCGTAAGCCGTTGCGGTAATTAAGAGAATGATGGATCTCATGATGTGTGCCGCTGATCGTACCACGACCGGGGGCGATTCCGGGTTCCCTCTCTCGCGGTCGAGGTTAGTTTGAAGTTCTGAATTCACCCCCCTACCGAACCTCGGCCGTAAGGAAGAGGATGATCCGTGGCGAGCCCTGTTTAGCTATTCTGGATACCGTCTGACCCCGCCGGCGCGATGGCCTGCGCAATTCCCTCGCGGTAAGTGGGGTAAGTGAGCTGCACCCCGAGTTGAGCGCAAATGGCCCGGCCGTTGACACGCCGGTTGGTCCGTCGCGATGCGGGCACCTCGGCCCCGCTGACGCTCACCGGCATGGGCCAACCGTACTCTCTGGCGCAATACTCGGCGATCTCGCGGGAAGGGCAGGGAAGTTCATCGGCCACCGGATAGGTGCCGGTGAGTGAGGCGAACAGGGCGGCGTGAGCGAGCCGCGCCAAGTCCTCGACATGAATGCGGCTAATGTAGTTTGCCCCATCGCCCAGCAGGGTGTAGCGGCCTTCCGCCATTGAAACATGCACGCCGCGTCCGGGGCCATAAATGGCGGCTGGGCGCAGGATCAAGCTCTCCCAGGGCCCGCGTGCGACGGCTTGCTCGGTGTCCACCCGGGCCTGTTCCCGTGGAGTGCGAGGCATCGCAGGGGTGTTTTCATCCACCTGTTCCGCCGCGCCGTAGACGCCGGTGGTCGAGAGATACACGACACGAAGTGCCTGGCCTTCCAGCGCGGTAAGCAACCGGGCGTCAGCCGACTCGGGGAGCGAGGGCACCGAATGCAAAACGACGCATTCCTCCGGCGCGATGGCCTTGAGTTGGGCCACGGCACCGGCGTGAGTGAAGTCGATTTGCGCGCGTCGAATGGCGGTGACGGCGATCCCGTCGCCGCACAATCGTTGGGCGACGCGGCTTCCGGTGAAGCCACAGCCGAGGATGAGAACGTGCGTTGGCATTAGCGGGGCGGTGGTTGTAGCCAGTCCATACCCGCGTCGCCAATCGGAGCTCCGGGAGGCGCGTCGGCGGTGGGCATCGCCTTCAACGTCTCGGCGGGACGATCGAGGAAGCGGCGGATATCGGCGGCCAGCAAGGCGTGTTGCGCCTGGTCACCTTCCGGCACCCCGGCTTCCGGCCTCAATAAGCGCGTGGCCAGCTTCTGCAGCTTGAATGCAGCGATGGCGCGCACTTGGCCGTTCAGAGCGCCAGTGGCAAGCCACATCACGCGATCAACCAGCACCCGTTCCTCGGCGCGCCGGACCTCGGCTTCGTAGGGTGTCGCTGCCGCCGCGTCGAAGGTGGCCTTCGTCAGACGGTCAATCACTTCTTCCAGGCCGGGCAAGCGGGGGTCAATCGCATGTTGGGCTACCATCCGCGCCGCGCGATCAAGTTGCAGCACGAAACCGATGGTGACATCGGAAGCCACCGTAGCGGGGCTCAAGGGATCGAAGCCATCGCCGGTGGTGCGGGGGAACAATTCGCGATGGCGGCCAAAGCCCGGGGGGCGCGGTGGAATCGCATCGAGAATTTGCTTGGGCACCGTGAGTTCAGCCGGCTGCAGAGTTGCGGCCAGAGCCTCCAGTGCCTGGCGTTGATGGGCGGCCGTCTCCCACTTCACGGCGGTGCGTCCGTCGCCGCGCATGGCGTAGATATAGTCGAGCCCGGCAATCATCGAGGCGGCTGATTCGACGGTGTAACGGTGATACATGAAGATGGGCACCAGCGGCTCTTCGATCATCGCCATGGGTACACCGTTGCGGATGGTGCGTTCGCCCATCCGGTTGAGCGCGACGCGCCTGAGGCGCATGAGGCGGTTCAGCTCATCGGCTTGATTCACGCCGTTCGACCATTGGTCCACCTTGGGATTACTGTCCGTATCCTGGTTCGTCATGTAACGTAAGTCTTTGGCCCAGGCGTCGTCAAGAATGCGGTGGAGGGCGGCGCTTTCGTCGCCGGCGGGTAACTGGCGATAGCCGTAGTTAATGGCGACTTTGTCCCATTCGCCAATCTTCTGCGGGTAGGCTTCCGATAAGTCGATGGTCCCTTGGGCAGTTAGTTTCTCGAGCGGGTGCGGATAGTCCATTACGGAGATCCAGCCTTGCCCACTGTCGTAGTAATTATGGCCCAGGCCGAGGGTGTGTCCTACCTCATGCGCCGCTAATTGGCGGATGCGTTTGAGAGCCGTCCGATAAAGAATATCCGGCTTCTCAGTGCCGGTGGTGTAAGGCGACAAGAGGCCTTCGAAGATCAGGTAATCCTGCCGGTCGCGCAGGGAGCCGAGCGTCACCGTGCCTTTAATAATCTCGCCGGTGCGGGGATCGGAAATCGACCCGCCAGTGCTTCAGCCGCGCGTGGAGCGATGCACCCAGTTAATCATGTTGTAGCGAATGTCCATCGGGTCAGCCCCCTCCGGCAGCAGCGCCACTTTGAAAGCGTTCCGGAACCCGGCCGCCTCAAAGGCCTGGCTCCACCAACCGGCGCCCTCCAGCAGGGCCTGGCGAATATCCTCCGGCGCGCCGGGATCCACCCAGTACTCAATCGGCTTCACCGGTTCGCTGATCGCCGCCTGCGGATCTTTCTTGACTAACCGGTGCCGCCGCACATAGCGTTTCAACATCGGCTCACCGATCGGCGTACTATAGTCGACATAAGACAATCCGCCATAGCCCCCGCGCGGATCGTCCTCGCGCGGGCGGTAGTGAATATCGGGTAACTCGACCAGGGAGTAATGCTCGCGCAAAGTAACTGACTCGGGCGACGGAGTTACACTGGCCACGCTTCCGTTGAATAAGTTACTGCCAAATCCTCCACCGCCAGCACGGGCCCCCGGTACGCCGATCTGCGGCGGACCTTGCGACGGACCTCCCGCGCCGCGGCCACCCGCCGGTTCGCTGGCAAACGTCAAAGTCACTTCAATCTCCGTGTTGGCAGGAAACGCTTTGGTGCGCGGCAAATGGATCGCGCTGCGCGATAAGTCCACCCGGTAAGTGCCCGGTCTCAGCGCGCCCGCCGCACCGATACCGTCACGCAGAAAGAATGGCGTAGCATCCACGAGCACATGCCCATTGCTTTCGGCGGCAATTGTAAAACCCCACAGCACGGATTTCGCGAACGAGTCCGCCACCGAAAGCCGCTCCGCTGGATTGGGGCTGCTGGAACGGAACGATTGATTCCCCTGCACTAGCAATACCTTCGGCCCGGCGCGCTGAAACGAGACGACCCGGCCTTGCCCGCCGCTGCCGCGATCGAGCCCAATGTCGTTCGAACCCAAGCCCGCCGCGAGTCCGGTGGAATAAAGAAATTCCGCATCGAAGCGGGGAATTTCCAGCAGTAGGTTGCCGGTCCGCTCTTCCCAGTAAAGCGGGAAGTAGCCATCCAATTTCCGCAGCCCGCTGGTGCGTTCTTCAATGGCCGGGGTGGGTGGACCACCGCGCTGGGCGAGAAGGAGCGTGGAGAATACCCAGAGAGCGAGCGCCAAAAAAGCGAGAGATCGTCGCAACGTCATATGCCGTATTGTAGCGAGCCATGTACCGTCAAAGCAGTTGCGACAAAGCTTTCGCACACGAGCGGCTGCGAAAGCGTACGGGGACAGGCGTCTGCCTGGCGAGAGTTAGCTTCAAACGCCGGGGCGTCAGATCGGCAACGCCGATGGTCTCATTCGACCGAAGGCCGGCCACGCAACGTTCGTCCACCGGATTCAGTCCGTGGCTGAGCGATAGAGTGCGAATGCCCAAAGCCGCAAGTTCAATCACCGTCATCCGGTTGGCTTTGGTAATCGCGAGGTCGCTGGCCACCATCAACCGGTCAATCTGCCAATCGGCCCCGAGAACCGTGATGTTATTGCGGCCACTTACTCGTTGCTTGAGTAAGTGCTCATCGGTTCCAGCCAACCACACGAGATGCTTCGATGGTTGCTTCAAAGAATCAAAGGCGGCCATGACTGGGTCGAAACAAGGGGCCATTGCTTCGGTCCAACTGCCGGGCAAGACGGTAATGATGGTCGCGTCGGCCGGTAGCTGAAGCTCGGCGCGAGCTCGTAGCCGGTCGTGCCGGCCGTAAGCGAATTCGCGCAGGGCAGGGCCCAGATACTCTACTTTTCCCTTCACCGATGGTGGCTCGGCATGCAACCCGCGTTTTGCGAGGAAGAAGACCCGGTCGGCGAACCAGAGCGAATCCATGGAGAGCATGCCGGGCTCTGCGAAGAAATCCGTGATCATCACGGTGGGTAAGCCAAAGATCTTCGCCACGGGCATGGCCGAGAACTCTTCGTGCGCCACCACTAACTCCGGAGCCATCGACGCAATCAGCCGTCCGGCAAGTACGGTGGTGGCCGCGATGCTGTTGTGATCAGGCAGTTGTAAGTCGATGCAGGGAATGCCATGCGCGGCAAAGGTCAATGCGCCGGTGCCATAAGAAACGAAGCGGACGGCGATATCGGGGCGCAGCTGCTCCAGTTCCCGCCCGACCGCGATATCGGGAATGGCATGTCCACGGCCCCGGCCGCGCGTAAAAAACAGAATTCTCTTCTTGCCAGCCTCAAAGAGCGGGAGTGCCATTTAGCCCTGTACTGTAGCGCAGCTGGGAGATGAAAGCCAATGCCTGCTGCCAGGAGTCACGCATGCTCCCGGATTCTACTAGCGATGGGAGGCGCGAAAAGCGGCCACGCAGCCCGAGTTACCCCTGATAGACTTTTCGTCGTGTGGTTGATTCCATGGTTATGGGCAGGCGCGGTGTGGGGGCCGCAGTTGCCGCAACGGGTGTGGACCGGCCCGAACGTGAACCTGCTGGGCGGGCGGTCGCCCTTCATGAGACCGCGACGACTATCCGCCGCAAAGTAAGTTTCCAGGGTCGTGCCAGTCATCGGTCCAATGAACTGGGCAACGGTTTGTCTTACTCGTGACCCTCAGGAGTTTGTAGGTGGCCTGCTATGTTGTGGTCATGGTAAGAACTGAAAAACAGATGACGGCGGCTCGTTTGAATGGTGCGGAGTCAAAGGGGCCGGTGACGGCGATGGGGAAGGATCGCATTCGGTCGAATGCGTTGAAGCATGGGTTGACCGCGCGGCTGACGTTATGGCGGAACGAGGATACCGGCCAATTCCAGAACTTACAGCTCGCGTTGCTCGAGCAGTTTCAGCCGGCGAACGATGTGGAGTTTTTGTGTATTGAAGAGATGGCGATGGCCAAGTGGCGATCGCGGCGGGTGGTGGGGATGGAGACGGCGGCGGGTAACAAGCATTTGGAGGCGACGCGCGCGGAGGACGGGCAAGGCACGCTGAGCGCGTTCACGGCAGCGCAGCAGGCGGGGCAACTGTTGACGACGCTGCGTCAGCACGAAGCATCTTACTCGCGCGCCTATCAGCGGGCCTACAAACACTTACAGCAGTTACGCGAGACAGTCCCGTCGCAGTAGCAGGAGATCGGGCGTCGGCAGGCTTCGTTGGGTATCTAGGGTGAAGGCAGTGCGCAACATCCCCTCCCTGACGGTCAGGGTTCGTTAGGGATAGCGATTGTCGAGTGAAGAGGATTTATGTCACATACCGCTTACATTGATGGGGCCGTAGGGCCGACGCAGAAATTGACGGATTGGGCCGCCGCGCTGGGGTTGGAGTTAGATCTTCATCAGCGGGCGATTCTCGATCCGGGCATTCGGCGGGGGATTCTGAATTGTTGCCGTAAGTGGGGTAAGTCGACGATGATTGCGCTCAAGGCGGCGCACTTTGCG
>JANLPT010000245.1:0-19539 GCA_031367405.1 Bryobacteraceae bacterium
ATCCAAGAACCCGCTATCGTCTTTTCGTAGAAATGCCCTCCCCGATCTGAAGGGGATTGAAACTGTTCGTTGAGGTAGATCGCCGGGGCTTGGACAGTACGTATAAATGCCCTCCCGATCTGAAGGGGATTGAAACGATCAACGGCCTCTCGAAAAAAGTTTTTTTATGTCTTGTAGAAATGCCCTCCCCGATCTGAAGGGGATTGAAACCATACAGAAATGGAGCTCCGTTTACCATCCGCATATTCCGTAGAAATGCCCTCCCCGATCTGAAGGGGATTGAAACAGTGGGCCAGGCCCCCGGCCCGCCTCCTAGGATCCAGGTAGAATATTCGTCAGTGAGCCTCATCCCCGGACCGCCAGTCACAAATCAGTTCACCTTTAAAATCAATCGCATACCCCGCTGGCCTCGGACCCATCTGCTAACCTAAGGGAATCAACGACTCCCCGGTTTGTTTCGTCAAGTAACATTCCGCCTCCCGCGCCCCGCCCGACACGATTTGGCATCGAAGAGGTGTTTGGCGATCAACGTGCTCCCTCATCAGTGGAATGAAGAAATTTCTTCCCATCCCGCCTCGGGCCGCACCGGGCAACACCCATTTGGGCTTGCCAGACTGCGATTTCGATACTGCCCACTGTTCACGTTCCACTAACTTTGAACAGCCGGTGGCAAATCTTGCAGTCATGTGGCCCCTCTGGCGGGAATTCCGCCGTTTTGCAAAGGACCTCTCCATGAAGAATCTCATTTCTCTCGCGACGCTACTCTCGGTATCGCTCGCACCCGCCGCAGCCCAACAAATTCCTGCGGGCACCATCATCAACGTCCGCACGATTGACCGTGTGGAATCGGATTCGAGCAGTTCGGGCGAAACCTTCCGCGCCTCCTTGACTGACTCGATCGTCGTAGGCGGCCAAACCATCGCCCCAGCCGGTGCGGACGCCCAGTTACGAGTGGTCGACGTCAAACAGGCCGGCAAAGTGAAAGGCAATGCGGAACTGACGGTGACGCTCGCCAGCGTGACAGCCAATGGGCGAACCATCAATCTGACGACGGCCAATACCACCAGCGTCGGCAAAGGTAAGGGAAAGGGCACCGGGATCAAGACCGGTGTCGGGGCCGGCATCGGAGCCGCCCTGGGTGCCATTTTCGGCGGTGGCAAGGGCGCAGCCATCGGCGCCGGCGCGGGCGCGGCCACCGGTGCCGGCGTGGCCATGGTGATGTCCGGCCCGCGCGTCGTGATTCCATCGGAAACGCGTCTCTCCTTCGCCGTTCGCTAGTATTTCTACGGGAACCGATGCCATGCTAGAAGACGGTGCCAGTCCCCGTCTTTGATTTCTCATTCCGCGACACCCTCGCCCAACTGCTCGAATGGCGGCGCGACGTCCGCCATTTCCGGCCCGGTCAGGTGGACCCCGCGCTCATCGATCGCCTGCTGCGTCAGGCCATGCGCGCCCCTTCCGTGGGGCTCTCGCAGCCCTGGCGCTGGGTGTTGGTGCGCGACCTCGACCGCCGGCAAGCCGTGCGTGAGAACTTCGCCGCCGCCAACGCCGAAGCCGCCGGGCGCTACCAGGGCGAACAGGCCAGCCGCTATGTTTCCCTGAAGCTGGAAGGGCTTCGGCAAGCCCCGGTTCACTTGGCCGTTTTCGCGGACGAGACCACCGCTACCGGCCACGGGCTCGGCCGTCAGACCATGCCGGGAACCTTGACTTGGTCAGTCGTGATGGCCATCCATACTCTGTGGCTCGGTGCGCGCGCCGAAGGGTTGGGGCTGGGCTGGGTCTCCATCCTCGATCCCCAACCGCTGAACCAACTGCTCGACGTCCCCGCGCACTGGATTCCCATCGCCTACCTCTGCCTCGGTTGGCCGGAAAAAGAAAGTGACACGCCGCTGCTCGAAGAGTCCGGGTGGGAGCAGCGGGTGGCGTACGAAGGTTTGGTGCTGGAGCGATAACGCTATCCTGTAGGTCGATGCAGGATTTTGAAAAGCTCGGCGTATTCTACCTGGGGCGCGAAGCCAAAGCGCCCGGCAATTTGCTACTCTACGACTCGAAGGATTTGGTGACGCACGCGGTCTGCGTCGGCATGACCGGTTCGGGCAAAACGGGTCTCTGCCTCAGCCTTCTGGAAGAAGCGGCCATTGACGGCATTCCCGCTTTGATGATCGACCCGAAGGGCGACCTGGGTAACTTACTGCTCCAATTTCCTGGCCTCAGTGCCGCAGAATTTGCGCCGTGGGTGAATGAAGACGAGGCCAGGCAACAAAGCCTATCGCGCGATCAGTTCGCCCAGCAGCAGGCCGGCTTCTGGAAGAGCGGACTCGCCAAGTGGGGCGAATCCGGCGATCGCATCAAGAAGCTGCTCTCGATGGTCGACATGGCCATTTACACGCCCGGTTCGCATGCCGGTATCCCGCTCAGCATTATGAAGTCTTTTGCGCCGCCGGATACCGATGACCCCGAGGCCATTCGCGACCGCGTCACCACCACCGCCACGGCGCTGCTCGGTTTGCTCGAGATCGATGCCGATCCCATCAAGAGCCGCGAGCATATTCTGCTGAGCCAGATCTTTTCTCGCGCCTGGGACGATGGCCGTTCGCTCGACTTGGCGGCCCTGATTCATGACATTCAGCAGCCCGGCTTCGAAACGATCGGCGTGATGAATCTAGAAAGCTTCTACCCGGCCAAAGAACGCTTTGAGTTAGCGACCGCGCTCAATAATTTGCTGGCCTCGCCGGGCTTCGAAGCCTGGATGCAAGGTGAGCCGCTCGACATCCAGAGTCTGCTGTATACGCCCCAAGGTAAGCCGCGCATGTCGGTGTTATCGATTGCCCATTTAAGCGATAGCGAGCGCATGTTTTTTGTCTCGCTGTTACTCAACGAATTTCTCGCCTGGACCCGCAAGCAAACGGGCACGGCGAGTCTGCGAGCTATCCTCTACATGGACGAGATCTTCGGCTACTTTCCGCCGGTGGCGAATCCGCCGTCGAAAAAGCCTTTGTTGACTTTGTTGAAACAAGCGCGTGCCTACGGCGTCGGCATTGTTCTGGCAACGCAGAATCCGGTGGATTTGGACTATAAGGGTCTCGGCAATACCGGCACCTGGTTTATCGGCCGCTTACAGACTGAGCGGGACAAAGCTCGCTTATTGGAAGGTCTGGAGAGCGCTGAAAGCAACCAGGGCTTCAACCGCGCCGCTCTTGACCAGTTACTCTCCAGTCTTGGCAAACGCATGTTCCTCATGAACAACGTGCATGAAAATGGCCCCGTCGTTTTCGAAAGCCGTTGGGCCATGAGCTATCTTTGCGGGCCACTAACGCGGGCGCAAATTAACTTACTGATGAAAGATCGTCAGCCAGCGCAGCCAGCCGCCGCTCCTGGTAACACGCCGGCCGGCGGCTCGCGCCCCGTACTTCCGCCGGAGATACCGCAGTACTTCATGCCCGTCTCGGCCAATGATCCTTCCTATCGCCCGCGCCTCTTTGCCGCCGCCAGTATTCGCTTTAGTGACAAAAGCCTGGAGAGCGACTACCTGCGCGACGTCTCCTATCTGGTGCCCATCGACGATGATGCCAATCCGGTGAATTGGGAGAAGGCCTATCTGGTGGATACGACACCTGATGAGTTAGAGGCCGTGCCCGCCGAAGCCGGCACTTTTGCGGACTTGCCCGCCGCCGCCGGAGTCATTAAAAACTATCCCAAATGGCAAAAGGACTTTACTAACTGGCTGACTGGCGCCGAGCAACTGACGCTGCTCCGTAGCCCCGCTTCCGGCGAAGTCTCTGAGCCGGGGGAGGGGGAAGCTAAGTTCCGCCTGCGTATTGGCCAGGCGCTGCGAGAATCACGCGATGCCCAAGTGGAGGGTATCCGGACTAAGTACGCGAGTAAGTTGCAGAGTCTGCAGGACCGCTTGCTTCGTGCCCAACAAGCTGAGGCTCGCGAAAAAGAACAGTCGCAAGGCCAGTGGTTGGGTACGGCCGCCACGATCGGGGCGAGCGTCTTCGGTGTGTTATTCGGCAGCGGGAGGCGTAGCACCACTGAGAAGGCCGTGGCCGCCGCCGGCAAGGCGATCGGCAGTATGAGCCGGGCGAGGAAAGAGTCCGGCGACGTAGGCCGCGCGGAAGATACTGTCGAAAACGTGAACGAGCAAATCAAAGCGCTGGAGGCGGAAGTGCAACAGCAAGTCGACCAGATCCCCTCCACCGGAGAAACTTTCGAGACCATCGAACTCAAAGCAAAGAAGGCCGGCATTACTTTGAAACTTGTCGCGTTGGCCTGGAGCCCTGAATGACACGGCGCGACTTACTCGGCCTGGCCCCCGCTTTGCTCTTATCGGCCGATCGTCCCCAGCTTGAGCAGGGCATTCAGATCGGCGATGTTACTGGCGGACGTGCCACCATCTGGACTCGCTCGAATGCCTCCGGACGTATGGCTGTCGCCTGGCAGACCAGCGAACGCGGCCCGCTGCACCGCGTCAAGGGTCCGGCATTGAGCGCGGCATCGGACTTCACCGGGCGCGTCAACTTGACGGGCTTACCCGCCGGGCAAACCCTGCTCGTCAAAGTGCAGGTCGACAATGGCGAGCCGGTGTCCGGCCAATTCCGCACTCCGGTCACTAATCCAGATCGTTTAAGGATAACTTGGGGCGGCGACACCGTAGGCCAAGGTTGGGGCATTAATGAAGCGTTCGGCGGCATGAAGATTTACGAGAGCATGCGGCAGCGAAAGCCCGATTTCTTCATCCACAGCGGCGATACGATTTACGCCGATGTGCCGGTGCCGCGCGAGATGAAATTGAAAGATGGCCGCATCTGGCGCAATGTTGTGACGGAGGCCAAAAGCAAAGTGGCCGAGTCGCTCGACGAATTTCGCGGTGCTTATCGCTATAACTTACTCGATGCCAACATGCGCCGCTTCAACGCCGAAGTTCCGCAGTTATGGCAGTGGGATGACCATGAGGTGATGAATAACTGGTCGCCCGCGAAAGATCTGGCGGACAATCCACTTTACAAGGAAAAGCGGGTGCCGGTGTTAGTAGAGCGGGCCAAGCGCGCCTTTCTCGACTACGGCCCAACACGTTTCAATCATGACGAGGCGGGGCGCGTTTACCGGCAGATCTCCTATGGCCCGCTGGTGGATGTCTTCCTGCTCGACATGCGTACTTATCGCGGGCCGAATACGGCGAATTTGCAAACGGCGGAATCGCCGGATACTACTTACTTGGGAGTTGCACAACGTCGCTGGCTGAAAGGCGCGTTGAAACGGTCGACGGCTTTGTTTAAGATCATCGCCGCTGACATGCCTCTCGGCTTGAATGTGAGCGATGGCCGTGTGGGCGATCTGCCCCGTTGGGAAGCGTCGTCCAACGGAATGGCTGGCGCGCCCAAGGGTAGGGAATTGGAGATCGCCGGCTTACTCAGTTTCATGAAGAAAGAGCAAATCAGGAATACGATCTGGATCACCGCCGACGTGCATTACTGCGCGGCACACGAGTATCGCCCGGTAGCCGGTGGCTTCCAGGACTTTGACCCTTTCTGGGAATTCGTCGGCGGACCCTTACACGCCGGCGCCTTCGGCCCCACGGAACTCGATATGACCTTCGGCCCGCGGGTGGACTTCCACAAGCATCCACCCAAAGACATGGCCGGTTGCGGCCCGGCCGACGGCTACCAATTCTTCGGCGAGATCAACGTCGATGCCGCCGCCCGGACGCTCTCGGTCGACTTTCGCGATCTGAACGGCGACAGTATCTACCAGAAGTCGCTCGCGGCTGTTTGATACGATCAACGTAATGATCCGGCTTTTCGCCATCTTCGTTGGGATCGGTTGCCTTCTGCCCGCAGCGGAAGACGCTGAGTTTTTCGAGCGAAAGGTCCGGCCTCTGCTGGCGTCGAAGTGCCAGGTCTGCCATGGGGCGGAGAAACAATTTGCCGCGTTGCGTCTCGATAGCCGTGACGCGATTTTGAAGGGCGGTCTCCATGGGACCGCCGCCGTACCGGGGCAGCCTGAGGCGAGCCTGCTGATCAAAGCCGTCAGGCACCTGGGCCCGAAGATGCCGATGGGCAGTAAGTTGGCCGATGCTGAAATCGCTGCCCTCGAAGAATGGGTTCGTTCCGGGATGGCATGGCCCGCGGGCGGCAAGCCTGCCAAGGCGGGGCTCTACGAACGGCTTCTGCGCGAGCACTGGTCTTACCAGCCGGTAAAGGCCTTCGCGCCGCCACCCGGAGCCGCGCTCAATCCCGTGGATCGTTTCCTGGACGCACGGCGCAACGCCGCCGGACTCTCGATGGCCGCGCCGGCGGAAAGACGCATTCTAGCTCGCCGGGCAGCCTACGTCGTCACCGGATTGCCGCCCTCCGGCGTCGCTCTGGATCGCTTCCTGAAAGATCGGAGTCCGCAAGCCTATGAAACTTACATCGACCAGCTACTTGCTTCTCCGCGCTATGGCGAACGCTGGGCGCGCCACTGGATGGATGTCGTCCGTTACGCCGAGACCTATGGTTACGAATGGAATTACGAAATCCAGGGCGCTTGGCGTTACCGCGACTATCTGATCCGCGCCTTTAATCTGGACTTACCTTATAACCAATTCGTCCGTGAGCACATTGCTGGCGACTTACTCCCCGCGCCCCGCACGCTCGGGGGCCGTAACGAATCGGTCTTAGCCACCGCTTTCTATCGCTTGGGAGAAATGGGTCACGATAACTGCGATCAGTTTCGCGAATTGCGGACGGACGTTGTCGATAATCAAATCGACACATTAACGAAAGCCTTTCAAGGAGTGACGGTCTCTTGTGCCCGCTGCCATGATCATAAGATCGATCCGATTCCCACCGAGGACTATTACGCTCTCTACGGCATTCTGAATAGCTCGCGGCCAGTCGCGCGGACGCTCGAGACGGTGGCACCAGCACCGGCGGGAATACTTTCTTTGAAAGCATCCATTCGTGCCGAACTAGGGATCGCGTGGCTGGCTAGTATCGGGGGAGTGGCGGCTGAACTGACTGCCGCGCTCGCTGGAAAACATGATGCCGCAGATGCCGCGACGTTGGCCCAAGGCCTTGATCCACTGCGCATTCAGCGCTGGCGCAAGCTGCTTGACCGCGAGAAAGTTGATTTAGCCGATCCCTTGGCGGTTTTCACGCAACCAGCGGCCGGCTTACTCGCCACTTACACTAAGGAATCGGCCGAGCGTGACAAGTTCAATCGGGAAAAATTCGTAACCGCAGCGGATTTTTCGCAAGGCATTCCTGCGGGCTGGACCGTGGACGGTCTCGGCTTGCACTCTGGTCTGGCGCAGACCGGTGATTTTGCTGTCGCCACCGAAGGCAGTGACGCTGTCGGTGCCATATTTCAAGCGGGCCTATTTACCAATCTGCTCAGTGACCGGTTGAATGGCACGCTCCGCTCTCCGCTCTTGCCCTCGGGCAAGAAGTACGCGAGCTTCCAACTCTTAGGAGGCAAGTTCGCCGCGCGGCGGGTGATCGTCGATAACTGCGTAATCGGTGAGGGGCACGAGTTACTTGACCATCCGGACTTACGTTGGGAGAAAGTCTCCACCCACTTAGCCAAGAAGTTTCCGGTCTATCTCGAGCTAAATACGAAGTCCGATAACCCGCGTCTACCGGATCGTCCCGGCCGCTTTAAAGGCGTCACCGGCGACAGCCTGCGCTCTCCACGATCTTTCTTCGGCGTAACTCGGGTGGTCTACCACGATGAGGATGTTACTCCGCAGGCGACCCTCGGGCATCTGGACGGATTGATTGTCTCACCGGTGCCTGATCGATTTGCGGCCATCATCCAGAAGTCGGTAAGTGCCTGGCGCGACGGCCACGTGTCGGCTGACCAGGTGACTTGGCTCAATTGGCTGCTGGAGAATGGACTCTTAGTAAATTCCCGCAATCTGACGCCCACCCTGCGGAGCCTCACGGATCGCTTTCGCATGGCCGAGTCAGCGATGGCCACACCCACTGTCATCGCCAGCATGGGCGACTTTGACCCTGGCGCAGACCATCCGGTCTTTCTGGCTGGTTCGGCGCTGAATCCCGGGCCCATCGCTCCGCGTCATTTCCTTTCTCTGATGCCCCCTAACTTGCGGGCCGTGGGGCGGGAAGCCAGCGGCCGTCGCGAACTTGCCGAGGCGATGGCCAGCGCCGGTAATCCTCTCACCGCGCGGTTAATGGTGAACCGCATCTGGCACTACGTTTTCGAGCGCGGCTTAGTCGCGAGTACCGATGACTTTGGCCGCAATGGCAGCGCGCCCTCTCATCCTGAGTTACTCGACTACTTGGCCCAAGAGTATGTCCAGCACGGCTGGTCAACCAAGCGAATGCTGCGACTCTTACTCACGTCCGAAGCCTTCCGGCAGTCGAGCGCGGCCGATCCGGCTGCCCGAACTCAGGACCCGCTGAATGCGCTGTTGCATCACTATCCGGTTCGGCGGCTGGAAGCCGAAGCCGTACGCGACACCTTGCTCGCCGTGTCGGGGCGTCTGGATGACCACCTGTATGGCCCCAGCATTCAACCTCACCGGACCGAGCCGCAAGACCATCGCCGGCTCTTCCAAGGTCCGCTGGATGGCGATGGCCGGCGCAGCGTCTACGTCAAGATCACCCGCATGGAAGGTCCGCGATTTCTCGAAATCTTTGACTTTCCGAACCCTTTACAGGGTCGCGGTAACCGCGACGTTACCAATGTGCCGCCCCAAGCCTTGGCCATGTTGAATGACCCGTTTGTCATCGACCAAGCCGGCGTCTGGGCGCGGCGGCTGATCGCCCGTCAGGATGACACCATTGACGCGCGCGTGGCCAATATGTTTCTCGAAGGGTTGGGCCGTCCGGCCACCGCGGAAGAACAATTGAAGTGGCATGCGTTGACCCTGGACTTCGCGCAACGCCACGCGGCTGACGACCCTCTCAAACATGAACTCGTCTGGCGCGACGTAGCCCATACGCTTTTCAATCTGAAAGAATTCTTATACCTAAGATGAAACGCCGCGACTTACTCCGCACTTCTTCCACGGGCTTCGGCTATCTGGCGCTTTCGTCGATGTTAGCTGGTGCGCAACCGCACTTTGCGCCCCGGGCTAAGAACGTGATCTTCTGCTTCATGCCGGGCGGAGTCTCGCACATGGATAGCTTCGATCCTAAGCCGAAATTGGCTGAGCTGGATGGCAAGTTAGCCGTCCTCGATAGTTACGTGGCCGGACCCAAACGTAAATGGTTGAAATCACCCTGGACCTTTAAGCAACATGGCCAATCCGGCTTGGCAGTGAGCGAAATCTTTCCTCACATCGCCACCGTCGCCGATGAGTTAACGGTGATCCGTTCGATGAAGAGCGAATTCCCCCTACATGCGCGCGCCAATGTGTTTCTGCACACGGGCCGTAACTTCGGCGGCTTCCCAAGCCTGGGTTCGTGGGTGAATTATGGGCTAGGCAGTAGTAATCAGAATCTACCGGGTTACTTACTATTGAATCACGGTGACAATCCGCCCGGGGGCCTCGAAAACTTCTCGAATGGCTTCCTTCCCGCCACTCATCAGGCGATGGCAGTGCGTGCGGCGGGTGTACCGGTTGATAACATCGTGCCCGCCGGGCCGGCTGACTTACAAAGGGTGAAGATGGCCGCCTTGCAGAGCCAAGACCGCAGCTTTCTGGCGTCCACGGCCAATGATAGTGCGGTGGAAGCGGCCATCGCCAATTTTGAGATGGCTTACCGCATGCAGGCTCTCGCCCCTGACGTGCTGAATCTTGACCAGGAGCCCGAGTCAATCAAGAAGCTTTATGGCCTCGACGCCGCGAATGAACATCAACGCGCCTACGGTCTGCAATGCCTGCGCGCACGCCGTTTGGTGGAGGCCGGCGTTCGCTTTGTCGAGATCACCCCGCCCAATCTCTACGGCGGCAACAACGGCACTTGGGACCAGCACGATAAGTTACGCGAGGGCCACGAGACGAATGCCCAAGTGACTGACCAAGCCGTCACCGCGCTGATCAAGGACTTGAAATCTCGCGGCATGCTGAAGGACACGCTGGTGCTGTGGGCCGGCGAATTCGGGCGCACGCCTGACACCGGCAATGGCGACGGGCGCGATCATCATCCATTTGGCTTCACGATTTGGATGGCTGGTGGCGGCGCCAAGGCCGGGCTCATCTACGGCGCGACCGACGAATTGGGCAATCACGCCGTCGAAAATATCATGACGGTGCATGATTTGCATGCGACAATTCTCCACTTACTCGGGCTTGACCATACCAAGCTCACGTATCGCTTTGGCGGTCGCGACGTCACTCTGCCGGACGTCCATGGCCAAGTGGTGCCGGCGCTGGTAGGATGAAGGTCCATGAGTGATGCCATCTCCGAATATCAGCGTTGGAAACAGCAAGGGCAAGACCTTCGCTCGAACGCCAAACAAGCCATCGAACTGCGCTTCCGCGAACTGCTTACCGAAGCCATTCATCTGGCCGAGGAATACAAGGCCGATTTCGGCAAGGCGCTGACGCCGCCGCCGTCCATCACGTCGTTTCGCTACAAGGCGGGGGCCAAGCGCCCGGTAAACAAGGCCGCCGTGAAGAAAGCGGCCGCGCCGGTCAAGCCGGCTCCGAAAGCCAAGCCCGATCCCGCCATTGCCGCGCTAACCAAACGGTTGGCGGGGGCGAAGGCGAAGCTCGAAGCGGCCAAGGTGGCCGGCACGCCCACCAAGAATCTCGAAGATAAAGTCTACGAGTTAGAAGACGATCTCCGCTTGGCGCACTCGGCGTAGTGACGATGATCCCGATCGACGTTCCGCTGCTGCCGCCCAACAACGCGACTTATTCCCAAGCGGTACGGCTTGGCAGCCTCATCTTTGTCTCGGGGCAGTTAGGGGTCGACGCCGGCACACGAAAATTGGTCGACGGCGGCATCCAGGAACAGACAAGTCAGGCAATCGACAATCTGGCTACCATTCTGGCGGCGGCAGGTTCTTCGCTGGACCGCGTCGCCAAAGTCACTATCTTCCTGACAGACTTTGCCTGGCTGCGCGCGATGAACGAGGTTTACGCCGCGCGCTTTCCGCACCGGCCGGCCAAGACCACTGTCGAGATCGTCCGCCTCGATCAGGATGCGCTGATCGAGATCGAAGTCATCGCGTCCCTCTAGCCCACAAGAGCAGGAAGCCGAAGGTAAATCAAGAGTAGTTAGCAATATGGCAAGCCAAATCGTTTGCCTCTGGGTCACGGCTGTGATAGGTTAGGCGACCAGTGCGCTCGACAGACGGGGTTTGAATGTTTCGATACGCTATTGCCATGCTATTTTCAGCCGCTGCCTTGTGGTCACAAGCGGCGGGGACGGCCACGATGGTGGGCCGCATTACGGATAGTTCGGGTTCTGTTATTCCCGCTGCGAAAGTGACGGTGGTGAATGTCGATACGTCCTTTGCCGCAGAAACCGTCACTACGGCGGAGGGTTCGTATAACGTCCCCTACTTAACCCCGGGCAACTATCGTCTCACGGTGGAGACCACCGGCTTTAAGCGCTATGTTCGCGATGGAATCCAACTCCGGACGGGTGAGACGCCGCGCTTGGACGTCATTCTCGAAGTGGGCGCGGTGACGGAGAGTGTGCAAGTTTCGGGCGCGGCGGCGTTGCTCGAGACCGAGACTTCGGCTTCCGGCCTCGTCCTTTCCGGAGACCAGCTCCTGAAGATTCCCGTGCCGCAGAAACGCGCGATTCGAGCGCTGTTTTATTACCCCGGTGCCAGCGCCATCAATGGCTTTCACATCCTCGGCCAACGTCCGGGAGCGATGGGTTACACGATGGACGGAGTAAATGGTAAAGAGCCCGGCATTGGAATTGTCGGTGGTACGAATGAGCAGATTTCTACGACACAGGACGCCTTTCAAGAAGTGAAGGTCTACACGACCGGGACGCCAGCCGAGTTCGGCCACTCGGCTGGGGGATTGATGTCGGTGGTGTTCAAGTCCGGCGGCAATGAATTTCATGGGTCAGGCGAGGATCGCTACATCAACAAGAACATGATCCATCGCACTTACTTGGAGCAATTGGCGCGGACGAACCCTTTCAGCTATCACGAGACTACGTTCCTTTTCACGGGACCCGTGCTGATCCCCAAAATCTACAACGGCCGTAATAAAACCTTTTGGCTGGCCGGCTGGGAACGTCACTTAGAGAACGCCGGAACGTCCGGCTTGCGCAACACCGTTCCGACCCCTGAAATGTATGCCGGTGATTTCTCCTTCGGCGGCCAGCGCTCGCCTGCGCCGTTGCCGATTTACAATCCTTACACCACCCGGCAGACCGGGACTTCGTTCGAACGCGATCCGTTTCCTGGCAACGTGATTCCGAAGAGTCTCATCGATCCGGCAGCGCAGAAATTTATTGACCGTAAGCCGTTCGCGGCATCCAACCAAGCGGGCGTCGCCACCGCCACCGGCCCCATCGAAAACCAAGTAGCGAATAATGTGAAGTTGATCAAGCGCATTCGTTGGGACGTCAAAGTGGATCATCAGTTCACGTCGAACCATAAGATTTTCGGACGTTACTCGCAAGCCCGCCATCGTGCCGACAAGGGCGACCGTCAAGAGCAATTCGCTTGGGTGGAGTTAGACCCCAATCGGCAGCCCGCGCCCGTCGATCACATTAACTTGGCCTTCTCCGACATGTTGATTTTAAGCCCCACGATGAGTAACGAGTTCCGCGCCGGCTTTAACCGCCGGGCGCGTTACGAGACGGCTTTCACCAAAGGCGGCGATTGGGCCAAACAACTCGGCATTCCCAACGTTTCGGGCGAAACCTTTCCGTTCTTCAACATTGGTTACACGCTGACGGCGTTGCCAAGTTTTCAGAATATCGGCGAGGACTTCATGGCGCAGAACAACCTCTCGAAGATCGCCGGCAAGCATTCGCTTAAAATGGGCTACGAGTTACTTCGTACCCGCTACAATGCGACGTCGCAGGCGCTGCCGGGTGGCACTTATAACTTCGGTGCGACGAATGCTCCGTTCGTCCCCAATACCGGTCAGCCTTTAGCTTCGTTCCTGCTGGGCACCGTCACCAGTGCCACCTTCACCCAGGACTTTGGCAGTTGGCTGCCGCGTTGGTTTTCGCATCAGGCTTATATTCAAGACGATTGGAAGCCGCTTCGCAACTTAACCATCAATATGGGCTTGCGCTGGTCCTACGAGTCGCCCTTCCAGACGAAATATGGCCAACAAGCCCAGTTTGACCCGGCCGTAAAGGACCCCATCAGTGGCTTGATGGGTGCCATCACTCACCCCAATGGGCCCCTGGCGAAGCGGGATCTGAATAACTTCGCGCCGCGATTGGGCTTAGCTTGGAACTTTCGTCCCAAGGTGGTTTTCCGCACCTCCGTCGGCCTCATTCATCAGGACATTTTCGCGCAGGCGACGAGTATCATGTTTAACGAGTATCTGGCGACGGCGACTATCCAAGCGCCGGTGGGCGATCCGCGCCACGTGTTTAAGTTGTCCGATGGTCCGCCGGCCATTCAGTTCCGCAAGCAGGCCGATGGCTCTGTGCCATTTATTGGCACGAATTTTTCGAGCCGGTCCGCGAGTTGGTATGACCCGAATATGCGGATGCCCTATGTCGTCAGTTGGTCCGGCGGCCTGCAATACGAATTCGCCCGTAACTGGCTGCTCGACGCGCAATATCAGGGACAGTCCGGTGTGGGTTTGGCAAATAACTGGGACATTAACGCGATCCCTCTGAATATCTCGACGGACACCAACACGCTCAATACGATCTTTCAAAATTCCCAAAACTATAAGCCCTACCCGCAATTCGGCTCGGTGAATCACTTTTCGAACTATGGTCATAACTCCTATCACGCGGGCACGGTCCGCGTGGAGAAACGGTATTCCGCCGGCTTGGCGTTCAACGCGTTTTATACTCTCCAAAAGACGATCACCGAGACTGAGACGGAAGGCGGCGACAATGGCATCACGTTCTACAATCGGCGTTTGGAGAAGGGCCGGGCCAGTTACGACATCCGGCACCGTTTCGTCAATGTCATGAGTTACCAGTTACCCTTCGGTGCCGGACGCCGCTGGCTCAACGGTAATGGCTTCTCTAACCAAATGCTCGGCGGTTGGGAGCTTACCTGGACGCAGACTTTGCAATCTGGCCCGCCCTTTACGGTGGGGTTCGCCGGCAGTTCAAACCGATTCTTACCCGGCGAATCAAGGCCCAATATCTTGACGACGAACGAGCAGGCACAAGTCAGCAATTGGACGCTGGGGCCGAATCGCTTTCCCACGCCTGCGCAGAACCCCTATCTGAATACCAGTTCTTTCGCCTATCCGGCACCGTTTACCGCCGGAACTTTGGGCCGCAACACGTTCGAGGCTCCGGGCCTGAATTGGACCCAGCTTTCGCTCGCGAAGTGGTGGCAGATCAAAGAACGGCTCCGCGTCCAATTGCGCATGGATGCGAATAATTTTCCGTTTAAGCAACCGCAATTCGCGGTGCCGGGTAATTCCTACAACGCGAACGCGCTGGCGGCTTTTGCCCGCATCGGCACGGGTACCCGGGGGAGTTTCTCCGATGTGGGTACGGCTAACTCAAACTTATTACTCGTATTAAAGGCGCAATTCTAACTAGTGCCACGACCGCGTCAGTTTCATCTTTCTTTGTAGCCCGCTTACTAGCCCACGGCTTACGCCGTGGGCTAGTAAGAAAACAGCGATAAATCAAACGGTCACGGTACTATTGCTGCGACCGCTTGGTTTGAAATCAAGCGGTCGCGATACTAGGAGTTCTTGCGAGCGACTCAGGTCGGTTACGCAGCTAAGACGCGCCGCAGCCGCTCCCAATCGAACGCCGGCCCAATATCCGTCTTCTCGGGGTGAAAGTTCTGGTGAGAAGCCACCCCGCGGTAGTTGTCGAAATAAGCCCAGTTCAGGCGATCCCGCTCGACCTCCGAAGGTATCTGCTTCGCAATGCCAAACTGATCGCAGAGCGAGCGGGCCAGACGGCACACCGCCTCCTGCTGAGCTTCGGGAAACGCCGCGAAATACTCTAGCCCACGAAAGCTCTTCCGCACATAGCGGCTGGTCTCGTTCAGCCGGCAATAACGAGTACGGTATTGGTTCGGCCAGCAATTCAGTTGCTCGTTGGTATCTAACTTCACGCCACCCCAATTGACGATCTCAATGCCAATCGAGCGCCGGTCCTGCCGGTAGCCTGGGTTATGTGCCGCTGCGACGCCCAAATGGCACGCCCAACAAGCCGGGTCAAACACCTCGTAGATGTGCCCCTCCATGTCCACCAGATAGGCCGTCGCCACGCGCTCCTGCGTCGATAGCCAACTCTGGTAGGCGCCATCCACCGATCCGCCGGCCGTGAAGTGCAGCACGATCAAGTCTTTCGCCTGCTTCTCTCCCACGAACTGATCCGCCGGTAGCCGTCGGCTTCGATCAATCGCCAACCCTCCCGGAATATTCAAAATTTCGCCAGGATGAATCAATCCGCCATCCCGAATCTTGTTCGCCGCCCGCAGCGCTTCGGGCGATACACCGAGTTGATAAGCGATCCGCTCCACCGAGTCGCCGGGCAAAATTGTATAGGTGGTTGAATTCATAGACACACAGGCCTCCAGACGCGAGCCTAACTTGGTGTCAAGTGGTTTACGAAGCGGTTAGCGAATAAGCCACTTAGAATCAACCGGATGGTATTCCATCTCACTTGTGAATCATTTTGGAAACTATGATATAACTCCCCTGGAGGCCGCCATGCCAAACGCACCGCACCCGCTGCACCGCGACAAAGACAATCCCTGGAACCTTAAAACGCCGCCCGGCACAGCGGAGTTCACCATGCACACCGGCACCAAAGATGGCATCCCCATCCTGGTCTGTACGGTGGGCAAAACCGTGCTCCACTACGATGCGCGATGCATCGCGGAGCTGCACAGCATGCTGAAGAAGCACGGCGACTGGATGGAACTGGGTGGCACCGACGAGCAGAAACCTGCCAAAGAAGGCACCGTCGAAGCCTGGGGACGCGCGCCCGCCAACCCCATCGGCGGCTGGTATGGCCTCAAAAAAGGCCTACGCGGCCGTTTCGGAGTCTACGTGCCGCCGCTGATGGAGGCGCTCGGCCTTTGCGAACTCGAGCACAACCCGAAGGGCAATCGCCTGCGCGCCATATAGCGGCGGTCAAATGGAACCAATCATCCCCTTCCTGACGGTCGGGGTTCGTTAGGATGTCTACTCCGGCAGCGCAAAGCTGTAGAGAACTTGCCCCGCCGATACGGCGATAAACTGCTTGCCGTCCACCGAGTAGCTGATCGGCGACGAGCCGATTGCGGCTCCCGTCTGCATGCGCCATAGAAACTTGCCCGTCTTTGACTCGAGCGCAATCAGATTGCCCTCCGCCGTCGACGCAAACAGCAAGCCCGTCGAAGTCGCCAACACCCCCGCGCCGAGTGACCCCTGCGAAAGCTTGTAGTCCCATTTCACAGCACCCGTCGCCGTGTCGATCGCCTTGATCCCCGGAATGGGCGGCTCGCCCGCTGGCATAGCGCGACCGCCCCAATAGGCCTTACCAGGCTCATAAGTGCTCTTCTCGCGAATGAACCTTTGCGCTCCGTCGTTGTAGACGACGTACATCAGCCCCGAGCTCGTGTCATACGAAGGGCTTTGCCAATTGGTGCCGCCCACCAAGGTCGGATACACCACGCGGCCCTCTGGCGTCGAGTCAGACTCTGCAATTACCTTGGGCCGGCCATCGGCCTCGAAGCCCTGGTTCCAAGTCTGGCGGACGTAGTTCTTGCCCAGCAGCAGCTTGCCGTTCGTCCGGTCGAGCACGTAGAAAAAGCCGTTCCGATTGGCCTGCAGCAGCAGCTTGCGCGGCTGGCCGTCAATCACGCGATCCGCCAGGATCAGATCCTGGTTGGCGTCCCAATCGTGACTGTCATTCGGCGTGAACTGATAATGCCACTTGCGTTTCCCCGTATTCGGATCGAGCGCCAACACCGAGCAGGAAAAAAGATTATCGCCCTTACGGATCTCGCCATCCATGTCGGGGCCCGGATTGCCGGTCGCCCAATAAAGGGTGTCGAGCCCGGCGTCGTAGCTTCCGGTGAGCCAAGTGGGCGCGCCTCCCAATTTCCAGCTATCGCCCTTCCAGCTCTCGTGGCCGAATTCGCCCGGCCCGGGGACCGTATTGAAGCGCCAAACGCGCTTACCCGTCGCAGCGTCATAGGCGTCCAGAAAACCCCGGATGCCATGCTCGCCGCCGGCCACGCCGACGATGATTTTGTCCTTCACCACCAGCGGCGACACCGTAATGCTGTAGCCTTCCATCGTATTGGCGACCTGCGTCTCCCATACGGGGCGGCCTGTGCGGGCGTCCAGCGCCACCAGCGCCGCATCCAGCGTTCCGAAAAAGACGCGATTGCCCAATACTGCCACGCCGCGGTTAAAGCGATTGCTTTCGAAAGTGTTGAGCGCCTTTTGCGGACGCTGATACTTCCAAATCTGTAGGCCAGTCTTCGCGTCAAGCGCAAACACCTGCCCCGGCATTCCCGCCGTGTACATGATGCCGTCCACCACCAGGGGCGTCGATTGCAGAATCGAGTCACCGGGCATCTGCACGGCCCAACGAGCCTGCAACCCCTTCACGTTCGCCGTCGTCAACTGATCCAGCCGCGTGAAATGCTTGCCCTGGTAATCGCCCCAGTAAGTGAGCCAGTTCTGCGGCTCGGCGGCCGAGTTCCGAATGCGCTCATAAGTCAGCCCGCTCGGCACCACCGCCACTTGGCTGGTCTGCGCGAGATCCCGGCTATTCAATGTCTTCAAATAGGCCACAATGTTCTGCATCCCAGCCGCGCCCAGCCGCTGTGAGTAACCTGCGGGCATCAGCGAATTAGGATCGTCACGGCGCACAGCGATGCTCTGCTTTTCCAGCAGGTGCAGCCGGCCGGCCACGTCCATCAACTGCAGCGAGTAAGTGTCTTCATTCCGGCGCACGCCGGCCACTTTGCCGCCATCCTTCATCGTCACGTGTACGACGCCGATGCCGGCCCGCCGGTCGCGTCGTCCCCGAGGATTCGGCGACGTGTTGGGGTCCAGAATCTTTTGCATCAAAGCGTCGGCCGGAGTCGCCCCGGCCGCAGAAAGGTCCGGACCCACAATGCCGCCGCGCCCGTTCACTTCGTGGCATCCGGCGCAGCCCGCCGTGCCGAAGAACAGCTTTTGGCCGGCCACCGCATCGCCCTCCACCGTTTCACCGGACTTGGCACTCGAGACATTCAGACTCCGCAGATAGCTCACCACCTGCCAACCTTGCTCGGTGGTAAAGCCCGGGAAAGGCGGCATCTGGGTGCCGGTAATGCCGTTGCGAATATTGAGAAAAATCTCGCCGTCCTTGCTGCCATGGCGGAAGACTCCCGTCGCCAGCGCCGGTCCCCGTTGACTACCTGCCGCGTCGCCCCCATGGCAAGCTTGACAAGCTTGGCCGAAGGTCTTCTTGCCTGCCTCAATCGCTTGCGGCTGCCCAGCCAGCGGGTTCTTCTCATTCTGCGGAGTATGTTCTTGCCCCAACAACAGGGCGCTGGAAAGGCAGAGGGCGATCGGGAATAAACGAGGCATCCTTCCGATTATAGTGGGGCGCGCGCCCTGGCCCACCAACGCCTACGCCAGCCTGATACATTAAAGAGTCGTTTTCTTATGGCAACAAAAACCCCTATTACAGTCGCTCACGGCGACGGCATCGGCCCGGAAATCATGGCCGCCACTCTCCATATCCTCAAGTCCGCTGGGGCTCAACTGGATATTGAAACCATCGACATCGGTGAGAAAGTCTACCTGAGTGGCAACTCTTCCGGTATCGCCCAGAGCTCCATCGATAGCCTGCGCCGTACCAAGGTATTCCTCAAGGCGCCCATCACCACCCCGCAAGGCGGCGGCTTCAAGAGCTTGAACGTTACCACGCGCAAGATGCTCGGCCTCTACGCCAACATCCGCCCCTGCGTCTCCTACCATCCGTACGTCGACACCAAGCATCCCGTCATGGATGTGGTGATCGTCCGCGAGAACGAAGAGGACCTGTACGCCGGCATCGAATACCAGCTCTCCGCCGACGTCACCCAAAGTCTCAAGCTGATCACCCGCCGCGGTAGCGAGCGCATCGTCCGTTACGCCTTCGAGTACGCCAAGGCCAATGGCCGCAAAAAGGTGACCTGCTTCACCAAAGACAACATCATGAAGATCTCCGACGGCCTTTTTCATAAGGTCTTCGACGAACTCGGCAAGCAGTATCCGGAGATCGAGCAGGAGCACTGGATCGTCGACATTGGCGCCGCCAAGCTCGCCGACACACCCGAAATCTTCGACGTCATCGTGATGCCGAACCTCTACGGTGACATCCTGTCGGACGTGGCCGCCCAGATCGCCGGCTCCGTCGGGCTCGCAGGTTCCGCGAACATCGGCATGAAATACGCCATGTTCGAGGCCATCCACGGTTCGGCCCCGCGCCGCGCCGGCCAGAACCTGGCCAACCCCTCCGGCCTCCTGCT
>JANLPT010000274.1:0-15576 GCA_031367405.1 Bryobacteraceae bacterium
CGCAACCCCTTCCCCGCCAAATTCGAAATGCCCTCCGCTCCGAAAACGAATAAATAAAAATTGGCAAAACGAACCCGGCGATCTCGTTCAAAATAATCATTTCGAGCCCTCAAGTGATGAGGCCAAAAATAGACTTCCGCCACTCTTCCTTCGGGATCAGTGGATCGCATTCTTTGATCTTTCTCAACCGAATCGGTCACTCATGCCGTCGCGGGCGCGCGGATATTCCCCTATTGGTGGTTCGATCCATCACGACCACCGGAGTGTCGCCGAGCATCCGTGCGGTCGGCATTGGCGTCAATCAATTTCGGCCCCAGCGGCGATTTGAACGACGTACTGAGCAACCAAAACTTCGATGCCACTCAGGCGTCTTATTCCAACGTTCTGACACTATCAGGGGTTCTCTTTTGCTCCGGCCCGGGAGTGCCTTTCTTTTTCGATATAGTTTTGGCACGGCAGAGCGCATCGAAGGCGCGATTCACGGGCCCATGATCGGAGGCGATGGTGGCGAGGGTATCGAAGCCGTGCGTGAGGTCGAGATGCATTCGGGACGTGGCGCGGCGCGAAGCGAGATGGCAGCGGTCAGAAACACCGTTGCTTGGTGACCGGTTGCCGGATCAGGGGAGGATACGAAGAAAATCTCCGCCGCCGCAGTAAGAAAGGAAGGTGCCTCCGATGAGGAAATTGGCGAAGCCGCCCTCCAGACTGACCCCGGCGCAGGAGTCCGGGGACAGGCGAATGGCGCGAGCTTCGGAGCCAACGGTCTCGGCCAGTCTCATCGCTTCCTCGAGCGCTTTCAGTTTCATTTTCTGGAGATCGGTTAAGACCGCTACGTTCTCAGGGACTAACTTGGCGCGGCGCTCGGCAATTGCGCGGCGGATGGTTTCCACTTCGGCATAACGAAGGCCCAGGGCCACCGGATCCAAAGGTTGGCGGGCAGTTTCGACGCTAATTTCACGCTGCACTTCGAATATGCGCTGGGATTGGGTCTGGCTCCAACGGGAGAAGTCGCTATTTTGCTGCTGAATCCGGTTGAACTGGGCCTCAGTTAGCGCGAGGTATTCGCGAATCTGAACGAGGAACGGGCGTTGTTCGATGAAGATGGGGCCTTGGCCCCAAACTGAAGCCACCAGAGTGAAAACCAGTAAGAGGTTCCGCATACATCTATCAAAGCACTTTTCGTGGAGCGAGACGGTTTGCTTGGCTCATCGAGCGGCGCGGTGATACGCTGGCCAGGAATGTACCGGTTTTGCGGCATATGGTTCGGAGTAGCGCTGGCGGCGCAGGGGGCTGACCTCTTCGCGGGGGCGGCGGTATGCGCGAAGTGCCATCGGGCGCAGTTTGAAGCCCAGTCGAAGACCGGACACGCGCAGGCGCTTTCGCGGGCCGCAGAACATCCCTTGCGCGCCGCATGGCCGCTCGCATCGGCAGAGGCGCGGCGGGCCGGCAAGTTTCGCTTCCGATTCGATGGGTTATCGCTGCGCGTCGATGACGGCACCGACGTGCTGGCCGTGCCCATGGAATGGGCGTTTGGCGCTGGGCAGCAGGCCGTCACCTTCGTCAGCCGGGGAGATTCGCGATTCTATCTGGAGCATTATCTGAGCTATTTCTCTAAGCTGCGCGCCTTTGGGCCCACGCCCGGCCAGGCTACTCTGCGGCCCGTGAATCTGGCCGAGGCGGCGGGCCTGCTCTACAAGATTGGCGATCCGGTGGCGGGGATTGACGGGTGCTTCGCCTGCCACTCCACCGGCAGCGTGAAGATGTTGACGCCGGCGGAGAATGGCGTGCGCTGCGAGGCTTGCCACGGTGCCGGAGCCAGGCATGCGGAGTCCGGCGGCAAGGCCTCGATGGTGAACCCGGGGCGAATGACGGCTTCGGCCTTGAACGATGAGTGTGGACGGTGCCACCGGCCACCGGCCTCCGATCCGGCGAAAGTGGATTGGAACTACGCCTGGAATGTGCGGCATCAGCCGGTATATTTAAGCCAGTCGGCGTGCTTTTTGAAGAGCGGCGGCAAGCTATCGTGCCTGACGTGCCATGCGCCGCACGAGCCGCTCCGCACGACCGCCGCCTTTTACGATCAGCAGTGCGTAAGCTGCCACCCGGCGCGCGCCGCAGAGTGCCGACCGCGGGACTGCGCGGGGTGCCACATGCCGCGGGTGAGCCCGGAACCGCCTCTCAGCTTCACGAATCACTGGATTGGCGTTTATCGCGGCGGGCCAGGTTTGAGGCCCGTCCGCCGGCCAATTCGCTAAAACGTCAACCGCAGCGCGAGTTGGACTTCGCGCGGCTTCGGGTTAAACGCCTGCGCCGTCACGACGCCAAAAGTCGCCGAGTTGAGGGCGCGGCCGGGTTCACCGAACGTCGGCGTGTTGGTGAAGTTGAAAGCCTCGGCGCGGAATTGAAGCTTCACGTTTTCGCGGATGGTGAAGTTTTTGAAAAGCGACAGATCGATGTTGTAGAGCGAATCGGTGTGGAGGTTGGGCAGTGTACGGGAGACGTTGCCGTAGGTATAGCCGGCAGGGGTGCTGAAGGCGTCGGTATTGAACCAGCGGTCGATGGTGGGGTTATCCAGCTTGGCCTGGATGCCAGGGACGGCGTTGGGCCGGTTCCCGCCGCCGGCGATGGTGGCGGCGAGCGCAATGGGCGTGCCGCTCTCGATGGTCTGGATGGCGTTCAATTGCCAGCCGCCGATGACTTGGCGCTTGAAGGCGGAGCCAGCCTTGCCGAACGGAATTTCCCAAAGGGCACTGAACACCACTCGCTGCGGCACGTCTTGCGAGCTCTTGCTGCGCTCGGCGCGCATATTGTTCCAGTTCTGCACGGTGGTGGTCACCGCCGCGCCGGGCCGGACTTGGCCCGAGTTCGCGCCGTCGTCAATCAGCTTCGACCCCGTGTAAGCCATCAGGAACGATAGGCCACGCGACATCCGCTTTTCTACCTTGATGGCCAAGGCATGGTAGATGGCATTGTTGATAAACGAATAGCCACCGGTAACTCCGGTGAACTGCGGGAAGGGCAGCAGGCTTTGCTGGCGGGTAATGCTCGCACCGCTCAACGGGCCAGCGTTGATGACGCCGCGGAAAGGATTCGGCACCGATTGAGCTAACGCGGCTCCCTGCGCGAAGTTGGCATCCGGGATCTGGTTGAGATTGCGGGAATCGGCGAAGAGGCGGACGCCATGGTTGCCCACCCAGGCCACCTCAAACAGCCAGCTATTCCAAGGCTCATGTTGAATGGTGAAGTTCCACTGCTCCGTGTAGCCGCGCTGCGCATTCTTCAATTGGCCGACGATGCTGGTGCCGACGCCGGTCAGCAGGCCATCCTTGCTACCCGTGGGCGGCGTGAGTCCGTTGGGGAACGGATTGCTCATGCGATCGGCCGGAGTCAGGCCGCCATCCAGGCTGCTGACCATCGGCGTGTCGTTCGTATAGCCGGTGCGGGAGAGGGAGACGGTGATGGGCACGTACATCACGCCGAAGCCGCCGCGGACCACCGTCTTCGGCCTGAGCTGATAGGCAAAACCGAAGCGGGGGCCGAAATCATTCCAGTTGAGATCGCGCTGGAAGCGTGAGGCTCCGCCGATGCCCGGATAGGTGAGACCGCCCCGAAGGGCGAGGCCGGGTACCTGAAGGGGCGAAGCAACGTTGGGGTCGAAGGTGGAGAGGACGTTGTAGCGGTCAGTCGGGGGAGCCTCGAGTTCCCAGCGCAGGCCGAGGTTGAGCGTGAGCCGCCGGGTAATTTTCCAATCATCCTGGACGAAGGCAGCATGGTACTTCACGCTCGCGGTGCCATCGGTCTGGAGTCGAGCAAAACCCGACGCCGGGGTACCGAGAAGGAGGGAGGCGACACCGAAGCCCGCGTTGGCCCCGGCCTGCACCGGGTTGGGGCCCTGGGTGAAGCCCCGATTGAACGTATACGTCCCCACAGAGAATTCGCGGCCGTACTCATTGATCGCGTAGAACCGGTGCTCATAGCCGGTCTTGATGGTGTGCGCACCGGCAATTTTGGTCAGCGCGGCGCTCGAAAGAGTGGTGTGCGAAGGGCTGCCGCGAGAGGCAATGGCACCAAAGTTGGCGGCGTCGCCCACATTGAACGTGGGGAAGCGGCCAGTGGCGGCGCCCTTGCCGGCGTAGGCCTGCTGTTTGAACGCGGCCGGCAAACCTAGTTTGGTGATGTCAAAGCCCTCGCTCGGCGTCGAGAAATTCTCGTGTTCGCGGTTGAAGCCCGTGCGCGCTTCAAGGAGCAGGGTCGGCGTGATCGTTTCGTTGTAGTTCAATGAGGCACTGTTGCGCGGGATCAACACGGCGCGGCCATCCGGTTCGGCTGCGGTGTTCCAGACGCTGGCGAATTTCCAGTTGAGATCATCCCAGGTATAACGGCCGGAAATGCGCCGCGAGGCGGAGATGTTCCAGTCGCCCTTGGCCGTGATGGCATGCCGGTCGATGGGGCCGGGACCTTGCAGAAAGGCATTCTGCGCCCGTGTGTTGGCGGCACCGGGGAGATTGGGTGGCGGGAAATACGTGAGCGCGTTGCGGCCCACGGCGTCGATGCGGCTAGCCGGGATCGTGTTTCCAGGGAATGCGTCGCGGATGAAGCCGCCCTCGGGATTGGCGCGCGTGGTGGTGGGGTCGAAAATCGTGATCAGCGAGCCGTTGGCGGTGCGCGTATCGGAGAAGTCGCCAGCGCGCTGCTGGGCCGTCGGCGAAGTAATGAGGGACTGCACCGAGCGCCGTTCGAAGAAGGCTTCGTAGTTCGCAAAGAAGAAGATTTTGTTCTTCTTTACCGGGCCGCCCAGCGTGCCGCCGAATTGGTTGTAGGCCAGCGGCGCGACGGGTCGGCCGGCGCGGTTGGCGAAAAAGTCATTGGCGTTCAGGTTATCGTTGCGGAGAAACTCAAACAGGTTGCCGTGGAATGTATTAGTACCGCTCTTGCTGACGAGGGAGATGATGCCCCCAGCGGTGCGCCCGAACTCGGCGGACATGGCATTGGTGAGCACTTTGAATTCCTGGGTGGCATCGATGGAGAGAAACGTCTGGGTACCGGCGATGGTCAGCTTTTCGCTCGCAATGCCATCCACCAGGAAGCCGTTGGCCAGCGGCGGTCCGCCACCGATGGAGACGGCGGCCAAGCGCCAACTGGAGAGCACCTGTCCCCCGAAAAAGCCGATGCCGCGCACCGTGGGAATCAGGTTCGCCAGGCCGAGCGGGTTCCGGCCATTGAGCGGCAGTTCGCTCACTTTTCGTGAGTCCATCACCGTACCCAGGGAGGAGGTATTCGGTTCGAGCAGCGGCGCGCCGCCGGTGACTTCCACCACCTCCGTAACCGCACCCACTTCGAGACTGACGGGCACGGCAATGGAGCGATCCGCTTCTACGATAATGCTGTCGCGGCGAACCGCTTTGAAGCCGGCTAGCGAGGCCTGCAGCGTATAAACTCCAGGCTGCAGGACGAGGAAGCGATAGCCGCCGTCCTCGCTGGATTTGGTGCTCCGGGAGAGCCCCGTTTGGGCATTGGAGAGGCGGACTTCGACGCCGGCAACGGCCGCGCCAGAAGTATCGGTAACGCCGCCCGTAATCGTTCCCGTGACTTGCTGGGAATAAGCGGCGAGCGTGAGCAGGAAAGCGGCAAGAATTAGTTTCATCTGAACCCTCTTTTGGACTCATTGATTATACTCAGCCGCGCCGGCCAAAGAATCACCTTTGGAAGCGCCGATTGCACTCTACTAGAACTGAATTCGTAGCCCTAGCTGAATGTTACGCGGACCGACGTTCGTCGTGCCAGTAACGCGGCCGAAGTCAGTGCTGCCCCAAGTGGTGTTGGCCCGGGCGAACTGCGGGGTGTTGGTCATGTTGAACATCTCGGCCCGGAACTGCGCTTTGACGCGCTCCAGGAAACGGAAGTTCTTGAGGATGGCGAAATCGGCATGATTGGTGGGGCCGAAACGAATGGTGGGGACCCAACGGGTGGCATTGCCGATTTCATAGTCTCCGGGCTTGGTGAAGGCGGCGGTATTGAACCAGCGGTCCGGTGTGGGGCTATCCACCTTCGCGGTCTGAAGATCGGCGACGTTCGGGCGCTGAACCTGAAAGCCGTAGTTGGTAAGCGTATTGGGGGCGGTGAAGCCGAGCGGTAGGCCACTGCCGAAGCGCACAATCGACGAGACCTGCCAGCCGCCGAGGACGGCGTTGGTGACGGCATGAGCGCCGGCGAGAAACTTTTTGCCCTTGCCGACTGGTAACTCGTAAACGAGGGCGGTGACAAAACTTTGCGGCAGATCGTGGGCGCTGATGGAGCGGTCGACTTTTAAGTTGTAATAGTCGCGCGGCGTGTCGCCGACTTCCCAGCCCTGCCATTCGCTGGCGTTGTCGATGGCTTTGGACCACTGGTAAGTGGTCAGCAGGTTGAGCCCGCCGGCGATCTGCCAGTTGTAGCGCACCACCAGAGCATTGAAACCGGAACTGGCACCGGGAGCGTCGGCGGAGAGGTTGACGCCGTTGAATTGCGGATAGGGGCGCAGCAGGCGATTGCGCGGGACGGTGGCCCCGGCGAGCACGCCCGTGCGCAAGACGCCGAAGAAGGGATTGGGCACTTGCGTATCAAGCCCGGCACCGAGGCTGAGATGCTTGGGGTCCAACTGATTGGCCTGTTGACCGGTGCCGAAGAGCAGCTTGCGGCCTTGCGAACCGGTGTAGCCGACCTCGAGCACCATGCCTTTCTTCAGCTCATATTGGAAATCGAAGGAGTAATTCTGCACGTAGCCGAGTGGATGCAACCGGGAAAACGCATTGACGCTCTCACCCGCCAGGGTGGCCAAGCCCTGCGTGTTGCCGACCGGCTGCACCAAACCGGAGGGGAAGGGGTTGCGAAGCAAGGAACCGGGATTGGGGTTGATGCCGTCGCCGCCGACCGTGGAGACCCAAGCCGTGGTCGTGGAGAAGCCCTGGTTGGCACCGCCGCCGGTCTGCGGATAGAAGATGCCGTAGCCGCCGCGCAGCACTAACTTGTCGGTGAGCTTATAGGCCATGCCGAAACGGGGAGCCAGGTTCAACTTGTCGGTATCCCAAGCGCCGCGGTTTTGCGGCGTGACGAAGACCAGGCCGCCTTTGAGCGGCAGGCCGGTGGCGGCAGCCAGCGGACTGGTGGCATTGAAGTCAAAGTTGTTGAAGCGGTTGTAGCGCTCGGTGCGGCCGAGTTGGACCTCCCAACGCATGCCGAGGTGGAGAGTCAAGCGACGATTCACCCGCCAGGAGTCCTGCAAGTACACGCCGTGGTACATGGCCGTGACAGCAGTGGCGGCATTGATGGGGGCCGATCCGCCGGCACCCACGCCGAGCAAGAGCGAGGCGATGCCGTCGCCGCTGGTGCCGCTGGTGGCGGCGGCCGTCGGGCCTGAGGTAAGGCCGCGGTTGAAGTTAAAAGTCGGCGTGGCAAAGTCCGTCACGTTCAGCCGGGCCAGTTCGCCCAACCACCCGAACTTCAAGCTGTGCTTGCCGAGTTCCTTGGTGACATTGGCCTGCAGGTTATGCGTTTCGCGCGGGCCATTGAAATAACGGGCGTTGCCGAAAGAGGCGTAGCCTTGGGCGTTGATGCCTGGATAGGTAAGGGTCTGGAACTGCGAGACCAACGCGGCGGGGTAGCCGAGCGTGGTGGGGTTCAAGCCCTTGGAAGGAGAGTTCTGATTCTCGCGCCAGCGGCCGGAGCCGAACAGAACGTTGACCACCCAAGTGGGAGACGGGGTCCACGTGTTACCGATAACGATGTGGTGGCGCGGGTTGACGTCGGAGAAGTTGGTGTCGGCACCGTTGCCGAAGAACTGAGGGGCGACGTTCTCTTGCGTGGCCTTGGTGAAGCGGCCGAACATGGTCCATTTTTCACTTTTGGCCCAATCGATGCGGCCGTCGAAACGCTCGTTACTGGTGGCGGTTTTACCTTGGGCGGCGAAGTTGAGGGCGTTGGTGATTGCCGCGCCTTGCGTGTTGGCTTTGGGGTAGAGCGAGAGCACCTTCGCGCCCACCGGGTCAAACAGCGCGCTGGGAATCTTGTTGTCCGGGAAAGGATCGCGAATGGAGCCCGCGCCGTTCGGATTGGCCCGCGTGGTGAAGGGGTTGAAGATGACCGATTGCGTGCCGTTGGCGTTAAAGGTTTGCGAGAAGTCGCCGGCGAGTTGTTGAGCGGTGGGGACGTTTTGGATGCTGGTGCCGGGCGTGCCTTGGCGCACGCCCTCATAGCCGCCGAAGAAGAAGAGGCGCTTCGACTTCGAAATCGCGCCGGAGAAGTTCGCGCCGAACTGATTGCGCTGGAACTGCGTCCGGCGCAGGCCGGAGCGGTTATTGCCCCAGCTATTGGCATCGAGTTTATCGTTGCGCAGAAACTCGAACAGGGTGCCGTGGAACTGGTTCGCGCCGCCGCGGGTGATCATGTTGACCGCGCCGCCATCGGACTTGCCGAATTGAGCATCGAACTGATTGCGCTGGATGTTCACTTCGGCCACCGAATCGACGCCGGGCGACGCGATGAGTCCGCCCCAGTCGACGGCCGAGGCGGGCACGCCGTCGATGAGGGTGAGTCCGGCTTGGCCACGTCCGCCGTTCATGGAGAAGCGATTGTGATTTTGATCCTGCGTGGCTTGCGAGATGCCGGTGCGCACGGCAATGACGCCGGCGTTCACGTGGACCATGGCAAAGGGATTGCGCGCATTCACCGGCAAGTCAAGCACGGCTTGCTGGTCTAAGGTGACGGCGCGGTTCGCCGTTTGGGTGTCGAGCAGAGAGACGCCAGCCGTCACTTCGACGGTCTGAGTTACTTCGCCGAGTTGCATCGTGAAATTCGCTTCCAGCGTCTGATTGACGCGTAACACCGCTCCGTTGATGACGCTCTTGCGAAAGCCGGCGAGTTCGACGCTTACCTCGTAAGAACCAGGTAAGATCTGCGAGAAGATGTAGTTGCCATTGGTGCCGGACGTGACTTGTTTGGGTTCACTGGTGGCTTCGTTTTTGAGACGGACGGTGGCACCGGAGACGGGGGCACCGCCAGGGTCAGTAACGACGCCGGTGATGGTTCCCGTGAAAACCTGGGCGAGAGCGGGAAGGCCGGCGAGTAGAAGAGCCACGCCGACGGAGGCGAACTTGAAATTCCTCATTGTGAAGCGAGCATATCATAGAGTCTTGTTGAAATTTCAATTGATCCTGGTGGCCGTCGCTTGGGCGCAAGACGCGGAAGTGGGTAGCCGCGCGTGCGCGGGGTGCCACGCGGAGATCTTTGCGAAGTATCAACAGACGGGTATGGCGCGTAGTGCGGGGCCGGTGGGTGCGGCGGGCTTTCAGGAGAGTTTCACGCACGCCGAATTTACTGACCCAGCGTCCGGCGCGGACTATCGCATCAGCCCCAGCTATCAATTCAACTTCACTCGCGCGGGCACCCAAGGCCAAAGGCTGTTGAGTTGGTTTGTTGGTTCCGGTAACGTGGGGCGCAGTTACTTATTCGGCGTCGACGGATTTCTGTTTCAGGCACCGGTGTCTTATTACTCGGAGGCCCAGAAGTGGGACGTGTCGCCGGGCTATCAGCGGAAGCGAACCGTCGAACTGACTCGAGGAGTGGAGACGGCTTGCCTGCAGTGCCATACGAGCCGCATTCAGAGTTTAGCGGGGGGGCAGAATCGTTTTGCCGCGGCACCTTTCTTAGAAGGAGGCGTAAGTTGCGAGCGATGCCACGGCGGGGGGCGGGCCCATGTTTTGAAGATGGGGGCGAAGGTGCGGACGGGCGGATCAGGAATGGTGAACCCGGCCAAGCTCGAAGCCGCGCGGCGCGATGGTATTTGCGCCCAGTGTCATTTAACCGGAGCAGCGCGCGTCGCCCGCGCCAGTAACTCGCGCTATCGCCCGGGCGACTTACTTTCGGATTCACTTGCCGTCTTCGTATGGACGGGGGCGAACGCCGGAGTAGCCGACGCCACCAGCCACTACGAGAAGCTGGCACAGAGTAAGTGCAAGCAAGCCAGTGGCGACAAACTGTGGTGCGCCACTTGTCATGATCCGCATGAGTCTTGGCCAGTGGCGCAACGGGCGGAGCGCTACCGGCAAGCCTGCCTTTCGTGCCATGCCACCAAACCTTGCACGGGCGAGGCGGACCCCGATTGCGCCGGTTGCCACATGCCGAACCGGCCAACGCGCTCCGTGGACCATCTCGCATACACCGACCATTCCATCGCTCGCCGCCCCGGCTCCCCGCTTCCTACCGGCACGGATCGGCGGCTGACGAATTTCTGGAAAGGCCCCTGCAGCGAGCGCGATCTCGCCCTTGGCTACGCCGTCGTCGCGCCCACTGAGCCTTCCATCCGTCCGCATGCTCTCGATCTGCTTGAGCGCGCCGCCGCCGCATCCCCCAACGACCTACCGATCCTGGCCCAACTCGCCCAGTTCTACGACCGCCTCGGCCGCGAAGATGAGGCCCTCGCCCTCTGCGAGCGCCTCCTCAAGCTCGAGCCCACCCACGCCGCCGCCGCCGTCAACCTCGGCATCTACCGAATGAAGCGTGGGCGTCCCGCTGAGGCGATCAAACTTTGGGAAGCCGCTCTCCAGCGCCAGCCCGGCCTCACCGGTGCCCGCATGAATCTCGCTGTCGCTTACTACCGTGCCGGCAATCTTGCCGCCGCTGAAGCGGCCCTTCGCAAAGCCCTTGATTACGAACCCGACCTCGATGCCGCCCGCCGCATGCTCGCCGAGTTGCAGGCAGCGAAGTGATTACTGCTTCGCGCTGATTTTGGCCTTGTATGCGGCCTCCGCTTTCGCCGCATCGGCGGGACGTTGGAGAACCCGATAGGCACGGCTGAGGGGTAACAGGAGGGCAGGATCTTCGGTGGCTCCGGCCTCCAGATGAGGCACGGCGTCGGCGGGCCGGTCGAGCTCCATCAGCGACCTTCCTAGCGCGCCTTGCGCCAGCCCAAAGGAAGGATTTGCCGCCACCGCCCGCTGCAGCCACGGCAGGCCCGCCGCTGCTCCCTCCAAACGCATCAGCGTATCGCCGTATTCAAACCAGAAGTCCACGTTCTCCGCCGCCGACGATTCCAGAGAAGCGAAGAGGGGCTTGGCGAGTTCGTAACGCCGGGCCATCCGCCAGCAGTGGGCGCATTGGCGGACGAGGCGCAGGTCCTGCGAATCCAGTTTGGCGGCCTCGGCGTAGGCCTTGGCTGCCGGTTCCCAGCGCTCGCATCCCTGATAGGCATCGGCCAATTCGGTCCACCCTGACCGTGGATGCTCCGGCCAGCGCAAGGCCGTTTCCAGCGGTTCGATCGCCTGGCAGGGTTTCTGGAGTTTCAGCCAGGAGACGCCGAGGAACAGGTGCGCCGCGCCCGGTTGTGGGCGGGCTCGCAGAAATGTGGCGAGTTCGGTGGCGGCCTGCACGTGCGCGCCGGCGTAGAAGTGGGCCAGCCCTAAATTGAAACGCCACATGGGATTGGCGATGTCTTTGTCCGTCAAGGTCCGGTAGACGCGGGCCGCGTCGGAGTAGCGCTCCGCGCGCATGGCGGCCGCCCCCTCAGCGGAAAGTGAAGGGAGGTCCTGGCAGAGAAAGAGCAGACCGGCCAGAATCATGGCTCCACCTTGAGACGTTGATTGGCTGGGACGTGGGGGATCAGCTTCGAGCGTCCTCCGGGCCACACCACTTCAACGTCCACAGTTTTGGCGCCGGCCAAACCGAAGTGTTGCGGCCCCGCGTTCGACGAGGCGTAACCCGCCGCCGCCGAAACCACTCGCCATTGGGATCCGGCCCGGACTCTGGCACCCGGCTGGCGGACGTCCACCTCGAGCCAGTTGGCGCCAACCGGGCACGGGTTGCGCAGCACCTGCGGCACCGACTGCAGAGCGGTGAGCACGACATCGAGACAGCCGTCATGGTCAAGATCGGCCGCGGCGGCACCACGCCACATGGCGCGCGGCAGGCGATCCCAGCCGGGGCCGTTTTCGAATCGCCGCTCACCTGGACCAGAGCCCTGATTCCGGAACCAGGAGGGCGGCTCCTGGGCCGATTCGCCCCGGCCGCCTGACGCGGAGAGCGCATCGCTGCGAGCGGCCAGGATGTCGGGCCAGCCGTCATTATCGAGGTCAGCAAACAGGATTCCCCAACCGGCCATCGGACGCGTCAGGACATTGAGCCGCGTAGTGGCAGTGGCCTCGACGAACGAGGTGCCGGTATTGCGATAGAGAGGAAAGGTCTCGTCGCGCAACGCGGAATAGACGAGGTCGGGCTTGCCGTCGCCGTCGAAATCCTGGGCATCGGTGCCCATGGAAGAGGTGGGATTGCCGTCATTCGGAGCGGCTACGCCCCAGGCGAACGCCGCCTCCTCAAAGCGTTTTCCACCGCGATTCAGAAAGAGCTGGTTGAAGACGCGATCATTGGGCACGAAGAGGTCCATATAGCCGTCGCCATCGAAGTCAGCCACGGCCACCGACATACCTTTCCCGGGATGGGCGCTGATTCCCGAAGCGCCCGAGACATCGGTGAATGTTCCATCGCCCTTGTTTTCGAATAAAGCGTGAACCGACGGCGGGTAGTTTTTGGGATGGCAAAAGTCAGGCTTGCCGTCCACGAGACACTCGCGCTCCCGGGCGGCGTCCCAACCGGCGTAGTGGACGATGAACAGGTCGAGATCGCCATCGTTGTCATAGTCCAGCCAGGCCGCCGCGACGGCCCAGCCGCGGTGTTGCACCAGGCCCGCTTTGGCGGTGACATCGACGAATCCGGCGGGGCCGCGATTCTGATACAGCGTCACTCCATGCAGGCCCGTCACCAGCAAATCGGTGCGTCCGTCGCGGTCGTAGTCGCCGGCAGTGACGCCAAATGAATAGTCCGAACCAGCGAGGCCGGCGCGTGTGGTGACGTCCTCAAATCGCATAGCACCCAGATTGCGAAAAAGGCGGTTGGCGTGTTCGGGCCTGGTTTTGCGGCCCACCGGAAGTTCGCCCCCGTTGGTAAAGAAGAGGTCGAGCCAGCCATCGCCGTCGAAGTCTAAAATTGCCAGTCCGCCGGGCATGGTGGCGGGCAGAGGCTTGCGGGCGGTTTCGCCGGTGGTGAGAAGCGCCGGCAGGGAGCGGATACTCCAAGGGGGAGCATCAGCGGCGGCGGCGCAGAGAAAAAGGCAGCTCAATTGACTAACGATGCGCGGAATCATGCCTTACCTCCTCCGTCGCCTGTGGAGAGCCCGTCGCGCGCCGGAAGCAAGGCTTCGCGTGGGCCATTACCCGCGCACCCGGATTTTGCTTCCCAGCGGAATGCTTAGTTTATCTCACGGAAAAGTAACACGGCACCGGAGGCTGGCTGCGGCACGTTCCCGCACAATACGCGATATCGTAGGTCACATGCTTCGGCTCGCACTCCTCTCCCTTCTCACCCTCCCGCTGCTCGCGCAGCCGGACCGCATCGGCACCGTCCAAGTTCGCGTCTCCACTGACCATTCCGATTGGCGCTACGAACCCGGACAGCCCGTTCGCTTTCGCATCGTCGCCGTGCAGGACGGGCATCCGCTTGACGGCGTCAAAGTGACCTACCGGATCGGCCCCGAGATGATGCCGCCGAAGATCGAGCAGTCCGCCACTCTCACCGCCGACGGCCTGACCGTCGAGGGCGGCACTCTGAACGAGCCTGGCTTTCTGCGGTGCATCGCGACGGTCGAGCGGAACGGCAAAACCTACCGGGCCCTCGCCACGGCTGCCTTTGTGCCCGAATCCATCCAACCCACCCAGCAGGACCCGCCGGACTTCGATCAGTTTTGGGCCGCCGGCAAAGCCGCGCTTGCCAAACTGCCGATCGATGCGAAAGTTACGCCCCTGCCGGAATACGGCAACTCCTCAGTGGATTGCTATCACGTCAACTTGCAGAACATCGGCCCCTCACGCTTCTATGGGGTGCTCTGCGAGCCGAAAGCGCCCGGCAAGTACCCTGCCCTGCTGAGCGTTCCCGGTGCCGGTGTCCGTCCGTATCGTGGACTCGCCGCGATGGCCGCGCGCGGCATCATTACCCTACAGGTGGGGATTCACGGCATCCCCGTCACCCTGGACCAATCCGTTTACGACTCCCTCGGCACCGGCGCACTCGCTGGCTACAACGCCTTCGGACTCGACAATCGCGACCGCTACTATTTCCGCCGCGTCTATCTCGGATGCGTCCGCGCCAACGACTTTCTCACCAGCCATTCCAAATGGGACGGCGCGAATCTGGCCGTCACCGGCGGCAGCCAGGGCGGCGCACTGTCGATCGTCACCGCCGCATTGGACAACCGCGTCAAAGGCCTGGCCGCCTACTACCCGGCGCTGGCCGACGTCACCGGCTATCTCCAGAATCGGGCCGGCGGTTGGCCGCACATGTTCCGCGCCGCCGAGGGCCCGCTCGCGCACCGGTCGCCGGAAAAGATCGAGACCTCGCGCTACTACGACGTCGTAAACTTCGCCCGCCGCGTTACCGTACCAGGCTTCTACACCTGGGGCTTCAACGACGAGACCTGTCCCCCTACCTCCATGTACTCGGCTTACAACGTCATTCCGGGGCGCAAGAAACTGCTACTGGCACTCGAAACCGGCCACAACAACATCCCGGAGCAAGTCGCCGAGGTCGATACTTGGCTGCTCGCGTTCCTGAAGGCCGCTTCCCCGGTGAAAGAGTAGTATCCGCATTTCATTGACCCACTACCTGGCACCCATTACCCGGTCGCTGGCGCTGATCGCTCTCATGCTGTTGGCCGGGTGCCAGCCGAAGCGTGCGCTGCCAGACCTGCCCACGGTGGATCTGGCCGGTACGCAGACCTCGGTGCGCGAGGTGATCGGGGCGTCTCTCGTCGCCGCCCGCAAAAACCCCCATGACGCCGCCCTCGTCGCCCGGCTCGGCATGGCACTGCACGCCCACCACCAGCTTGCCGCCGCCACCCAGGCTTATGACCGCGCCGTCGGCCTCGACCCCACCCAGCCCGACTATCCCTACTATTGGGGTTCCACCCTCGCCGCCGACGGCCACTATATCGATGCCGTCGCGCCCTTGCGCGCCGCGCTGAAATTACGCGATTCCTTCCCCGCTCGCTTGCTGCTGGCCGACACCCTCTACGCTTCCGGACAGGCCGCCGAAGCCCGCCGCGAATACGAAACCCTCCTCGCCGCTGACGAGTCCCTCGCCGCCGCCCACTACGGCCTGGGCCGCTGCTCCACCGGCCTCCAGGCTCAGGCCGCGTTCCAACGCGCCATTGAGCTTTTCCCCCAGTACGGTGCCGCCCGATTCGCCCTCGCCGGGGTCTATCGCCAACGCGGCCAACGCGCCCAATCCGACGCCGCGCTCGTGAATTATGAGCGCGACAAGCTCTTCGCGCCCCCCCTGGACGACCCCGCCATGGCCGCCGTCCAGGCCCTTGACGCCAGCGCCACCGGCTTGTTGCGCGCCTCCCAATCTCTCGATCGCCAGGGGCAACTTCGGCCCGCCGCCGCGCTTCAGCGGCGCGCTCTCGCCGCCGACCCTAAGCTGGCGCAAGCCTGGGTGAATCTCATCTCGCTCTCCGCCCGCCTCCATCAGCCGGAGGAGGCCGAGGCCGTTGGCCAT
>JANLPT010000294.1:0-7458 GCA_031367405.1 Bryobacteraceae bacterium
GCCATAACGGCTCCAGCTGTTCGAATTAATCAGCTGCGACCAGCCAAGCAGCGCGATCAGGAGAATCCAGGCTTGCGATTCGCGGGGCCTTTGCCAGGCGACGAAGAAGCCCAGGATGATGCAAAGAAAGGGAACAAGGACATTGAGCGTGAAGGTGACCAAGCCGCCAAACAAGCTTTGGGAGGAGTCGACCAGGACTTTTACCTGATACTCCACTTGGATTCGTTCGGTGCCGCGGGCAAGGGTGATTCTGGTGGGGCCCGGCGAACTCCGCATGAGTTCGACATAGAGGGTATGGCGGTCAATGACGGGTCGTCCGTTGAACTCGACGAGGCGATCCTTCTCCTTTGCGCCGGGGCCGACCAATCGTAGATCGTTGGGGCCGAATTCGAGCGAATCGTTCACTGCGTTCACTAGCTCGGGGTTTAGAAAAGCGGGGTCGACGACGATGGCCATCGTCCCGATGGCAAAACGGGTCTGCATCACCATGTAGGTGCAGAACAGAACGGCGAGGATGGGTCGGCGGAGGTCGGGCATCGCACAGTTATTATGCGGCACGGGCTGTTACAATGCTACTAAGCAGGTCCTGCGGGCCTGTTTCCCGATTTTTCCCCATAAATGAGATTGATTTAAGCCATGGCGCTGATTGAAGGTTGTCAACACGAATTAGAGTTCACCATCCCGGCACACGAGGTGGAGAAGGAAAGCGAACGGATCGCGCAAGGCTACACGCAAAAGGTGCGTCTGCCGGGCTTTCGTCCGGGCAAAGCTCCGATGGGCATTGTGCGGCAGAAATTCGCGGGCGAGATCCGGCAGGAGACACTCGAATCGTTGATCCCCAAGGCGCTGCAAGAGCGGTTTCAAGCGGACAAGATTTCGGTGGTCGGCCGCCCGGACATTCTCGACATGCATTACCTGGACGGCATGGACGTGAGCTTCAAGGCGCGCTTCGAGGTGACGCCGGAGTTTGAATTAGGCGAGTATCGCAATCTCGACGTGATCTACAACGAGCCGGTGATCGAGGACGAAGAGTTGGACAAGCGCATCGCCGAGATTCGCGAGGACAAGGCGCAGTTTGTGAACGAAGATCCGCGTCCAGCCAAAGTGGGCGACTTCGCGGTGGTCGATTTGGAGAGCACGTCGGGAGTGGATGGCGAACCGGTGAGCACGAAGGATCTGCAACTGGAGATCGGTGCGGCGAGCACGATGGCGGAGTTTACGGCGGCGATTACGGGTTTGGAGCCGGGGGCGAGCCAGGACGTGACGGTGGTGTATCCGGCGGACTACGCGCATGACAAGCTGGCCGGCAAGACCGTGACGTTCCACATCAAATTGAACCAACTGCGGCGCAAGGAATTGCCGGAGTTGAATGACGATTTCGCTAAGGATCTGGGCGATTTCCAGACTTTCGATGAACTGAAGAATGCGGTGCGCACTCAGCTTTTGCGCGGCAAAGAGACCAGCGCGCAAGAGGGCTCGAAGCGCTTGCTGTTGGATCAGCTGGTGGACCAGCATCCGTTCAGCGTGCCGCAGGCCTGGATCGAACGGCAGATTCAGATTGACGTCGAGAACTATTTGCAGATGGTGCAGCAGAACGGCGGCGACCCCAGCCAGATGAATCTGGATTGGGATAAGATCCGCGAGGCGCGCAAAGAGACTGCGGCGCGCCAGGTGAAAGCCAGTGTGCTGATGGACCGCATTGCGACGGCGGAATCGATTGACGCGTCGCAGGAAGATCTGGATCGCGAGATTCAGCGGGTGGCGCGGGAACGGCGCGAGCCGCCCATCGCGGTGCGTCAGCGTTGGGAAAAAGACGGGATTATGGCCAACGTCGCGAGCCAGATTCGCGATTGGAAGACGCGCAACTTCCTCTTCGAGAATGCGCGGAAGGTGCCGGGCGAGATGCCGCCCGGCCCGGCTGAGTTGCCGGCTAAGTCGCCTGAGGTAGAGGCGTAGTCCGGCTGGTGCCAGTATGCCGGACATTTTTGCGCGTGCCGTTGAAGCAGCACGTGTCACTTTAGGCTTTACGCTTTTCCCCACGCAGATTCGTTGCGCCGAGGCGCTGCTCGCCGGCCGCATCGTCGAGATGCAGACCGGCGAGGGCAAGACGTTGTCGGCTATGCCTGCTGCGGCTGTGCTGGCCGAAGCGGGGCATGGCGTGCATGTCCTGACGGCCAATGATTATCTGGCGCAACGCGATGCGGAGTGGATGGCCCCGGCTTACCAGTATTTAGGTTTGCGCGCGGCTTGGATCCGGCAGGCGAGTACGGAGGCCGAACGCCGCGTGGCGTATGCGGCCGATGTTACTTACATCGCGGCGACCGAGGCGGGCTTCGACCATCTGCGCGACTGCCGCGCTTTGACTCGGGGGGAGCGGGTCCAGCGCGGGTTGCACGCCGCGCTGATTGACGAAGCGGACTCCATCCTCATCGATGAGGCGCGCATTCCTTTAGTGTTGGCGGGCGAAACCGAAGGGGCGATCGAGCGAGCCACCAAAGCGGCGTTGGCGGTGCAGCAATTGCAGCCGGGACTTCACTTTACCTTGAATCCTGCGCATTCGGGTGGGCAGCCCGACGTGCAATTAACTGACGCGGGCTTGCTGGAGATTGAGCGTCTGATGGGCAATGTCTACGAGGATATGCCGCAGCTGACCGCCGTCTATCATGCCATTCATGCTCGCCATTTGCTGACGCGCGATACGGACTATCTGGTGCATCGGGGGCGCGTGATTCCGGTGGACGAATTCAAGGGCCGCATGGCGCAGGAGCGCCGTTGGCCGGCCGGAATTCACGCGGCTTTGGAAGAGAAAGAGGGCCTGGCGATTCGCGATCCAGGTCGCGTATTGTCGTCGATCACTTTGCAGAACTACGTTTTGCAATATGACCACCTTTGCGGGATGACGGGCACGGCTGCGACGCAAGCGCTGGAGTTTGCCCGGATGTATGGCATGGAGGCTGAGGTGCTGCCCACGCATCGGCCCATGATTCGTCAGGATTTTCCGGATCGTCTATTCGAGACACGCGCGTCGAAGTTGGAGGCCATTGCCGAAGAGGTTCGTGTTTATTCTGCGACCGGCCGGCCGGTGTTAGTCGGCACCGATTCGGTGGAAGCCTCCGAGCAGTTAAGCGCCTATTTACCGGACGTGCCACATCAGGTGTTGAATGCGCGCCATGAAGCGACGGAAGCGGCTTTGATCGCGCAGGCGGGCCAACGGGGAGCGGTGACGGTTTCGACGAATATGGCCGGGCGCGGAGTCGATATTATCTTGGGGCCGGGCGTCGATGAGTTAGGCGGCTTACACGTAATCGGGACGGGCCGCCATGCCAGCCGGCGGATTGACTATCAACTGCGCGGCCGGGCGGGCCGCCAAGGCGATCCGGGCAGTTCGCGCTTCTTTGTTTCGCTGGAAGATGACTTAGTCAGGCGCTTTCGCGATGACGATGAGCCCATCCGTACGGTAGATGATATTAGTATGTTGCAGCGTCGCGCCGAGGGCCAGCATTTGGACGCGCGCATTTTTCTGGATAAGTATGAGCGGGTGCTGGAAGGCCAACGGCATGCGGTGTTGGCGCAGCGGGAAGTATTGCTTGACTTACCCGCAGAGGCGGGCCGGTTGGCGGCGGTGGATGAGGCTTGGGCCTGCTTCCTGGAGGAAGTGGCGGAGTTGAAGACGGGCTTCGCTTGGCTGAATCTGGGAGGGCGCGATCCGCTGAGCGAGTATCTGCGGACGATCGACCATTTATTCAAGTCGTTGTGGGATCAGGTAGAGTTGGAGGCCGGCGGTGAGTTGCCCGCGCGGCGGGGAGCAACGTGGACCTATCTGACGACCGACCAGCCATTCGGCAGCGGTCTGGAACGTATCATGAAGAGTTTGGCGAGGAAAGCTAAGTCGCGTCAACTTTGGGGGTAAGTGATGATTTTGTTGTTACTGGCATTGATGGCCGAGCCTCTGAGCTACGTTTGCCCGCGAGCTTCGACGCCAGTGAGGATCGATGGCGTGATCGACGAGCAATGGCGGGCGGCACCCTGGACGGCTGAATTTGTCGATATCGAAGGTGCCGCTAAGCCGCAGCCTCGCTTCCGGACGCGGGCACGCATGATGTGGGACGCCCAGTATTTCTATATCGCCGCCGAGTTATCGGAGCCGCACGTCTGGGGAACTCTCACGAAGCACGACGCGGTGATTTTCCAGGACAATGACTTTGAAGTGTTTGTCGATCCGAACGGAGATAGCCATGAATATTTTGAGTTCGAGATCAATGCGCTGAATACAAGTTGGGACCTATTTCTGCCCAAGCCCTATAAAGATGGAGGAAGCGCGAACAATGGTTGGGAGATTCCAGGCTTGCGGACGGCCGTATCCGTCCGCGGGACATTAAATGATTCGCGCGGTATCGATGGCGGCTGGAGCGTGGAAATCGCCATCCCTTGGGCGGCATTCGGCGTAAGAGCCAGGATGCCGTTGCCGCCGCGCGCCGGGGACCAGTGGCGGGTAAACTTTTCGCGCGTGGAGTGGGTGCATGAGTTAGTGGCCGGTAAGTACCGGCGAGTGGCGGGGAAGAAAGAAGATAACTGGGTATGGTCGCCGCAGGGGAAAGTAAATATGCACTTACCGGAGCATTGGGGTTATGTGCAGTTTAGCGGAGGAGCGTTTCGGCCCGACGGGACTTGGGCGGTGAGGGAGAAGTTACAGGCTTACTATCAGCGGCAGGTTGATTTTCATCAGTCGAAGAAGCGCTGGGCTTCCGCTGCGGAGTTGAGTGCTGACGTAGAGTTGGAGCGCACAACGGAGGGTTGGCGGGCCTGTGCGGGATCGTGGTGCATTCGCCAGGATGCGCATGTCGAGCCGCGAGGGCGGTAATCGATTAGCCCGGGTTGAGGGCGGGCGAGTCGCGCATCAGATCGACGAGACGCTGGTCCCAATCGAAGGGTTTTGCGTTCCAGACGAGGGAGCCGTAGTCCTGGTGAAAGGGATTGAGGAGGACATTGTCCTCCTCGGGAATCAACACGGACGGAACGCGGACAGCGAGAGTTTGGGCATGAACGATCCATTGCTTGCCGATTTCAGCGGTGAAAAGTTCGCCTCGGTGAACATACTCCCGTTGGGAATCGAGGGAGTCGTGGACCTCGGGGATGTCCGTCCAGCCATACCGCATTTTGCCCGGGGCCGGTCGATTTCCGAAATGAACCAGTTTTTCCAGGCAGGAAAGCGACAGATGAGTGGAAGCGTAAAGGACGCCGTAGCCCTTCGGATTCCAACGACCGCCGAGGAGTTTTGCGCCCATAGAGTCGCCGGGCGAACGGCGTTCATTGTAGATGCGGTAGACCCGCATAGTCTTCGGACTGGGCGGCAAAAGAGCTTAGCCAATCACGCCGTAGTCGATCTGAATCAATACTTTAAGAACCCGACGCAGGCTCTCTTCAGCAGTGGATTGCAGCAGCGATTCCGGAGTCGCAAACCCTAAGGAAGGGATCTCGCTGTGCAGCCAGACTTCGGTGCGTCGCCCATCTCCCATTACCTGGGCGGCATACCGGCGAATAAAATCCTCGCGAGGATGCTCTACCATCAGTTGGAGTTCCGGTGCCTCGACCGGAGATAATGCCATTTGAACGGCCATGCTCTTAGTGTAGTCCATAAGTGTGTTGAATGTTCCTACGAATTTCGGGCCAAAGCTTCGCTGTTCCAGCCTTCCACCATTTGGATGCAGGCGCGAATGTAGCCGAAGGAGAAGGCGAAAGCTTGTTGGCCGCGAGGGTCGCCGGGGATGTGCGGAACGTGGTCTGGCATCACCATTCCGTCGAAGCCAACTTCTTTGTAGGTCTTGATGCATTCGAGAAAATTGACGTCGCCGTCGTCGGGCAGCACTTCCTGGAAGTTGAGGAACTTGCCCTTGATGTTGCGAAAGTGTACGTTGAAGATCTTTTTGCGGTTGCCGAAGTAACGGATGATCTCGTGGATCTCCTTGTTCGGATTCTCTAAGTCCTCGGAGATGGTGCCCTGGCAAAAGTTCAGGCCGTGGTATGGATTTTCCTTGATGCTGACAAATTTCTTCAGGCCTTCGAAGCTGCCCAGCACCGTCTCGACGCCGCGCCAGCCTTTGCCTTTGGGCATGCCGGGATCGTGGGGATGGCAGGCGATTTTCACTTTGTACTCGGCCGCGACGGGGACGACGCGTTCGAGGAAGTAAGTGATGCGTTCCCAATAAATGTCGGCTGGAACGGCACCGGCTTCGGTGAGAGGCGGATCCTGCTTGCCTTTTTCGTAGTTGAACGTGCTGAGCGTCGCGCCGCCGCGACCGATGCTGGTTTCGGTGCGGACCACGCCCAGGATGCTCATATTGTACTTGGCGGCGGGAATGCCGGCCCGCGAAATATTGCGAATGATGTTACAGACATCTTCAATGTCGCGGTCGCGTTGCGGGCTGTTGCCCTTCATGATGTCCGGGAATTCGTGCTTGGTGATGTAAGCCGAGCTGAGGGGCAGCGGCACCATGTCGAGATTGATCTTGTGTTTTTCGACGCGCTCCCTCAAGGCCTTCAGGCTGTCGACGCTCCATTTTTCGTCGTATTTGCGTGAGGGAAGACCGCTGCAAATACTGGTCAGTCCAAAGGCGGCAAACAAGCCGAGGCTCACGTCGTCGTCCGCATTCTGGGTGCCGAGTTTGAGGATGCCGGGCTTGCCGGAAAGCGAAGGGTGGAAAGATTTGGCGCTGGGCGCGGCCATTGCGGCAGCAGCGCCGGCGGCGGCTGCACTGGAGGTGCCGAGGAAGTTACGTCGTTTCATGGTGCCCAAATAATATCACTTCAATGCGCCGTGACTCGTCGGGCAGGCGTTGGAGCTTTACTTCGATGCGGCCGGCGGGCCACAGTTCAGGGAAGCGTTCGCCCCATTCCACCAAGGTGAGAGCCGGGCGATCAAGGAGTTCGTCAAGGCCGAGCGCGGCGGCTTCATGGGCTTCTTCGAGCCGGTAGAGGTCGATGTGGAAGATGCGCGGCGGGTGGCCGTATTCGTGGATCAGGGTGAAGGTGGGGCTGGTGACGGGGTCGTTGAAGCCACGCCCTTCGACAATGCCTTTGGTGAGCGTCGTCTTGCCGGCACCGAGGTCGCCAATCAGCAGCACCAGGGCTTGGGCCGGCCAGTGGGCGGCGAGTTGGCGGCCGAGGGCCATGGTCTCGTCTTCGCTATGGGTGGAGTAAGTCACGGAAGGCATCGGGTAAATAAGTGAGTAAGTCGGTGGCGATCACACAGCGCTCAGTAAGTTTGGCTTCCGCCAACTCGCCCGCTTTGCCGTGTAGCCAAACGGCGGCGAGAATCGCCGCTTGCGGGCTGGTGGGAAACTGGGCGAGCAGACTCGCGATGAGCCCGGTAAGAATGTCTCCCGAGCCGGCCTTAGCCATGGCAGGTGTGCCCGTGGGATTGACGTAAACGTGGCCATCGGGGAAGGCGACCAGGCTCCG